>CAZCIF010000079.1:0-14505 GCA_964498645.1 uncultured Rhodomicrobium sp. | reverse complement strand
CGTAAAGCAAAGCAAAGTTGTCGCCAGAGCAACCTTCGGGCGGTGGGCATTACGCAGCATCGATAAGCCAGCCACGCACCTTGCAAGGTAGTGGGCAAACGAACGGGCAGCAGGCGCCAAGCAATGAATGAAGTTGAAGTATACGCCATTTGCGACGCAGACAGCATCAGCCGTGGATGGGTCCAGCCCTTCACTCTCGCGCGGTTCGGCGCGGGCGGGATGGTGGAGCCATTTCCCATAGTCATTGGGCGCGATGACAAGGGGAAGTATTTCGCATACGTCAACACCTGTCCGCATCAGCAGCAGCCCCTTTATGACGGACCTGAGCAATATCTGGACTCCGAGCGCCGCTTCCTGATGTGCGGAAAGCACGGCGCGAAATTCCATACCGATACCGGTCTTTGTGCGGGTGGCCCCTGCGAAGGTGCGGGTCTGGAACGAATTGCGGTGGCCCTGATGGATGGCGATGTGTGCATAAGCGGTGTCACGCTCGTGGAGGAGGATGAGGATGGCCCTCCCGAGGTCATGATCACGTCCGACTAGAAGACTTCGAGATCGGACCTTGTGAGACCCGCGGAGCACAAGCGCCCGCTTGTTTGGCCTATTTAATAGTACCCCGGCTGCTACGCCTTGACATCGCAGGCCAATACAATCACTTTCCATCTACATCGATGGCTTGAGATTGCGCGAGAGCCCTGTGCGGCTCCACGTCTCATGTTCGTCCTCGAAACCTGTTCTCCCTGATTGCGCAGCGGCGGAGGCATATGCCCCGCGAACGTCCGGTCGTTTCCGGCGCCGTCGGCACGTGAGATTCAAACTTTGACCCAGTCTATATTCGACGCGTTCGGTTTATCCGAACCTATCCTCCGCGCTTTGCGCACCGAAAATTTTGTAACGCCGACCCCCGTCCAAGCCAAAGCCATCCCGATCCTTCTCGAAGGCGCGGACCTGATGGCCGTCGCTCAGACGGGCACCGGCAAAACGGCCGCCTTCGGTTTGCCGCTTCTGGAAAAAATCGCCTCCCGCAATGAACCGCCGGCGCCAAAGTCCGTGCAGGCGCTCGTTCTTGTGCCGACGAGAGAGTTGGCGCTGCAAGTGCACGAGAGCCTTATGGTGTACGCGCGGCATCTCAAGCTGCGGCACGGCATCGTCATCGGCGGCGTGAAGATGAACCCGCAGACCCGCCAGCTCGCTCAAGGCGTGCATGTGCTTGTCGCAACAGCCGGCCGGCTGCTCGATCACCTCGGCGAAGGCAATGTGAAGCTCGATCGCGTGTCGATGCTCGTCCTCGACGAAGCCGATCGCATGCTCGATATGGGTTTTATCAACGAGGTGCGGAAAATCGCGAGCCTTTGCCCAAAATCCCGGCAATCGGCCATGTTCTCCGCGACGATGGCGCCCGAAATCGCAAAGCTCGGCCATCAAATCCTGCACAAGGCCGAGAGGCTGGAAATAGCGCCCCAAGGCGCCACCGCCGAGCGCATCTCTCAAAACGTGATCTTCGTCGAGAAGGCAGGCAAAATGCGCATGCTCTACGACTTGCTTGGCGACCCCGCTTTTTCGCGCACCATCGTCTTCACGCGGACGAAACGCGGCGCCGACCGCGTGGCGATCCAGGCCGGCAAAGCCGGCATCGTTGCCGAGGCGCTGCACGGGAATAAGTCGCAAAATGCCCGCCAGCGAGCCTTGGCGCGGTTTGCATCCGGTCAGGCCCAGGTGCTGGTGGCGACCGATATTGCGGCGCGCGGCATCGATGTAGACGAGGTTTCGCATGTCATCAATTACGAGCTGCCGGAGGAGGCCGGGACCTATGTCCATCGCATCGGCCGTACCGCGCGTGCGGGCTCGGAAGGAGTCGCCGTTTCGCTTTGCGATCCAGGCGAGCGGAACATGCTCCGCGCTATTGAAAAGCTCACCGGCAAGCCGATTGCCGTAATGGAGACTGGTGAGCGCACCAAACCCGCGAGCGAGCCGGACGGACCGAAGGATAAGATAGCCCCGGCGCAGGCAAAGGCGGAAAAGCCCGCGAGACCGCGAGCGGCGAAAGCGGCCGACAAGAGTTCCGCTCAATTTACAAAGGCCAGACCAAAGCCGAAAAGCCCGATGCCCGCCGGGACCGTGAAGTGGTTCAATACAGCAAAAGGGTTCGGCTTCGTCCAACCAGACAGTGGCGGCAAGGATATTTATGTGCACATCAGCGAAGCGGAACGCTCTGGCATCGGCACGCCGCGCGAGGGGCAGAGGTTGCGCTTCAATCTTGAGCGCGACCAGCGCGGCCGCCTATCGGCGACGAATTTGCGGGCTGGCGAGTGATAAGGATGTGCCTCATGGTTCGAGACGGCCTGCGGCCTCCCTCACCATGAAGAAACGGCCGGCATCCGTCATGAGCCCGGCCTCCCCATGAGGAAACGCCTCATCCTGAGCCGCATAGCGGCATCTCGAAGGATGAGGCGGTTCTTGCGGGGAAAGCAGGCTACAACTGTTTCCGTTCAAGCCGGAATGGCTTTAAGCTCTTGATCGAAGGAAACATCCTTTCGTTGAGCGGGAGCCATGACCGGGATGAAACCTCACTTCCCTCTCTATACCCGTGTTGAGCATCTCGCGGACGCTTGCATTCACGCCGCGAGTATTATCTTCAGCGTTGCTGCGAGCATCGTTCTTCTAGCAGCGGCCGCGATTCACACGCTTCCGGCGGCGGATGTCGCCGGTTTGATCGTGTATTGCATCGGCCTTATGGGCATGTTCGCCGCGTCGGCTGCCTATAATCTCGTGTCGCGGCACGATCTCAAGGAAATCCTGCGGCGCCTCGACCATGCCGCCATTTTCGTTATGATCGCGGGCAGCTATACGCCTTTCGCGCTCGTGGCCGGAGGCGGCACAGGCGCCGCCATGCTGGTGGCCGTATGGAGCATTGCCGCGCTTGGCGTGACCCTCAAACTGCGCTTTCCGCGCCGTTTCGATAAGCTTTCGATCCTGCTCTATCTTTCCCAGGGCTGGATCGTGCTCCTGGCGCTCGATCCAATTGTAGCCTCCCTGCCGGGCCATGCGGTGTGGCTTCTGCTTGCGGGCGGGATCGTTTACACGCTTGGCGTCCCTTTTCATCTCATGGAGTGGATGCGCTTCCACAATGTGATCTGGCACATCTTCGTACTCGGCGGAGCGGCGTGCCAATTTGTCGCGATCAAAGGCGCTGTCATACATTCGTAACGCCGGTCCCGCGTCCCCTCCTCCGTAGCTCTCTCTATTCATAAGCTATATTGGCATTACCACGATATTTTTGAGCTATTCTTGAGTTTTTTCTACCATAAAACCTTGCCACTGACTCTGAATGCGTAATTTAGAACTACTCTAACTCAAAAAGATACAGATTGCATTTTTTTAGAGTGAATATTAGCTATTGGAAAGCACACGCGATCTTCTTTCGAATGCTAACTTCCTCTGGAATTAGAATAATTCAAAAGAAGCTAATATTCATCTCCGGCGCTAACAGCCTTGCATCGGCGGCGCGGAACCTGGGGACCATGAGAGATGCGCTTGAAACGGTTTTCGCTCCTCCTTCTCGCGGCAGGGATGATCGCCTTGCCGGCTGCGGCTTACGCAGACGATCCGGTCGCAATCAATCTTACTCTTAAAAATCACAAGTTCGAGCCGGCCGAGATCAAAGCGCCTGCAGGGAAAGCGATCACGATCACGCTCAAGAACGAGGATGACACATTCGAAGAATTCGAAAGCCATGCGCTCCATGTTGAGAAGATGGTCACGAAAGGCGCAACGGTTAAAATCAAGCTTAAGCCGCTCGCAGCAGGCCGCTATCCCTTCGTGGGTGAGTTTCACGAGAAAACGGCGCAAGGCGTGCTGATTGTCGAATAGGAGCGAATGATGCTTGCTGCCGCTATTATTGTGTTCCGTGAGGCGATCGAGGCCGGCTTGATCGTGGGAATTGTGCTCGCCGCTACTCAGGGCGTCCCCTCGCGGACCTACTATGTCATCGGCGGGATTGCCTCCGGCTTGCTTGGAGCCACGCTTCTCGCCGCATTCGCCGGCTCGATTTCGAACGCGCTCGAAGGAGTGGGGCAAGAAGTCTTCAACGCCTCGATCCTTGGCATCGCCGTTATTATGCTCTCCTGGCACAACATCTGGATGGCCCAGCACGGGCGCGAGCTTGCCGCCGAGCTGAGATCTGCCGGCCATGCGGTGTCCACGGGCAGTAAGACTTTGATGGCGCTTGGCGCCGTTGTCGGCATCGCCGTTTTGCGCGAGGGCGCCGAGGTCGTGCTCTTTCTCTATGGGGTTGTGATCGCGAATGGCAGCAGCGGCTGGAACCTTTTTGCAGGCGGGATGCTCGGCCTGGTGGCGGGCGCTGGGCTAAGTGCCTTGACATATTTCGGCCTCGTGACAATCCCCTCCCGTTATCTCTTCAACGTAACAAGCGTCCTCATCGCATTTCTTGCCGCAGGCATGGCCTCGCAATCCGCTCATTTCCTTGAGCAGGCGGGTGTTCTCAATGCCTTGAGCACGACGCTTTGGGATACGTCCTGGATCCTTCCCGCGGACAGCATCATAGGGCGGATCCTGCATGCGCTCGCCGGCTACGACGACAGGCCCTCCATCATGCAGATGATTGTGTATGTCACGGCGCTAGCGGCTATTTTCGCCGCCATGCGCCTATTCACGCCAGCAAGGCCGCAGCCCAAGTTAAAAATGGCGGTCTCCGCCGGTCAGCACGTGGCTGCCGAATAGATCCGGGGGAAAAAGCATACGGCCCATGGTTCGACAGGCTCACCATGAGGTTCGACTCGTTGATATGACTCGGCCTCATCCTGAGCTGGTCGAAGGATGGAGCCAAAATCTCCTAATAGCCCGCTAAAACGCAACTATAAGCCGGGTGAGCCAATCCGGTGAATGCTGCACGAGAAAGATTTCGAGCTGCTTGTCGATGCCGCTCAAGATGCCAAGGCCGCTCGCGATTATGATTATGCCGAGCAGGAATTTACCTTGCTTGGCTCCTGCCGAGAGCCGCCCCCGCCAGCGGAATAACAGCTCGCGGGATGTCAGCCCGATCAAGAGGAGAGGCACGGCCGCGCCAATTCCAAATGCCAGCATGATAAGGGCAACCGAACCAAGATTTTCCCCCTTTGCCGCGGCGATCGAAGCGGCCCCGAGCGTTGGCCCCACGCAGGGACTCCAAACGGCACCGAGCAGCACGCCAAGGCCGAACTGGCCCCAAAGGCCCTGTCCTTCAACACTTTGGATTCGCCGGTTACCCCAGTTTGACACGCCCGCCATGGCGGAAGCAAAGCGCATTTCGAAGGCGGGCAGTACAAGAACAATCCCGATGGCGACGAGAAGCACCGCGCCGGCTGTGCGGAAATGCCCCTCGTCGAGGCCCAGGCTGAAACCGATGGTTGCAATGAAGAGGCCGGCGAGGGTGAAGGAAAGGGCGAGCCCCATGGCGAGCGCGGCGGCCCCATAGCGGTGCTGGTCCAGCGCCGCGCCGAAGACCAGCGGCAGGATCGGGAGCACGCAAGGCGACAGGGATGAAAGTATTCCCGCAATCAGCGCAAAACCCGCGGAGGTCAATATCATCGCTATTGCCTTGGCTCAAAGTACCAAAACGCGGACCTTATGATCTCTTCGATACCGGCTTCGCTCGTGTCACCCACGGAGCGCGCGGTCTCCTTCGAGCCTTTGAAGGCGATCAGCGTCGATTGCTTCAGGGCGCCGAAGCTTCTCATCACGTCCTTCTGCGAGTCAAAATTGACCTCGAAAACGATGAGATCCTTATATTCGGGCTTGTCCGCGAGCTTCCAGATCACCGGCTCTTGAGCCCTGCAGGTCGGGCACCACGCCGCGAAGATATCGACAAGAATGGGCTTTCCTGCCTGCTGAGCAGCCTTAAACTTGTCTGCCGTAAACGGAATGGTTTCCGCGGCAAAAACCGGGGCCGCGAGACAGGCTATTGCAGCGCAGGCGGCAGCTAAGCGAAAGGCTCGTTGGATCATGGGCGGACCTCTTGTGTTGAAAGGGAACCATCAGGCCGGGTCTGCAAGCCTTCCGGTGCAGGCGAATTCTAGACCGCCATTATCAGTTCGCGCGAGTCACGGCCAAGTTACGGCCCATCACGAATTCGTGTTAGGCCAGCCGAGGCAGCACTATGAGATATGAACTTTACTATTGGCCGTCAATTCAAGGGCGTGGCGAGTTCGTGCGGCTTGCGCTGGAGGCGGTTGGAGCGGACTATATCGACGTTGCGCGGGAACCGGAAAGCCAAGACGAGGGAACAAGCGCCATGCTTCGCCTTCTCAACGGCAAGACGATCAAGCGGCCGCCCTTCGCGCCTCCCTTCCTGAAAGCCGGCGATTTGATCATCGGGCAAACTGCCAACATCTTGATGTTCATTGGCGCACATCACGATTTAACTCCTCCGGACGAAGCGGGGCGCTTATGGGTCAATCAGTTGCAACTGACCATCGCCGATTTCGTGCAGGAGGTTCACGATACCCATCACCCCATCGCCGCCAGCCTCTATTACGAGGACCAGCGCGAGGAAGCCAAACGGCGCGCCGCGGACTTTCTGCAGCAGCGCGCTCCGAAGTTTCTTGGCTATTTCGAGCGGGTGCTGAACAATAACGGAACGGGAAAGAGCCATCTCGCCGGTGACCTGCTGACCTACGCCGACCTGTCGCTTTTCCAGATTGTTTCTGGGCTTCGCTATGCTTTCCCGCGAGCGATGATCGAACTCGAGAAGAAGCTTCCCCACACTGCCGCCCTGCATAGCCAAGTTGCGGCGCTGCCCCGCATTTCATCCTACTTAGCGTCGGAGCGGCGAATACCGTTCAACCAGGAAGGCATTTTCCGGCATTACCCGGAACTCGATCTCCAGCAGGGCTGATCCGGCCACTTTTAAAGTATCTATTTTCCACAAGGGCGCTTGCCAATCGCGGCCGTTCGCGCAAAGGTCTGCGCATGCCCGAGCTACCGGAAGTCGAGATCGTGCGGCGCGGCCTTGCACCCGCCATGGAAGGCGCTTCCTTCGGCACGGTGACGCTCAATCGCGAAGGTTTACGCTTTCCTTTCGAGCCGGGCTTTGCCCGCCGCCTTCAAGGCGAGCGGGTTCTGCGCCTGAGCCGGCGGGCGAAATATATCGTTGCGGAAATGGAGAGCGGGCTTGGTCTTGCCATGCACCTTGGGATGACGGGCCGTTTCACAATCCTGCACCATGGCCGGGCCGCAACGCCGGGCGAATTCTATTACGATTACGATGCCGACCCCCGGCACGACCACGTGATTTTCGCCATGAACAGCGGCGATATCATCCGCTATAACGATGTGCGCCGGTTCGGTTATATGACGCTGGTCACGCTAAGCGGGATGGCCGGGCATCCGCATTTCAAGGATCTCGGCGTGGAGCCGCTCTCCGATGAGCTTACGCCTGAATATTTGATGCGCCGCGCGGCAGGGAAATCGCAAGCACTCAAGGCCTTTCTCCTCGATCAGCGCGTGATCGCCGGGCTTGGCAATATTTACATTTGCGAGGCGCTCTTCCGCGCTGGCCTGCCGCCGGAAAGCGAAGCGGGCGTGCTAGCCGTGGGCAGGCGCGGTGCCGCCGCCGCGAAGCGCTTATGCGCGAGCATCAAGGGCGTTCTTAACGATGCGCTTCTCGCGGGTGGCTCCTCGATCCGCGACTACCGCGATGCGGGCGGCGCCAAAGGCAGCTTTCAGGAAAGCTTTGACGTGTACGGACGGGCCGGGCAGCCTTGCCATAATGCATGCGGCTCCGTCATCGGGCGCGCCTTCCAGCAAGGGCGCTCGACCTTTTTCTGTCCGCGCTGCCAGGCCAAGATTTGAAGGGAAAGACCATGGCTTTTGAAACCGTGCTGTTCGAGAAGAGGGGCAAGGTGGGGCTGATTACGCTCAACCGGCCGCAAGCGCTGAATGCGTTGAACGCAAAGCTTATTTCGGAGCTGAACCAGGTCTTGGATGCGTGCGAGGCCGATGCGGATGTTGGCGCCATGGTGATCACCGGCTCGGAGAAGGCCTTCGCGGCCGGCGCCGATATCAAGGAGATGAAAGACAAGACCTTCGGCGATGTTGTCATGACCGATTTCATCGCCCCTTGGGAGCGCTTGAGCCGCTGCCGGAAACCCGTCATCGCGGCGGTCTCCGGCTATGCGCTCGGCGGCGGCTTCGAGATCGCCATGATGTGCGATTTCATTATCGCGAGCGGGACGGCACGCTTCGGGCAGCCTGAGATCATGCTCGGCATCATTCCAGGCTCCGGCGGCACGCAGAGGCTGGCGCGCTTCGCAGGCAAGTCCAAAGCCATGGACCTCTGTTTGACGGGGAGGCAAATGGACGCAACCGAGGCCGAGCGGTGCGGGCTGGTCTCGCGCGTCGTCCCCGTCGCGGAGCTGCTCGACGAGGTCATGAAAGCAGCGGAGAAGATCGCAAGCTATTCGCTGCCGGCTGTCATGATGGCGAAAGAAGCCATCAATCGCTCCTTCGAGACGACGCTGTCGGAGGGCATTCGTTTTGAGCGGCGCGTATTTCAGTCGCTTTTCGCCACGGAGGACCAAAAAGAGGGCATGGCCGCCTTCGCCGGAAAGCGCCCGGCGCAGTTCAAGAACCGCTGAGCCTACATTTGTGGCGCGAATGACATTGAATGCCGCAGGCCCGGCATTGGACATGAGGCTGTCTGCCCGCTACGGTTAGGACAACAAAACGCCGTACCATCGAGGCTTCTTTTGCAAACGATGTCCATCCACTCAACCGGTCAGCCCCACGCCTTTCCGGCGAGGTGCGAGAACTGCATTATCCGGCATCGCGGCATTTGCGGCGTTCTCCGGCCGGATCAGCTCGAGAAGCTCAGCGCCATCGCCCGGCGGCGTTTCGTGCCTGCCAATCAATATGTGTTCCGGGATGGGGACGAGGCAATGTCATTCGCCTCCATCTCCACCGGCGTCATCAAATTGATCAAGACTACGCTGCGCGGCGGGCAGCACATTATCGGCTTGATGTATGCGCCCCATTTTCTGGGGCACACGATTGCCAATCAGCACCGGTTCTCTGCCGTGGCAGCGACGGATGTCGAATTGTGCACCTATCCACGGATGGGGTTCAGCCGGCTTTTGGTTGAGTATCCCGAGCTTGAACGGTGGCTCTTCGAATTCACGGTCCGCGAGCGCGATCTCTGCCGCGATTGGACAGTGATGCTGGGCCGGAAATCGTCTTACGAACGCGTCGCGAGCCTCCTGCTCATCATTGCCAGGCGCGCAAGATATGCCGGCTGCGCACCGCTTGCGGACAATTACGCCGAGTTCGAATTGCCGCTCTCGCGCTCGGAGGTCGCCGACTATCTCGGCCTGACGCTTGAGACTGTGAGCCGCAAAATCAACCGGCTAAAAAGCAAGGGGCTCATCGAGCTGCGCACCGCGCGCGAGGTGGTTGTGCCGGATATCGAGCGTCTGTCTGCCGTGGCGGACATGGATAATTGCGAAGACGAGCCGGCGCCAATTGCTTGACCCGCGCCAGCGGGGCCAAAGGCCAGAGTTCGGTTAGCCCATATCCGGCGAAAACCGGATTGCCGTCATTGCGAGCGAAGCGAAGCAATCCAGGGGCCAAGTCTCCGGTCATGGATCGCCACGGCGGCAAGGGCCGCCTCGCGATGACGATCCTTTTTCAGCGGTGATGCGGAGAAGCGTCAACCGCCGCTTTTGGGCGCCTGCGGCTCTTCGTGCTTCGTTTCCGCCTGCACACCTTCGGTTTTGGCCTTGGAAGGCTCCTGCACCAGCGCTTCGCGCTTCGCCTTCACGATGGGCTCGATGCTCGCTTCCGCGACGCGGAATAGAAAATCGCTGCCCGAGCCGGTGAAGAGATAGGCGCCGCCCACGGCCTCCTTCTTGAATTTAAGGACGTCTGTTGCGCCGCCGGTACGCTTGATTGTGACCTCGATATCGGGAGTGCTCACCTTCGCAAGCGCTTCGGCGCCCTTGCCTTCAACGGCATCAAAAGCCGGGTGGCTCACCGCACCAACCAAGCTCCAGACTGCGGTTTCATTCAGCTTCTCTCCTTCGGCAAGCGCCGGAATAACAAAGCCCTGGTCCTTGCGTTCAAGGGTAACGCCGCCGATTGAGATGCTTGCGATCCGGTCTTGCGGAATATCGATCGCGCCGCGATCCATCCAATCTTCGCCGCGCGTCCCTGCATCGTAGTTTGCAAAAGCGACACTATAGACATTGCCGCCGTTCGCATCGCGGGCGTGAACTTGCTTGAAAGCAGGGGATGAGCCAAGGAGAAGTGCCGCCATCGCCTTGCCGGCGCTTTTAAGTACGATCCGGCGCTCATAAACATCGTCCGTTACCTTGAAGCGCTTCCTGGCCTCCGCTGTGGTCCCAACCGGCCATCCCTTCTTGAGCGCGGCAAGCTTCGTGAGCAGACCGCTCACCTTGGCTCCGTCGGCGGGGAAGCCCGCGAGCGATGGAACAATCCATTTCCCGTCCTGCTTCGCGAGCTTGACGGAGTTTGCGCCGCTTTCGCCGATCTCGATTCCGTCAACTTTCGCGGCGTCGAACGCCAGAAGCGGCTCCTTCGCCTTGAAGGAGCTGTGATCCGGGCTGAACGCCGAAAGCAGCAGGGCAAGAATGAGCTGCGCACCGAGCAGGCCACCCATCGTAACGGTCAGTCGCTTCATGTCCATCAGGCTCCCCCGGTCCCTAACATCTCCAGATATCTACGGTTTGCGAGTTCCCGTAAGTGACGGCGAACGAGGTAAACGATCCCCAGTCCGAGCAGAGCCAGGGCATAGTTGAGATACTCCCACATCATCTGCTTGCCTGCTTTCACGGGTTCCAGCGTGCGCGAGAACAGCCCGCCGCGTGCGCGCAGAGCAAGAAGCCCCCGGTCTTCCAAAGACCAATCGACGAGGTTCTGCGCGAAGTTGAGCGGCGCGAGATACTGCGTGCGGCCGATCTGAGAGGCGAGCGACAGGATGTCGTCGGACAGGAAGCTGCCCGATCCGATCAAAATGATGCGCGCGCTGTCTGGAGACCGTTCGATCACCCCAGTGATCGAAGGCTTCTCCGCCGCGGCTTTCTCTTTGCCGGCGGCGTCGCTACCGCTTGCCTTGGTCTTGTCATCCTCTGGCTTTGCATCCTTGGCCAAGGGAGAAGGCTTGCCCGCGAAGTAGGACTTGAATTGACCTTCGGCCATAGCGCCGAGAATTTGTTGGCCTTTATTCTTCCCCTCCTCGAAACCGAGATCGGAATGAGCTTCAAAGTCCGGCACGACGTTGGCCGAGGCAGAAACCCATGAATCAGGCGAGCTTTGGATAAGGGGAAGCACTTTCAGGCTCTTTGTCTTCTCCGCATCGATCTTGACCGGGGACGCCCAGGACAATGTGAGCTGGCGCAGCCCAAGGGTGGGCGCTTCGCCTTGAGCAAGCCCGCCGTCGCGGACATCGGCAAAATATGGATAGTCGAGAAGCTGGATCTGCCGGATCGGTATCCCGCTCACCTCATGTTCGACGGGAATAGGCAAAGGCGCGTTCTGGCGGTCCAGGACCATACCATCCTGAAAGTTCAAGCCTTGAAATTTCAGCCAGTCTTCAAGGCCGGTTGGTGCCTTTTGCGCGGTGAGATCGCCTTGCAGCGACACTTTGTAGGGCGAAGCCGCGATGACGACCGTGCCGCCCTTCATTAGGAACTGATCGATGGCGAAAACCTGCTTCTGATCGATCTTGTCCGGCGCGGCGACAAAGAGAATATCGGATTGTTCGGGCACCTTGCCGTCCGCAAGAGTCACAGGTTCGACGCTTGCATTCTCTTTAAGCTTCGCGTCAAGAAGCTGGAACGCAGGGCCACTGCCGCCTGCCATGCCGAATTGCGGCATGGGGGGTGCCGAAGGCGGCGTGTAAAGTGCGACCGTCCGCAATGCGCCGGGCCGGAAGCGCTTCAGCTCCGCCTCGATATTCTGGTTGAGGCCGGCCTTGTCGAGCGATTCGGGCAGGGTGACTTTCTCCGCCTTGCCGCCGCTTTTGAGGATGAGGCCGAACCAGAATTTCTTCGGGTTCAATAAGCCGGCCGCGAGCGGGTGAAGCCCGTAAAGCCGGTCGAGCTCCTGAGCGGTTTCCGGCCCCCCTTTGTCGGGATTGACGAACTTCACCGTGAATTTGCCGCCGCTGCTCTTGCTGTAGCTTTCCGTCAGATCCTGCAAATCCGCCTTCAACTTGGGAAGCGGGTCGGGCAGCTTGTCATCGGCCGAGATATAGGCTTCGAGCTGCACCGGACCTGGGATGCTGCTGAACAAGTCGCCTGAGCCCCGGTAGCTGTCGAGCACCTTCTTGACGGCGCGCGTGATCTCGAACTCTGGATCGCGCAAATTGACGTTGAGGCCGGTTTCGCCAGCCTGCTTGACCTCAATGAGATCCCGGTAGCCCAGCGTATGGAACTCGCTGCCAGATTTGACGAGAACATTGAAATAGGAGTTGGTAACCGAAGCCTGATACTTGTTCTCGGTCTGGAACGGCACCGGCTTGATGTTGTACTGGCTGTTCGCTTCCGATTCGAGGCTTGGCTCTTTTTGAGGGTCCACGAATTCGACCCGGACGTGGCCCCGGCCCGCGATCTCATATTCTTTCAGGAGATCCCGGAGGCGCGGCACGAGCGGTGCAAGCAGCGGATGAGTTTGCGCGCTGAAATAGCCCCGAATCAAGAGCGGTTCCTGAAGCTGCCGCAGATAAGACTTCGTCTCGCTGGAGATCGAATAGATGCTTCCTTCGGTCAGGTCCGCGCGCGCCCAAGTGAGCTGGCCGAGCCACAAATTGCCGGCGATGAAATTGGCTGCGGCGAGTACTGCGGCAAGCCGCCATTGAAAGTGCTTGCCGCGCTGGCCCTGCTCCGGCCACCTCAAGCTTTCGAGCGAATAGAGATTGAGGATGAGGAACACCGCAAAAATGCTGAGATAGTAATAGATGTCCCTAAGATCGATCACGCCGCGCGCAATGGAATCGAAGCGGGAGCCGCTGCCGATATCCCGCAGGAACTCGCCGCCATCATGGCCGAAAAGGGAGGTGAGCGAATCCGAACCGGCGACATAGAACGCACCGCAGATCAGCGCCGTGACGATGAGGCTGACGATTTGATTATCCGTGCGGGAGCTTACGAAAAGGCCGATGGAGATATAGGCGGAGGCAAGCGCAAGCGTCGCGACATAGCCGCCAATCACAGGCCCCCAATCGAGCGGGCCAAGTATGGCGACTGTGAGCGTTAGCGGCAGCGTAAGGGCCAGCGTGATCCCGACAAGCGCCAGGCAGGCCAGGAACTTGCCAATGACAAGCTGCAAAGGCTGCACCGGCGCCGTCATCAGAAATTCGAGCGTGCCCGCGCGCCGCTCCTCGCTCCACATGCGCATGGTCATGGCCGAAACGAGGAAGATCAAGAGGACGGGCATCCACTCGAAGAGCGGCCTCACATCCGCGATGTTGCGGGCGAAGAAGCGGTCCACCCAAAAGAAGATGAAGAGCAAAGCGGCGAGGAAGACGCCGATGAAGATGAAGGCCGCCGGCGAGGAGAAATATGCCGACAGTTCCTTGCGCGCGACCCGCAGCACATGCGTCATGCGCAGCGCATTCGTCAGACCGTCCATTGGGATTTTACGAAGCACATTAGACATGGGCCACCTTTTGAGCTTCGGCGCCGGCTGTTATCTCGGCAAACACGGTTTCGAGATCGCGCTGTTCGGCATGAAGCGCGAACAGGTCGAGGCCATTATCGTTGATTGCGCGCGCCACGCGCGGCGCCACCTCTTGCGCGGCATGGCCGTTCAGCAGGAGGCCATAGCTATTGGCCTCGCCCTCCACCGATAGGGCTTCCACGGCCTTCACAAGTTCGAGAGCCGCGATGATCGGGCGGACAATCTCCGGCTTTCCGTTCGTGACAAGGCGCAAACGCCCGCCGCCGCTTATATCGCCGATGCCTGAGTCGAGCGCGACTTTCCCGCGATTGATGATGATGACCCGGCCGCAGACCGCCGCCACTTCTTGCAGAATATGCGTCGAGAGCATTACGGTCGCTTTCCTCGCCAGCCGCGTGATCAGCGCGCGCATCTGCTTGATCTGCGAGGGATCGAGGCCGTTCGTTGGTTCGTCGAGAATGATGATCTTCGGATTGTGCAGAATGGCCTGCGCGACGCCCACCCGCTGGCGGTAGCCGCGCGACAGGCTCGAAATCGGGGCCATGATTTTATCGGAAAGCTCGGTTGCCGCGATCGCATCCTTGATCGCCCGTGCCTTTTCTCCGTTCGTCACGCCCTTAAGCTCTGCGGCGTAATCGAGAAACGCCGCCACCGTCATTTCGGGATAGAGCGGGCAGTTCTCCGGCAGATAGCCCACATAGGACTGCGCTTGGGTTCGCTCCGTCCCGGCATCGTAGCCGTTGATGGTGACGGAGCCCGATGTTGGTTCGAGAAAGGCCGTGAGCATTTTCATGATCGTGGTCTTGCCGGCTTGCC
>CAZCIF010000078.1:0-14613 GCA_964498645.1 uncultured Rhodomicrobium sp. | reverse complement strand
CTAAGCGGTCAACTTGACGATTGTCAAAGTTAGAGAAACAGCCCAGCCCTATCGTTAAAAACGGTTCGCATTATGAAATGCGGGTCCAGAGGATGCCACGCATCGGGAGGACTTTCCTATGACCACGTGTGCCTGCGGCAATTGCCAATTCATAGACACTCAGAGCAAAGCGGCTGAGAAGCACGGGAAAAACGGTTCTGGTCTCTGCCGCTACAATCCGCCCATAGCGCAACAAGGCGCTGACGTTCACGGCTTGTGGCCGGTTGTCGGGACGAAAGACTGGTGCGGTCACTTTGCAGCGAAGGTTGAGCGCTTCATGACCGCCGCCGAATAGTGCCGGCCGCGAGGCTGAGAGGATTGCCGCGGTTTTCGCTAATGAAGCCCGGCCAATGCCCGCATCACAGGCGACTTTAACGCAAAACGCACATCCACACCCGCAGGCGTAAGGGATGCGCGTTCTGCCGGCCTAACGGTGTCTTCTTAGAAGCGCATGCCGAGAGCGACGTTCACTTGCCAGTCGCGGCCAAGCTGCGGGCCATTCACGTTCTGATAGACCGGCGGGCCGGCTTCGACGGCGAAGCGGGTGTTGCCGAGCCCGAATGGCTTGCCCAAAACTTCCACGCCGGCCAGCAAATCGACGCGCTCGCCGCCGTAAAACGCGGGATTGGCCCCCTGCGCCGGGCTCTTAATCTGCAGATCGCGGCCCTCTATCTGCCCCTGAACGGTGCCCACAACGCGCGCCGTCGCCGTGACCCCAGGGATCAATGTGTAGCCGGCCCAGCCTGACACCTCATGAAGGTTGCCCCAACGGTAGCCTTGATCGTTATCCTCCATCGCGATGCGCCCGCGATAAGTCGCGCCCCAGGACCACAGCGCTTTTCTTGCGGTATAGGTCACGCCGGGCAGCAGATCGACCGTTCCGGTACCGGGCATCATACCATAGGTCGTGCGCGCCACATTGAGGCTCCCGTTCGGAGCCAGCCCGGTCCACTCCTCGGTCGTGCTACCGGTGGGCAAGCTTACGCCCAAATTGAGATGGACGTGATGCACGGCGTCTTGATACAGGCGGAAGAAGCCCGACACTGAAAGATCGCCGATGCCATCGATCGAATCGGTGCGTGTACCGACCACTGACGTTCCAAGCGGGTTATAGGTGGTCCTCGTCGCTTCTTTTTGGATGTAGCTTCCCAGAACTGACAAGTTGAAAGCGTCGGATACACCGTACGTAACGCTGAACCTGTGTATTTGCACGTTCTGTTCGTTTGGGACAATCCGCAATTTGGCCGGGGGCGTGTTAATATTGGGTATCGATAAAACGGTGGCCGGCGAGACCTGGTTCGTTCCCATGTAGTTGCCTTGCAGGTGCACGAACACGGGCAGATATGCGACGGCGGTCTCGCCCTGCCGGAACATGGTGGCGCCCAAAACGCCCGCTGGTATGGCTGCGGGCTTGCGTGCCTTGCTTTGGTCCTCAACGCCGTCAGGTGCGTCCTTGTAACCGGCCGGCCCATTCATATCGGCAGCGTGGCCGGCTCCAGAACTGAAGACAACAGCCATTATCGCGAGAACGCCGGCCAGCCCGCCGTGCGCCCGCCTTAAACGGGTACCACTCATCTTAAGTTTTGCCCTCTCAGTGCCTTTGTTGCGTTTCCCCAAGGCTGCCCAGCGCGCCATTGTGCCCGGCGCTTACCCCAGCCCATCCGGACAGCGTATATTAAGATATTGGAATTTGTAATTGCCGTGATGAAGCTTTGGAAATGTGCGCAGCAACTGTTGCTCGAAAGCCTCCTCTCTCACAAACCTTTGTCTTGACAGAGGCCTTGCCCTGTGGACGGATCGTTATGCGAGTAGAAAGTCAAGGATCGCGACACCCATCGCGATCCGCAGTGCAAGCGGCAGAAGGCCGTAACTATTCAAGTAAACAGGAGGAAATATGACGGAATTTCGTAGAATAGTACTGGCTATAATCCTTTTTCTTGGCTTTTCATCGATAGCAGCTCTTGCTCAGGACAAGATTGTGCTGTATGTGGACCAGAACGACCCGAAAGTCATGAATCTGACTTTGAACAACGTTCAGAATCTTCTCGACTACTATAAGGATAAAGGCGGGATAAAGGTTGAAGTCGTGACCTATGGGCCAGGGCTTCACATGCTGCGCAAGGATACCAGCCCGGTTAAAGACCGGATCTCTAGCATTAGCCTTGCAAGCCCTAACGTACAATTTTCAGCCTGCGGGAATACGATTGCGGGGATGACCAAGCAGGAAGGCAAGAAGCCGGAGATCGTGAGCGAGGCCAAGGTAGTTCCGGCCGGCATCGTCCGGATCATCGAGCTCGAGAAGCAGGGCTACGCTTACGTCAAGCCGTGACGGCCAGCGTTCCTGAAAACTGAAAATTCTTGGCCTCATGCTTCGGCAAGGATGAGGCTAGTGCATTTCCAGCGGGAGCCGAATCGCCGTCATTGCGAGCGAAGCAATCCTGGGATAAGTCCCGGATATTGCTATGGATTGCCACGGCGGCTAAAGCCGCCTCGCGATGACGGTTCGTCATTATGCGCCACTTTCTTCCGGTGAGCCGGCGGTGACGCCGCCAATGAGGTTGCGGCTCAGAAGCCCCTCAGCGGAAAGCGCATCCGCAGGCGCGGGCTTGAGCAGCGCGGGCAGCGATGCAAGCCATGACTGCCTAGCCTTCAGGAGCCGCACAGCGTCCTCCCGGCTTACCTCCCCGAAGCGCACGCTCATGCCCGCCGCGAGGCGCCCGGCAGCGGCGATATCGGCGCCCGTCACGGTTGCGATGCGCGGATAGCCGCCCGTCGTCTGCCGGTCGGCAAGAAGCAGGATCGGCTGCCCATCGGCGGGCACCTGCATGCCGCCCGCCGCCGTGCCCTGCGATGGCAATTCCCCTTCGATGGCGCGTTCGAGCCGCGGGCCTTGCAGGCGGAGGCCCATCCGGTCCGACGCCGCCGACACCGTATAGGCGGAGGCGAACAGCGTCTCGAAAGCACTTGCACTAAAATAATCCGCATTGGGGCCGCGCATCACTCGCAAAACCTCAGGCGCGCGGATGTCTGCATCGAGGAAAACGGGCGCCCGCCGGGAAGAAGCAAGACGAAGCGGCAGCCGGTCCCCAGCGCGCAACGCACGTCCATGGAAGCCGCCAAGCGCCGCCCGCCGGTAGGTCGACTGGCTGCCGAGCACAGGCGGGATATCGAAACCGCCTCCCACAGCGAGATAGCAGACCGCGCCACCTTTCGGAGGCGGGATGCGCACGATGCCGGCGCGCTGTACGATTGCGCTGCGGAAGGGCGGGACGCAAACCGCAGCTTTTCCGGTTTGAACCGTTAAGGACGCCGCTGTCCCCGCCAGGGCGAGCGCTACACTTTCTGCCTCGACCTCGAGCGCAAGGCCCGCGCCCAAAATCTCGATCGCCGCGGAGCAGGGCGGGTTTCCGGCGAGGACGTTGGCGATCTGCAAGCTGACCGCATCGAGCGCGCCGGAGACCGGAACGCCGAATCGCTGATAGCCAGGCCGGCCGCAATCCTGCACCGTTGCGGCCAAGCCCGGTTCAAGAATTCGAAGCGCTGGCGTCACTCCGCCTCCACAGGCTCAGGCACCCAGCCATCTGCGGCATGTTGCCGGAGTTCTTCCGCCTCTGCCTCGCTTATTGCCACGAAACGAACCCTGTCGCCGGGCTTTAAAAGTGGCTCCTGCCGCCGCGCCATATCCCAGAGAACAACCGGCGTGAAGCCTATCAAGTGCCAGCCGCCAGGGCTTTCGAGCGGATAAATCGCGGTCATATCGGCTGCGATCGCGACCGATCCGGCCGGAACGCGGGCGCGCGGCGTGGCGCGGCGCGGGAGGCGCAATGGCTCCGGCAAGTCGCCGAGATAGGCAAAGCCCGGCAAGAAACCTAGCATATAGACATGATAGAGCTGCGCCGCATGCAGCCGGAGCGCTTCGTCCTCAGTCAAGCCGGCGCGCGCGGCGGCCTCTTTGAGATCGGGGCCGGCTTCCCCGCCATAGACGACGGGAATCTCCCAAGCCTTCCCGTGAGCGCGCGCATCGGGTTCCATTTTGCATAGCGCTTCGATTTCCGCCGCGAGCCGTTCTCCCGGCAGTTCTAAGGCGTCGTAAAACACCGTCAGCGACGAAAGCGCCGGAACGCTCTCCCTCACGCCTGCTAGGCCGGCTCTTTCGAGCCGCTCGCTCAAATCCAGGATCGCAAGGCTAAGCGCTTTGCTGTGCTCCAAGCCAAAATCCACAAGCAAAGCGCTTTCGGCACAGTCGAAGAATGCGGGATGAAGACGCATCGTGGGCTCGCTGCTTGAGTTATACAGGTTCAGACCAGCTTACGGAAGCAAGTTGACGTTAGCTACCAAGTCTGAAACGCCCATCATGCATGGCTTGCCGGCCAAAGTTGACTTGTAAACCATCATGCTTCGCCAGGGCTGTCTGCGCCCGCATAGCTGCCGCGAGTTCGTGATGCCATCATTGGCGGTATGCAAGACATTTGGTCATGGCTCAACGGCTTCGAAGAGATTAACTCTTGTTAATATTATGCTCTGTAGCCTGAAAAACTCGCTTAGCTTCATATTGCCGCGCCATTAGAAGAAAACTTTCAATATAGGTTTCTATCGAACTTTTTCAGGAAATGTTGCAATCGCAGGATAACCGGAAAGTTCCAGCGGTAACTCCATTCCTGCGGCTAGCGTTGTGAATTCTGAGACCGTCCAATACGCAGCCCGCTTTATAAAGAAAGCAGAGTTTGCAAATAAGCGAGAGACCCAATGTCTTTTGGGATACACTCAGCGCTTCGGTCTAAAGTAACACGGGTGTTTGTCAACAGAATTCTTGAGTGGCGCATTTTTTGTGATATACAGAATGTATTCCGCTCAGACTCCGAAAGGCAAACGATTGTGAAACAAGCAAATAAGGTCAAGGATCTCGCCACAAAGCGCAAGAGCGATGCGCGTTGGCTTGACAAATCAGAGATCCAGAGCACTTCCTACAAAACTTTAGACAGTTCAGCCCAAGGCCGTGCTAGGAGCCCTCAAATGCTCGAGGATAAATTTGAAAGTAACGAACTCGTAGAGTTCACCACTCAGATCGTTTCTGCCTATGTCAGTAATAACGCTGTAGTAGCGGCCGACTTGCCAAGCTTGATCGGCGACGTGCATACAGCGCTTTCCCGCGCGTCCTCGCACATGATCCAGGCTCCGAAGGAAGAGCTTAAACCAGCAGTGGCGGTGAAGAAGTCGCTGACACCGGACTACATCATCTGCTTGGAAGATGGCAAGAAGTTTAAGTCGCTGAAGCGCCATTTGCGCACGCATTACAATATGTCACCCGAGGAATATCGCGAAAAATGGGGATTGGAACCGGGTTATCCCATGGTTGCCCCAAAATACGCAGAAGCTCGCTCTAATCTCGCCAAAAAGATGGGCCTTGGGCAACGCAAAGGGCGTTAAGACTCACTATTCCCCTCCCTCCACGAAAGACTTGCAGCCGCCGTGTCCTTGACCGGCGGCTATAATTTTGCGCGCCGATTCGCGCAAGCGCTGGAACTGCTTGCGTTCCACTGTGCAAATCACCGATAGTTACAAAGTCACGGCGACCGGTAGGCCGAAGGCGGATCGGCATACCGGCATCGGAGGGGTGGATGTCATCGGAACTCGCTTCCCGCGCGCAGCACATCCTGCGCGAACAGCGGGATTTGTATGACTATTGGCGCACCTGCGCTCAAGCGCGGCCGCTCCCGTCCCGCTACGATATCGATCCTGTGGATATTCCCCACCTGCTCCCCGGCTTGAGCCTCCTCGACGTAGGCCAGGATCTCGACGCGCTACGCTATCGCCTGGCCGGGACGCGCGTGCGGGAAATCTACGGCACCGAGATCACGGGCCGCGCCGTGTTCGATACAGGACTGCAGCACAAGCGCGATTATTGGCGTTCGGTTTATCGCAAGGTGATCGAGGAGGGGATACCGATGCAGGGCGTTGTGCGCGGGTCGGCCGCGGGGCGTGAACATTTGTTTCTTATTTGGTTGCGCCTTCCGCTCTCAGGACTTTCGGGCCGAGTCGAGCGGGTACTTGGCTATGATGCCGCGCTTCCATGCCTTGGCTTTTCGGCGCCCGTTCCGGCTGCGTTGCCGGGCGCAGAAGATGCGGATCTCAATAAGAAGCGCCGCGTGCGCAGCTAGAAGAAACGCCGTCATTGCGAGTGAAGCGAAGCAATCCAGGCTGAGTCTTCGATGCTAATCTGGATCGCCGGCGGCTAAGCTCGTCCCCGGCTCGAACGCGGAGCCGCCTCACGATGACAATAAAAAGAGGAAGGGTCAGGGTGCGGGGTACCGTGACCCTTCCCGGAGGTAATAAGACTTCGCCTCCGCCGGCAAAAATCGCGCATCCCTATGACATATGTGTGGCAAATGGAAACCCGTGCCTCTCAACAATAGTCGCATTCTGCTAAGCACCCGCGATCAAAACGGTAAGGCTTTTGGGCCCCTGCGCTCCCATAACAATGGTTTGCTCGATGTCCGCGGTGCGGGATGGGGCGCTAATGAGGTTGACGGTGCGCGGCATCCTCCCATTGCCATAGACCGTGCGGAGCTTGGCCCAGCCTTCCTCGTAAGAACCTGCGATATCGCTCGCCAAGATCACGGCGATATGATTTTCGGGAAGGAAGTTGAGCGTGGACGGGTTATCCGGCCCGGAAACGAGGAACAGCGTTCCGGTCTCGGCGGCGCCGGCAATCGCATGGCTAAGTCCGGTGGTGTCATTTGCCCCGGCCGGCCCGGACAGAACTTCGATCTGCCCCGGCTCCGCGCGAAGCCCCTCAAAAATTGCGTCAGTTCCGAGACGTAGGCGCAATGGCAGATTGTTTTCGCGAAGGATGGCTGCAATCGCCTCGGGAAGCGCCTTGAGCGAGCGCACGCGGATAACCTTTGCGCCGGCCTTTTCAAGCATGGTTTGGAACAGCTTGACCGACTCGGGCCGCGCCCTTTGCGCGCGTTCTGGGATCAGATTGGCATGCGGATTTCGCAGGCGCGACTGCACAGGGCCCCACCGCCCCGGCTCGTCGCCGCGAACGCCAAGCTTGGCGCGCACGCGTGACAGCACAGCATCGCGAGCGCTTTTGGGGGAGGAATCAGCCATGGTGCTGTCTCTTGCGTTCGCGCTCCTGCCAAAGCGATTGAAACGTCCGCGGCGCGGGCGCGGGCAGGTCGCGGTATTTCGTCCATGCCGCGGCAAAAGGCAATCTCGAAAAGCGGCGCTTTCTTCCAGCCATGAACGAAAGCACACGCGCCGCGGCGCTCGCCGCAAACCTATAAAACGCTGGCCGCATTGCGGCGAACGCCCAGCCGCGCAGGGCAAGTTTCGCCAACGAAACCGGAGACTTCTGCAGGTAATCGCGCTCACGCCAATACCGCATCATTTTGGGCAGCGGGATGTTCATCGGGCACACGGACTGACAGCGCCCGCAAAATGTAGAAGCATTCGGCAAATGCGCAGCTTCTTTGATGCCGGTAAGCTGCGGCGTGAGTACGGCGCCCATCGGGCCGGGATAGACCGAGCCATAGGCATGACCGCCAACAGCCGCATAGACCGGGCAATGATTCATGCAGGCTCCGCACCGGATGCAGCGGAGCATATCCTGGAATTCCGTGCCAAGCATCTCCGAGCGTCCATTGTCGAGCAGCACCACATGATAGGCTTGCGGGCCGTCGGGATCGCCATCCCGGCGCGGCCCGGTCGAAAATGTGGTGTAGCTCGTCATTTCCTGGCCGGTTGCCGAACGGGCCAGAACGCGGATAATCGTGGACGCGTCTTCCAGCGTCGGCACAAGCTTCTCGATGCTCGCGATCACAATATGAGTGCGCGGCAAGAGCTGAGTGAGATCGCCGTTGCCCTCATTCGTGACGATCACGGAGCTGCCGGTTTCCGCGATCAGGAAATTCGCGCCCGTAATGCCCACATCCGCGGCCAAAAATTTCTGCCGCAGCATGGCCCGCGCCTCGCCAACAAGGTCCGTGATCTGGTTGAGATCGCGGCCGGCGGGCAGGCTATTATGATGTGCGCGGAAGTCCTTCTCGATCTGCTCGCGGTTCAAATGCACGGCTGGCGCAATGATGTGGCTCGGCGATTCGTGGCGGATCTGGATGATGTACTCGCCAAGATCGGTTTCGATCGGCTCGATGCCCGCCTCTTCCAGCGTCGCGTTCAGCCCGATTTCCTCCGAAACCATGGACTTGCCCTTGGTAACGGATTTGGCGCCGGCGTCCCGGCAAAGCTTGAGTACGATCCCGCGCGCTTCGGCGGCGTTGCGCGCCCAATGCACATGCCCGCCGGACGCAAGCACGCGGCGCTCGTATTCCTCAAGGTAGATGTCGAGATGCTCAAGAACGTGGTCCTTGATCCCGGCTGCGACGGCGCGAAGAGCGTCGAACTCCGGCAGCCCGGCCCGCGCTTGCGCGCGTTTTGCGATGAACCCCGTCTTGACGTTGCCCAGCGCACGCTGAAGCTGCGGGTCATGAAGGGCGCGTGCCGCGTTTTCCTTGAAGTTGAGCGAGGTGGGCTGCATGGAGTTCCGGGCCTTGGCGGAATGATAGTAAGCCGGAAATGGGATGCGGATACAAGGGCTGCGGAAAGCTGAGGACGGCCTCATCCTGAGGAGCCGCGCGGCGGCATCTCGAAGGATGAGGCAGCTCAACGCCGTATCCCTCATGGTTCGAGACGGCCTGGCGGCCTCCTCACCATGAGGCGTCACCACATCCTGAGCTTATCGAAGGACGAGCGTTAAACCGGCGCAACCGCTTTGCCGCCCTTTTTCGCCCGGTAATAGGCCCAAAGCAGCCGCGCGGCAGCGCTCCGCCAGGGCGACCACACATCGGACATTACGCGCAGCTCGCGCGCAGGAGGCCGGGCATCGAGCGCGAAGGCAAGCCGGGCCGCCTCCTGCAAGGCGAGGTCGGCTGCGGGAAAGATGTCGGGATGGCCGGCCGCGAAGAGGAGGTAGACTTCAGCGGTCCACGGGCCGATCCCCTTAATGGCGCAAAGCGCGGCAACGGCGTCCTCTGCGTTTTTTTGCTCAAGTGCCGCGAGGTCAAGGCCGCCGCTCAGCGCGGCCTCCTGAAGGGCGCGCAGGGTACGAATCTTCGGAGCGGAGAAACCTGCGCCCCGCAACACGCCGTCGCTGGCGCTTGCGATTGCTTCGGCGGTGATGCCGCCCAGCGCAGCGTCAAGCCGGCCGAAGATCGCCCGCCCCGCCGCAACCGAAATCTGCTGGCCCGTCACCACCCAAACAAGGCCCTTGAACCCGCTATCGAGCCAGCGGATGGGAACGCTCCCGGCCTCGCTGACCAGAGGGGCGAAGACGGGGTGTGCGGCGGCTAGGTTTTCAATATGGAAAGCGAGATCCTCGTCTGAACGGATCTCGCCCTGCCCGCGCCGCCCGGTCAAGCCATTCCGCTCCCGTGCGCCGGTGTGCTTATTGCCATCCAAGGACCCGTCCATGTCCGCCATATAGTTACCAAAAGGTACGTACTCCACCCCGCACGATATTGTTCCTCTCCGCCCCGCCGACTATCTCCCCTCAGAGCCAGAATGAGGAGGATCGCCATGAGCGCTGGGAAAAGCCCCGGGAAGACCTATAGCGATCAAGAGATCGAGGCGCGGCTCAAATCGGACCTGCCTCATTGGCATTTCCGGGACGGATGCATTTGCCGGAAATACCAGACTTCCGGCTGGAAAGGCACGCTCATGGTCATCAATGCGGTAGGGCATCTGGCGGAAGCCGCATGGCATCATCCCGATCTTTCAGCTTCCTACAATTCCGTTGAGGTCCGGCTTCAAAGCCATGATGCAAAAGGAATTACCGATCGGGATTTCGAACTGGCAAAGAAGATCGAGGAATTCGTGCACTGGCAGCCGGGCAAAGAGGGCGGTCCGTTCACCGGCACGCCCCAAGACCCGCGCTACGCCTATATTAAATACGATGGTTGAGCGCTGCTTTGGACGGCAGGCTCACCATGAGGGCTCAACCCATCGATATGACTCGGCCTCATCCTGAGCTTGTCGAAGGATGGAGCCAAAATTTCCAGTTTTCTTGCAGCTACTAAGTACGCCGGGGCGCCTTGCAGCCCTTGATTGGCGTCATCTGGATGCTGACCACCGGCTGATAGGTATTCATGGCGCCTGTCGAGGCATCGACCGCCAAGCCCACGACACCGCCGAAGATAACATTCCCAGCGGCCATGGTCTCGGTGGAACTCGCGATAATGCCCGCGCCTGGGGTAAAGCACTCTTTCCTGCACATTACACTGACATTGTGCTGGCTTTTTTCGAGTGTGACGCTCGCCGGCGTCACCACGGTTTGGGTTGGGATTGCGGGCGAACTCAGCTCGCAGCTGGCGCCCTGCGCATCGGGCGTATTGATCGCGATGGCTTGGTCGGTTCCTTTAACAATTGTGGAACATCCAGAAAGCAGTACCAACGAACAAATTAAAAAAAGCAAACGCATCCTTGCACCCTCCCGAAGAAGCCCCGCGCGCTATCATGCCGGGAAGATGCAAGTTTTCAATGCTAAAGCTAGGCTGACGATATGATCTAGGCTTGGCCGTGTTCAGGACGCAACAGCCGCGGTTTTATCTAATACCAAACCCGGCTGAGGGGTTTCACCGGTCACCGGAGGCGTATACTATTCAACTATAATATCTCTCACCCTGTCCCTCTGGGAGAGGGGACGTTGCTGTTTCTCCCATAGGAGACCTTTTCAAAAGCCGCCTCATCCTTCGAGACGCCGCTTCGCGGCTCCTCAGGATGAGGCGCAAGCGCTTGATATCCCTCATGGTGAGGAGGCCGAAGGCCGTCTCGAACCATGAGGGATATGCTGTTTTGCAAAGGTCTCCCATGGGAGAGGGACAGGGTGAGGGGTGGTTTAGCCAACATTCTTGCCGTGCCTGCTAGTTAAGCGCTTTCGGAATTGCTCCGTGCGTTTCGCTGCCCTGGGAATGCGGCAGCCCGTGCTCTTCCGCCGCATCGAGATAGGCAAGAACTGGCGTTGTCACCCTTGTATCCTCTGGCGCGGACGAGAAGAACTCATCGTTGATTTGAGCAAGAAAAACTTCGCACGCCACACGGAGCTGGTAGAGCGCCGTGCTCCCCCCTACGAGATAAGGGCCGGCGGCGGCGCTTTCTTGCGAGTGCACTTCTGGCCCGGGCTTTCGCTGCGAAAAGAACCGCGACAGCGACCCGCCCCCGTGGAACATATGCTGAGCATCGTTCACATACTCGTCTTGCTTCTGCACGCAAGCCTCGGTCGCTGCGATAAACTGATCGATATCCCACTGTATTTCTGGCACCAGCTTCCTCAGCTCGGCCGCCCAGGTCCGGGCACGCAGAAGCTTTGTCAGCATAAGTGCTTCGCGTTCTTGAAAGGTCTTACAGCTATCGCGGAAGCGTCCAAGCCGTGCCGCGATTTCGGCATGACCCGCCCCCTTGATGTCGGCCCTTGACAGAGCCGTTCGCTCGAAGAACCACGCATCGCTGAGCGCGGATCTCAAAGCATCTTTGAGGAGATACACGACGGTGTAAACGTCGTGATCTTGATTGGGATTTATTGTCCAGAGCGCCATGGCGTCAGCTCTAAGCCTTTTTTCAGCGTCTGAGGCGATGGTCCATCCCGCGCCAGACGCGGCGCGGGACTCTGGCAAGCAGCGGTGCCTATGAACACCCAGTCGTACCGCCGCAGGTATCGCACTTCAGACAAGTTCCGTTGCGAACGAGAGTGAAGTTGCCGCAGGTACTGCAGGCTTCGCCCTCATAACCCTTCGCACGCGCTTCAGCGAGAAGCTCAGCCTTACCCGGCCGTACCCCGCTCGAAGCTGACAGATGGGAGGTGGTCAACGCGGCACTAGCCCCATCGCGCGCGTTTACATCGAGAGACCCTAGCGGAGCGTCTTTCTCCTCCGCACGCAGGGCATAAGCAAGCGCGCCATGCGTTTCATAGACAGTGGCGCTGCCGATTCGCTCCTGTTGAGGTTGATCTTGAACTATGACAACTTTGTGGTGAAGCCCGCGGGTCAGGCCCTTGCTCACATAGCGATCCGCGTAAAGTACGGAGGCTGAGGGCTTCTGGCCAGGCTTATCCTCCGCTACGCCGCCTCCCATAACGGTCGCGCCGATATTCGACGGATCGATGTGCGCAAGGTCGTTGCGGCTGAGATAGGATACCGCCAGCTCGCGGAAGATGTAGTCGAGGATCGAGGTAGCATTCTTGATCGCCTCGTTGCCCTGCACATAGCCCGCGGGCTCGAAGCGCGTGAAGGTAAATGCCTCCACAAACTCATCGAGCGGCACGCCATATTGAAGCCCAAGGCTGATCGCAATCGCGAAATTGTTCATCAAGCTGCGGAAGGCCGCGCCCTCTTTATGCATGTCGATGAAGATCTCGCCAAGGCGCCCGTCCTCGAACTCGCCGGTGCGAAGATAGACCTTGTGGCCGCCGACCACCGCCTTCTGCGTATAGCCCTTCCGGCGATTCGGAAGCTTCTCGCGCTCGGCCTTGAGCCGCACGCGCTCGATGATGCGCTCCACGATGCGTTCGGCAACAAGCTGCGCGCGCTTGCCTTGCGGCGCGGAGATCAGCGCTTCCGCTGCCTCGTCCGCATCGCTGTCTCCCTCCGCTAGGAGCTGAGCGGAAAGCGGCTGCGATAGTTTCGAGCCGTCGCGGTAGAGTGCATTTGCCTTGAGGCCAAGCTTCCAGGACAGCATGTAGGCCTCGCGGCACTCGGCGACCGTAGCCGCATTCGGCATGTTGATCGTCTTGGAGATCGCGCCCGAGATGAAGGGCTGAGCGGCGGCGAGCATGTGGATGTGACTCTGCCACGAAAGCGCACGCTTGCCGCGTTTGCCGCAGGGGCTGGCGCAGTCGAACACCGGCAAATGCCGAGGGCTGAGCCCCGGTGCGCCTTCGAGCGTCATCGTTCCGCAGACATATTCGTTCGCGGCCTCAATCTCAGCTTTCGGGAAGCCAATCGCTGAGAGGAGGTCGAAGCCCGGCGCGTTCATTTGCTCAGGCGTGAGGCCCAAAACGCCGGTGCAGAAATCCTCGCCGAGCGTCCATTTGTTGAAGACAAATTTAATGTCAAAGGCGCTGGCGAGTCCAGCCTCGACGGCAGCGATTTTCTCAGAGGTGAAGCCCTTCGCCGCCAGCGACTTATGATTGATATGCGGGGCGTCCGCGAGCGTGCCATGCCCAACGGCATAGGCCACGATCGTGGAAATGGCTGCTTCGGAATAGCCAAGCGTCCGCAGCGCTTCCGGAACCGCGCGGTTGATGATTTTGAAATAGCCGCCGCCCGCGAGCTTCTTGAATTTCACGAGCGCGAAATCCGGCTCGATACCGGTCGTATCGCAGTCCATCACGAGACCGATGGTGCCCGTCGGCGCGATCACCGATACTTGTGCGTTGCGGAAGCCATGGGCCTGCCCGAGCGAAATCACCTCGTCCCATGTCTCGCGTGCGGCGGTGACGAGATCCGCTTGCGGGCATACATGGTCTTTCAGCGGAACGGGCGCTGTTGAAAGCAGTTCATAGCCGCTTTCCCGGCCGTAAGCCGCGCGGCGGTGATTTTTCATGACGCGGAGCATGTGGCTTGCATTCGGACCATAGCCGGCAAAGGCGCCAAGCTCTCTCGCCATGGCCGCCGAGGTTGCATAGGACACGCCCGTCATGAGCGCCGAGACCGCCGCTGTGAGCGCGCGCCCTTCATCGGAATCGTAGCCGAGGCCGGACACCATCAGCAGCCCGCCGAGATTGGCGAAGCCGAGGCCCAGCGTGCGGTACTCGTAAGAGAGTTGCGCGATTTCCTTTGAGGGGAATTGCGCCATAGTGACCGAAATCTCAAGCACGAGCGTCCAGAGCCGACAGGCATGCGCGAATGCCTTTACATCGATGAGCTGTTTGACCTCATGGTTCGAGATGGCCCTTCGGGCCTCCTCCCCATGAGGATGGAGCGCCCTCCCCGCCTCATCCCGATGGTTCGAGACGGCCCTTCGGGCCTCCTCCCCATGAGGGCGAAATGCCCTTCCCGCCTCATCCTGAGGAGCGCCAGCGGCGCGTCTCGAAGGATGCGGGCGGAACGCCAGGAGATTGAGCGAGGCGAGGTTGCAGGCGGTGTCGTCGAGGAACATGTATTCCGAGCAGGGATTCGACGCCCGGATCGGCCCGCTTGCAGGGCAAGTGTGCCAATCGTTGATGGTTGTGTGGAATTGAATGCCGGGATCGGCGCTCGCCCAAGCGGCTTCGGCGATCCGGTCCATAAGCGCCCTGGCCTTGAGGCGCTTCACGGTCTTGGCGCCCATGCGCGCTTTTAGCTCCCAATCACCGTCCGCTTCCACGGCCTGGAGGAAAGCATCCTCCACCCGCACGGTGTTGTTGGAGTTCTGCCCCGCTACCGTGCGGTAGGCCTCGCCCTCCCAATCCGTGTCGAAGCTTGGAAAGGAGATCGACTTGAAGCCCTGCCGCGCGAATTGAATGACGCGCTGAATGTAATTGTCAGGCACGAAGGCCGCGCGAGCCGCTTTGATCTCCCGCTTAAGGGCGGAATTTTTCGC
>CAZCIF010000077.1:6245-14821 GCA_964498645.1 uncultured Rhodomicrobium sp. | reverse complement strand
GCTGCAGCCGATCACCGACGTAGCTCATCTCGTTCATGGTCCCATCGCCTGCGAGGGCAATTCCTGGGACAATCGCGGCGCGAAATCCTCCGGCTCCCGCCTTTATCGCACCGGCTTTACGACCGACATCAACGAAACCGACGTGGTCTTCGGCGGCGAAAAGCGCCTCTACCGCTCGATCAAGGAAATCATCGAAAAATACGATCCGCCGGCAGTCTTCGTATATCAGACCTGCGTGCCGGCCATGATCGGCGACGACATCAACGCGGTTTGCAAGAAGGCGTCCGAGAAGTTCGGCAAGCCTTGCATCCCGGTCAACTCGCCCGGTTTCGTCGGGCCGAAAAACCTTGGCAACAAGCTCGCGGGCGAGGCGATCCTCGATTATGTCATCGGAACGCAGGAACCCGAATATACCACTCCCTACGACATCAACATCATTGGCGAATACAATCTCTCGGGCGAGCTATGGCAGGTGAAGCCGCTCCTGGACGAGCTTGGCATCCGCATCCTCGCCTGCATTTCGGGCGACGCCAAATATCACGAAGTAGCCCAATCGCACCGCGCTAAAGCCTCGATGATGGTTTGCTCCAAGGCCATGATCAACGTCGCCCGCAAGATGGAGGAGCGCTACGGCATCCCCTTCTTCGAGGGTTCGTTCTACGGCATTGGCGATATGAGCGACAGCTTGCGCGAAATCGCGCGGCTTCTCGTGGAGCGCGGCGCACCGGACGAACTCATCGCGCGCACCGAAGCCGTGATCGCGCGCGAGGAAAAGCGCGCATGGGAGCGCATCGCATTTTATCGCGAGCGCCTTCAAGGCAAGAAAGTCCTCCTCATCACCGGCGGCGTGAAGTCATGGTCGGTTGTGGCCGCGCTTCAGGAAGGCGGCATGGAGCTTGTCGGCACGAGCATCAAGAAATCCACGAAGGAAGACAAAGAGAAGATCAAGGAATTGATGGGCCAGGACGCCCACATGATCGACGATATGGCCCCGCGCGAGATGTATAAGCTTCTGAAGGATGCGCGCGCGGACATCATGCTCTCGGGCGGCCGCTCGCAATTCATCGCGCTCAAAGCCAAAATGCCCTGGCTCGATATCAATCAGGAGCGCCATTACGCCTATGCCGGCTATGAGGGCATGGTCGATCTCGTCCGCGAAATCGACAAGGCGCTTTCGAATCCCGTTTGGGAGCAGGTTCGCATCCCCGCGCCTTGGGACGAGGTAAGCTGGGAAGAGCTCGCCGACAAAGCCAATGCCGAGGAAGCGGCGGCGCTGGCGGCCAATCCCGAAGCGGCGAGAGAGGCCGAGCGGAAAAAACAAATCTGCAACTGCAAGGGCGTCGATGCCGGCACGATCGAGGATGCGATCCGCGCGGAAAAGCTCACGAGCGTGGCTGAGGTGACGGCGAGTACTCATGCGGCTGGAGGCTGTGGTTCCTGCGGCGAGCGCATCGCGGCGATGCTCGAGCGGATAAACGCCACCGAAATTCCTGCCGCCGCGCTGCTTCCTGCGAATGAAGCCGGAGCCGTTCCTGCAACACAGGCAGCGTGAGGCGGACATGGCAAGAGCTAGGATCAACCCGCCAAGGACCAGCCTGCCCGCCGGTGGCACGCGAGCTTTGATCGGCGTTCATGGAGAAGTCGTTTGTTATTGCAACGATCTCTACGCGGCGGACGTAGAAAAGGAGATCCGGGCGAACGGTTTCACGCGCGTCGAGGAGATCACCGCACAAACCCACAAAGACACGCCCTGCGCCCTTTGCAGCAAACGGATATCCGCTCTTCTTGAGCGCATTAACGGGACCGGAATTCCCGCGGCAGCCTTATCTGTGGCGAATGGCGCCGCTCCCACCCCCGCAATACAGCCAATGTGAGGTGGAAATGGTCAAGGTCGAAATTTCCAAAAAAGCCTGCACGGTCAACCCGCTGAAAATGAGCCAGCCCATCGGCGGCGCGCTCGCCTTCATGGGGGTCAAAGGCTGCATGCCGCTGCTGCATGGCAGCCAAGGCTGCACCTCCTTTGGGCTTGTGCTTTTCGTGCGTCATTTCCGCGAAGCGATCCCGATGCAGACCACCGCTATGAGCGAGGTCGCAACCGTGCTCGGCGGCTATGAGAATGTCGAGCAGGCTGTCGTCACCATCGCCAATCGCGCAAAGCCATCCATGATCGGCATCTGCTCCACGGGGGTAACCGAAACCAAGGGCGACGACGTGGACGGCTTTATCCAGCTCATCCGGGAGAAACGCCCGGAACTCGATAAGCTCGGTCTCGTCTATGTTTCGACACCGGATTTCAAAGGTGCGTTCCAGGATGGCTGGGCCAGCACCGTGAAGCGCATGGTCGAGGTGCTGGTGGAGGCCCCGGCGCCGGACGCGGCCCGCGACGCAAACCGCATCAACATCCTGCCGGGCTGCCATCTCACCCCCGGCGATCTCGATGAGTTGCGCGATATCGTCGAGGCATTCGGCCTTGAGGCCTCCGTCCTGCCCGATCTTTCCGGCTCGCTCGATGGACACATCCCGGACGATTTCACGCCCACCACCATTGGCGGCATCTCGCTCGAAGAGATCGCTGGCATGGGCCGCGCATCCTGGACGATCGCGATTGGCGAGCAGATGCGCGATGCGGCCGCAGCGCTGGAGAAAAAAGCGGGCGTGCCCTTCAAGCTTTTCGACCGCCTCACCGGCCTTGCGCCGAACGATGCGTTCATTGCGTTCCTGGCCAAAATCAGCGGCAAGCCGGTTCCGAATAAATTCCGCCGCCAGAGAAGCCAGCTCCTCGATGCGATGCTCGATGGGCACTTCTCCTTCGGCAACAAGAAGATCGCGGTGGGCGCCGAGCCGGATCTCCTGTTCAGCGTGTCGAGCTGGCTCGCCGAGATGGGCTGCACCATCGCTGCCGCGGTGACGACCACGCAGTCGCCAGTACTGGAGAAGGTGCCGGCGGAGGAGGTCCTGATCGGCGATCTCGAAGACCTCGAACATAGAAGCTCTGGCTGCGATCTGATCATCACCCATAGCCACGGCCGGCAAATGTCGGAGCGGCTCGGCATCCCGCTCTTCCGCTACGGCCTGCCGATCTTTGACCGGCTGGGCTCCGGTCACAAGCTCTCGGTCGGTTATCGCGGCACACGCAACCTCATTTTCGAAATCGGGAACATGTTCATGGCGGAGGTTCACGAGCCAACGCCCGATAGCTGGCGGCTTTCCCAAAGTGAGGGCCATGATGGCGCGGCGCTTACGGCTCATTAGCCCGGCATGGAAAGGAACGATCCGTGAAGACAAAACAAAAGAAAGGGCCGGCAGCATGAAAGTCGCCTTTGCAACCCAGGACTTGAAGCGCGTGGATGCGCATTTCGGCTGGGCTAAAAATATCTCGGTCTATGAGATCTCTCCGGAGGGCCACCGGCTCCTCGAGGTGTTCCAGTTCGAAGGCGACCTCAAAGAGGATGGCAACGAAGACAAGCTCGCCCCAAAGATCGAAGCTATCAAGGATGTCGCGATCCTCTATATCGCGGCCATCGGCGGCTCCGGCGCGGCCCGCGTCGTCGCGACCGGTATTCACCCGATCAAGGTCAACCAGCCGGAAGAAATCAGCGATCTGCTCGCCAAGCTTGTGGAGGTGCTGAAGGGCACACCGCCGCCATGGCTGCGCAAGGCCATGCTGAAGGGTAAAGAGCGCGAGCTCGATTTGGAGGATGAGGTCATCAATGGCTGAAGCAGCAGCGGCGGCCGTGAAGGACACGGTGCCGGACTCCGTGTTCCTGAACGAGCTGATCAAGCAATGGCGCGCGCAGGATACGCACGGCGCCTGGGATAAAAAGAGCGATCTCGATCTAATCGCGCCTTACATCGTCACCAAGGAACAGCGCCGGGAGATCCCGCTCTTGGGCGATCCCGACCCGGAAACGCTGTGGCGCCTCGAGCTGTTCTACAACGCCGTCGGCCTCTCCATCGAGCGCGCGACCGGCGTCATGGTCTCGCCAATGATGAAAATGCATCATGAGGGCTTCGGCCGGATGGTGCTCATAGCGGGCCGCCTCGTGGTGGTCAACAAGCAACTGCGCGACACGCACCGCTTCGGCTTCGACAGCCTCAGCGAGCTCGTCGAGGACGGCGAGAAGTTCGTCGCCGCCGGCGTTGAGATGATCGAGAAATTCCCCGAAGCGGCAAAATATTAGGTGAGGAGAGACCATGAGCGAGGTTGAGACCCTCAAAGCCGAGATCAAGAAGCTGTCGGCCAAGGCCATGCAGGCCAAGATGGATTTGCACGATCTTTCCGAGGAACTGCCAATTAACTGGCAGAGCGTCCTCGACGTGGCCCAGCGCACGCACGATGCTTTCGCAACCTTGGAAAGCAAACGGGCGCAGCTCAAGCAACTCGAAAACGCATAACCGCAAGATCAAGGAAAGGAGATGGCGATGACCACGGTAACGCGCGACGGACGCGGCTGGCAGCCGGACTACCTTATCGCCATCGACCCCGCGACCTGTATCGGCTGCGGCCGTTGCTTCAAGGCGTGCGGGCGCAATGTCATGACCTTGAAAGGCGTGACGGAAGATCACGAGTTTGTCGATGTCGATCCGGACGGCGATGACGACGACGAGTTCGAGCGCAAGATCATGGCCATGGCCGATCCCGGCGCATGCATCGGCTGCGGGGCGTGCGCGCGGGTGTGCCCGAAGGCCTGCCAGACGCATTCCGCCTCGCCCGCAGCATTGGATCAGGCTGCATAACGTCCGGATGCGCCAGCCATGACCATTGCTGACCTTAGCCACGAAGCCAATCAAGCTGCGACCGCCGAAGATCTATACCGCGATCTGATGGAGGTGCGCTCGCCGGAATGCGACGAGTTTGACGCTCATGTGGTGGCCTCTATTCTCGCGATCTCGTCCGGCGAGGCCGTGGGGCAAACCCAGCCGCAAACAGCCGCCGCTGGCCTGACCGGCGAACAATTCAGCGAACTCGCCGCAGAGTTTTTTCCCAAGGCCGCGGCCTGGCGGCTATTCGCGCTTGACGCTTCTGTTGAGCGGCCCGCCGACGAAGCCTGCCTCCTCGACCTGCTCGAGCGCTGCACCACCTCGCGCACGGCCTTCGAAGCAAGGCTCGCGGGAATGATCGCGCGGTGCGCCCAGCGGCCCAATCATCTCTGGCAGGATTTGGGCTTGCGGGACCGGGGCGAATTGAGCCAGCTCATGACGCGCCACTTCAAACCGCTCGCGATGCGCAACAACCACGACATGAAGTGGAAGAAATTCCTCTACCGGCTCATCTGCGCCGATACGGGCTATTCGCTATGCACCGCGCCGAGCTGCGGCGAATGCGATGACTTCGCCCAGTGCTTCGGCGAGGAGACGGGCGAGTCGCTGCTCGCGCGCACGCGGCGCGGCGGGGACGCGGGCTAGTCCCCGGCACGCATTTCACGGATCAGCGTTACCGCGTCGATTGAAGCTTTACGCCCCGGAATCCGGTGCTCCTCAAGCCAGTCTATATGTTCATCTGTGATCCTGCGCTCGGGCCAAACATTTATCGGCCTTAGCTCGGCAACGGGGCGCCCGTCACGCTCGATCATGATCGCCTCTCCGTTGAGCGCGCGGTCGATCAGTTCCGGCAGTTTTTCCATGGCTTCCGCGATGCTATAAGTGCTCATGGTATAACAATCTATGGCGATTTTTTCGTTCTGGATTGCTGCGTAGGCTCATGCGCACTTCGTTAGGCCACGGTCAATGCTGAACAGCGCCTTAAGGTTTTCGCTTGGCTTCTCATCTGCGCTGAGACGATCTACAACTTCCTGCATGCTCCTTTCGCCGAGCACCAGCCGGACCGGGATAATGACATCCTCTGGAATCTCTGTCAGCGCCTGGAAATGATGCAGCAGGGCCTCCTCGATCACACGCGACTTCTCGACCCCGCATTGTTTGACGTGTCTTTCCAGCGCGACCTTGGTAGAGTTGGAGATACGGGCCGAAATTTGAGTCTTCGCCATAAGGGAACTCTCGCATCAATAATTTTGTGGGTATGGCCCTTGTGCCGTCTGTCAGCGCACGCACCAGTGTACAAATCTGCAAGATTCATCGACGGAAGTCCACGCTTCGCCAAACCGATGAACCTTACTAAGACCTGGATTGCATATGACAGAAGAGATCCCCTTACCTCTCGGAGGTGAACTTGACCCCAATGAGTGGTACTTCAAACTTGGTGCCGAAGAAGGTCCGCTTCCAAATCCAGTTGGGCATACGTTTCCGTTGCTAACGCATGATCCAGAAGGACGCTGGAGTTTGGTTGGCACTGGTTTCTATATCAGTAGCGACGGGTTATTCGTAACCGCGCGTCATGTCATTGAGGAAGTCCTGCGTGATCGACGGCAGGTTTCTCCTTTAGTGATTCTGCATCTGCGTTCTGATACTGGGCTATTTGGTCCATCTGACGTACTTTTTCGTCCGATTTCCCAGTGCTGGCTTCATGACAATGATCGAATCGACATAGCGTTAGGTGTAGCTGCGACCTGTACAAATATAGAGACCGGCCAAATCCTACAGCATTGGTGCTGGCCCCTTTCTTGGGAAGCACCTTCAATCGGAGCTGGCATCGCAACATACGCTTTCCCACGGCACAATATTTCGGCAGATGGCTCATTTATTTTTCAGCCGGAGTTATACCCTGGCGCAGTTCTGGCGACAGGTAACTACCGTGACCGTGTGATGATTCCTTTCCCCTATATTGAGGTTGATTGTCGTATCCACGGCGCAGCAAGCGGCGGTCCGATAGTTGCCAATGCTGCAAGGGTTGTCGGCGTGAATTGTACAGAATGGCCAATTAACATCGACCATCCACCTGGTCCTGGTTTCGGCGTTCAAATCCAATGCTTGAGCGAAGCATTCATTGGCGGTGCAACATTGGCCGGGGAAAAAGTCCCCAGGCGCGTAACTTTCGATGAGCTGGTTCGGGCCGGTTCGATAGACATTTCGGGCTATGTCGCCCGGGGTCCAGCCGAGCCCTCGTCTGGCTTCTTGGTCCGACTTGACGAGATACTTGCTTTGGCTGAGCGTCCGCAGATTAGCGTCATCCAGTACGTCTAGCCGATGTGCCCTGTCGCATCTGCGACACGTCGCGATCCCGACGCGCACCGGCGCAAATAATTAACACCTAATTTCAGCGAGTTACCGCGTGGCACGCTCTTTGCAGCCGTTCCCGCAACATATACCGCAACTGCGAAGGGCGCCGGTCTCACAATGGCAGCAAGCCTCGACACTCTCGATACCGTACAGTCCGCAACAGGCGAAGGCTACAAATACGGCTTCGTCACCGATATCGAGGCCGACGAAGCGCCTCCAGGGCTGAACGAAGACACCGTTCGCTTCATCTCGGCGAAAAAGAACGAGCCGGAATGGCTTCTCGAATGGCGGCTTAAGGCATTCCGCCGCTGGCAGAAGATGGACTCGCCGGAATGGGCGAAGCTCAGCATCGCGCCGATCGATTATCAGGCCTCCACCTATTACTCCGCGCCGAAGACGCAATCCGCGCCGAAATCGCTGGAAGAGGTCGATCCGGAGCTTTTGAAGACCTATGAGAAGCTGGGCATCCCGCTCGGCGAGCGGGCGGCGCTTGCGGGCGTGGCGGTCGACGCGGTGTTCGACAGCGTCTCGGTCGCGACCACGTTCAAAGAGACGCTGGGCGAGCTGGGCATCATCTTCTGCTCTTTCGGCGAGGCGGTGCGCGAGCATCCCGATCTCGTGCGCAAATATCTCGGCTCGGTCGTGCCGCAGGGCGATAATTTCTTCTCGGCGTTGAATTCGGCGGTCTTCAGCGACGGCTCCTTCGCTTATATCCCGCCGGGCGTACGCTGCCCCATGGAGCTTTCCACCTATTTCCGCATCAACGCCGCGAAAAGCGGACAGTTCGAGCGCACGCTCCTCGTTGCCGATAAGGGCGCTTATGTCAGCTATCTCGAAGGCTGCACCGCGCCGCAGCGCGACGAGAATCAGCTTCATGCCGCAGTGGTCGAGCTTGTCGCGCTCGAAGGCGCCGAGATCAAATATTCCACCGTTCAGAACTGGTATCCGGGCGATGCCGAAGGCAAAGGCGGCATCTATAATTTCGTGACGAAGCGCGGCGCTTGCCGGGGCGCGAACTCGAAAATCGCCTGGACTCAGGTCGAGACGGGTTCCGCCATCACCTGGAAATATCCGAGCTGCCTTCTCGAAGGCGACAATTCCGTCGGCGAGTTCTACTCGGTCGCCGTCACCAACAATCTGCAGCAGGCCGACACCGGCACGAAGATGATCCATCTCGGGCGCAACACCCGCTCGACGGTGGTCTCGAAGGGCATCTCGGCCGGCCGCAGCCAGAACACCTATCGCGGCCAGGTCAAGGTGATGCCTAAGGCGCAAGGCGCGCGCAATTACACGCAATGCGACTCGCTGCTCATCGGCAAGAAATGCGGCGCGCATACCGTGCCTTACATCGATGTGCGCAACCCAGGCGCCCGCGTCGAGCACGAAGCCACCACCTCCAAGATCAGCGAGGACCATCTGTTCTATTGCCAGCAGCGCGGCCTGCCGCAGGAAGACGCCGT
>CAZCIF010000077.1:294-6221 GCA_964498645.1 uncultured Rhodomicrobium sp. | reverse complement strand
CATAGTAACAGCGCAAGTACCCCTCGCCCCAGCCCTCTCCCTATGGAGATTGCTGCAAAAGGCCGGCCCTCATGGTTCGAGATGGCCTTCGGCCTCCTCACCATGAGGCAAAGGCGTGCCCTCTCCCAGGGGGAGAGGGACAGGGTGAGGGGAGACTCCCTCTCTCTCGATCACTATCCCGCTTCACATCAAAGGGCCGCACGCTCATGACCAGCCTCCTGGAAATTCGCAATCTCCACGCGCGCATCGCCGACGGGCGCGAAATCTTGAAGGGCATCGATCTCACGCTCAAAGCGGGCGAGGTTCATGCGATCATGGGGCCGAACGGCGCGGGCAAGAGCACGCTTTCGAGCGTGCTGGCCGCCAAACCCGGCTATGAGATCACCGAAGGCGAGGTGCTCTATCAGGGCCAGGATCTTCTTCCGCTCGGACCGGATGAACGGGCGCGCGCGGGCGTTTTTCTCGCCTTCCAATATCCGGTCGAAATTCCAGGCGTGAACAATATGTATTTCCTCCGCGCGGCTTTGAACGCCGCAAGGAAGGAGCGCGGAGAAGCGGAACTGGACGCCTCGCAATTCCTGAAGCTCGTCAAGTCGAAGCTCAATCTCCTCGACATCAAGGAGGATTTGCTGCAGCGCCCGGTCAATGTCGGCTTCTCCGGCGGCGAGAAAAAGCGCAACGAGATCTTCCAGATGGCGATGCTGGAGCCGAAACTCGCCATCCTCGACGAAACCGATAGCGGCCTCGACATCGACGCGCTGCGGGTGGTCTCGAACGGCGTCAACAAGCTCCGCGATCCGGGCCGCGCCATCCTGCTTATCACCCACTATCAGCGCATCCTCGATTACATCACACCCGACTATGTCCATGTGCTGGCGGACGGCAAGATCGTGGCCTCGGGCGATAAGAGCCTCGCGGGCGAGCTTGAGCAGCGCGGCTATGCGCATCTGAGCGACGCAGCGTAGGGAGCGGCACGATGACAACTGAGCGGGATGTTGCCCCTTATGTGACTGCCTTCCGGGACCGCGCTGCGGGAACGGAGCCGTCCTGGCTGACTTCGCGGCGCGACGCCGCCATGAAGCGCTTCGTACAGCTCGGCTTTCCCACCAGGAAGCAGGAAGCCTGGCGCTTTACCAACCTTTCTCCGCTGACCGATGGCCCCATCCTTCAGGCGGCAGCGGACGGGAGCTTTGACGCCGCGCAGCTTGTTCCTCACTACTTTGGCGGCAAGACCCACCGCATCGTGCTGGTAAACGGCCGCTATTCACCTGAGCTTTCCGATGCCGGCGCCTTGCCGCGGGGAGCATATCTCGCCTCTACCGCCGAGGCGTTGAAAGCGCGCCCGGAAATCGTCGAAGGGGCATTCGATGCAAGCGACGAGACTGGCGCGCAGCCCTTCGCTTCGCTGAACGCCGCTTTATTCGCGGATGGCTTCGTCCTTGCGCTCGATCAAGGCGTGGTGCTCGAAACCCCGGTCGAAATCATCCATTTCGGAGACGCGCCGGCCGCGCGCTCGTTCCATCTCCGCAACGTCATTCATTCGGCGGCGAACAGCAGCGCAACGATTATCGAGACAGCAACAGGCTCGGGCGCCGGCTGGACGAACTCAGTCACCGCCTTGGATATTGGAGACGGGGCATCGCTGCGGCACGTCAAGATCCAGGACGAGCCGGAAAATGCGATCCATTTTTCGCTGACGCGCGGCAGGGTTACCAAGTCCGCACGCTACGACACATTCGTGCTCACCTTGGGTGCCCGCCTGTCACGCCAGGATATTTACGTAGCCTCGGCCGGAGAAGCCGCCAGCGCCGCCATCAACGGCGCTTACCTTCTCCGCGGCGAGCAGGAAGCGACTTTCGCGCCCTTCGTCGATCACCAGGCGCCGGGCTGCCAAACCACCGAAGTTCTGAGAGGCGTCATCCAGGACAGCGCGCATGGCATCTTTCTCGGAAAGATGGCGGTGCGGCCGGGCGCCGATGGAACTGACGCACACCAGCTCAATCAGAACCTGCTTCTAAGCCCGCAGGCTTCTGTCGATACCAAGCCGGAGCTTGAGATCTTCGCCGATGAGGTGAAGTGCAGCCACGGCGCGACTGTCGGCGATCTCGATGAAAGCGCGCTATTCTATCTGCAAGCCAGAGGCATCCGTGAGGGAACCGCGAGGGCAATGCTGGTGGAAGCCTTCGCGGCCTCCGTTATCGAGACCGCCGCGCTAAGCGAAGGAGTCTCCGCGCATCTGCTCCGCTATGTGCAGAAATGGCTTGGCAGCGAAAGGCAGGGGTCATGACCTTGCGCCCGGTGCTCAAGCCTTCGCTCCGGCTCACGCTAGACCCGTCCGGCATAAAGCGGGAATTCCCGGTCTTCCAGCGTCATCCGGAACTCGTCTTCCTCGACACCGCCGCCAGTGCACAAAAGCCTCGCAGCGTGATCGACGGCATCGCGGACTTCTACCGCGAGGAGTATGCGAATGTGCATCGCGGCGCCTACGGCCTGAGTGTGCGCGCAACCGAACGCTTCGAGGGCGCGCGAGAGACCGCGCGGCGCTTTCTCAACGCGGGCCACATTTCCGAGATCGTTTTCGTGAGAGGTGCTACCGAGGGCATCAATCTTGTCGCGCAAGCCTGGGGAAATGCGTTTCTTAGCGCCGGCGACCGGGTGGTGATCTCGGAGCTTGAGCATCATTCGAATATCGTGCCGTGGCAAATGCTGCGCGACCGCATCGGGATCGAGCTTGCGGTTGCGCCGATCGACGCGGAGGGCGCTCTCGATCTTGACGCCTTCAAGCGATGCCTCAACCCCCGCACCAAGCTCGCCTGCATAACCCACGTTGCCAATGTCACCGGGCATGCCGTGGCGGCCGGGACGGTCGTGCGGCTCGCGCACGCCGCCGGCGCCAAGGTGCTGATCGACGGATGCCAGGCCGCTCCCCGAATGCCGGTCGATGTGCAGGCTTTGGATTGCGATTTCTACGTCTTCTCGGGCCACAAGACCTATGGGCCGACCGGCATTGGCGTGCTTTACGGCAAGCGCGCGATCCTCGAAGCCATGCCCCCATGGCAAGGCGGCGGCGATATGATCGAAACCGTCACCTTCGAGAAGACAACCTATCAGGTGCCGCCGCAGCGTTTCGAGGCTGGAACGCCCGATATTGCGGGCGCGGTTGGCCTGGACCTCGCCTTGCAGTTCATGGAGTCCGTTGGCCGCGACGCCATCCAGGAGCATGAGGAAGCGCTGACTGACTATGCCATCGGCCGGCTTTCGGAAATGCCAGGCGTGAGCATCATCAAAGCCGGCGCGCACCGGCTCGGCGCGGTCTCCTTCGAGGTCGAAGGCGTCCATCCGCACGATCTCGCGACGATCTTCGATCAGAGCCATGTCGCGATCCGGGCCGGGCATCATTGCGCGCAGCCGCTCATGGATAAGCTCGGCGTTCCAGCAACGGCGCGCGCGTCCTTCGGCGTCTATAACAACGAGGCCGACGTGGACGCCCTCGTGAGCGCGGTCAAGACGGCGCAGAACTTGTTCGGGGTTTAACGATCGGGGCACCAATGGATCTTCGCGAACTTTATCAAGACATCATCTTGGATCATGGGCGCCACCCGCGGAACTTTCACGCGCTTGAAGATCCAAGCCACTTTGCGCACGGTCACAACCCGCTCTGCGGCGACAAAGTGACGGTGTTCCTCAAGATCGAGAACGATGTTGTCACGGATGTGAGCTTTGCCGGCAAAGGATGCGCGATCTCTACCGCGTCGGCTTCTCTCATGACAGAGATCGTGAAGGACAAGACGCTCGCCGAAGCGGAGGCGATATTCAAGGCGTTCCACGCCAGGGTGACGACGGGCGAGGAACTCGCGGTGCCGGCATCCCTGGAGGACGACCGCGAAAGGCTCGAACCCTTGACGGGCGTCAAAGCCTACCCGGCCCGCGTCAAATGCGCGACCCTCGCATGGCATACCTTCGAGGCCGCCGTGAAAGGCGGTGTATTGGGCGAGGCGGTCAAGACGGAGTAGCGGCAATGTCCCGGATCGAAGCACAAGCTGAATTTACGCCCGCGCCGGAGCCGGCCCCATCGATTACCGGCTCCTCCCGCATCCCGGAAGTGACGCGGCCCGAACCGGACGAAGGCAACCCGGAGCTCGCGGCGGCGGTGCTCGAATCGCTGAAATCGGTGCGCGACCCCGAAATCCCGGTCAATCTCGTCGATCTCGGCCTCATTTACGAGATCATGGCGCGCAAGGACGGCCTCGTCTACATCGAGATGACCTTGACCACGCCCGCCTGCCCTGTCGCGGGCAGCCTGCCCGGCCAAGTCCAGAATATCGCTTCGCTCGTACCAGGCGTGAGCGTGGTGCTCGTGAAGCTTGTTTGGTCGCCGCCATGGACGCAGGACCGCATGAGCGACGAGGCGAAGCTGGAATTGGGGTTGCTCTGAGTGTAGGCAGAGCATACTAAGGCGTCATAATATTAGCTCGCGCCCTGTGGAGGCGGAGTCGCCGCGCGGCCACTCAGCGCCTATTGCTCTGCTCTCCGCCGCTGCAGAAAGAACTACCTCGTTCTCTAAAGCACCGATATTTCTGTTCTGAAATGAGCGACGAATCGCAATACTAAAAATTGAGGATCGCAGGCTGCAAATCGTAATCAAGGAAAAATATGGCTGACGTGTTTGACGAAGCTGCGTTGCGCCATTTGACAGATGGCGAAATGCTTGCAGATCGTCAACGTTGGGGTGGCGCGGGACACCTGATTGGCATCGCGTCCGAATGCGCTATCAAGCACCGTGTCAAAACTATATTGCCAAAGCAAGACACACCACACGCGCATTTTCCAGAGATCATCGACATAGCGAAGCGACATTTGAAAGGGCGCCACGACTTGGCGCTCCTAAATCTGTTAAAATTATCGAACTTGATGGATGGATGGACGGTCTCTCTACGGTACGCGAGCGATGATGCTGTGGGACAGAAGGAATATGCCCTTTGGAAGGAGCACGCGGTACGACTTTTTCACGCTGCCGGTCTCCGGCGTGCAAGCTAAGGTGCCTTTAGCATGAATAGAAAGCCTACGACGCGATATGACGATGCGCTTCCCTTTTTCGCTGCACTTGTCGCTGATCATCTCGGGGACGAAGCGCTAGACTTGCACGCGTTTCTTCGCGACGCCGAAGGCACTTTGACACTTATTTTGAGATCGGAAGTCGACACTGCAGCGGCTGCACAACTCGAAATCGCCGTAAAAGAAAGTCTTAGCAGCTACTCCAGTAACAGGCCTTTAGCCACGCCGGATGATGTACTTGACCCTCGCTTGGGAGACTCGACACATGACCAATTGGAATTGGTCAGTTTGAGAGAGTGCAAGCGTTTCGTTCGACTAATAGAGCGGCGGCTCGTTGGGCAAGATTGGTTGCGGGGAATTTACTCCGATTTTGCCGGTAAGTACCCAATACCTCCGATTCTGGTGTTCGCAAGCCACAAAGGCGGCGTGGGGCGATCGACTGCGCTCGCAGTCGCCTCAACCGAGTTTGCCTCTCGTGGGAAGTCAATTCTTGTAATTGATATGGACCTCGAATCTCCTGCCCTCGGCGGGATGCTGCTTTCGGAGAACGAGTTGCCAATGTTTGGCGCGCTTGACTATTTCGTTGAGAACGGAAGAGGAGCTCTCGACAAAGCGTTTCTTAACGAGATGCTCGCCGCAAGCTCCCTCGCTCAGCGGCGAGGCCGCGTGATGGTTGTTCCCGCCGTTGGCAAGCGCTGCCGGGAATTCCCACAAAATGTTGTTGGTAAACTCGCCCGCGCATATTTGGATGATGTCGACTTGGCGCAGGCAAACGGGGAGCCTCTTACATTTCTTGACCAAACGCGAGCCTTAATTCGCGACCTGTGTCAACTCGATCAGTATGATGCGGTATTTATCGACGCCCGAGCAGG
>CAZCIF010000077.1:0-284 GCA_964498645.1 uncultured Rhodomicrobium sp. | reverse complement strand
AACTATTCAAGGCCTTGGTGCTGATGTGCTGTTCTTCGGCATCGATACCCCTCAGACATGGGAGGGATATAGGTATTTTCTTGCGCATCTTGCGCGCTTTAAGCCGAGGAATACATCGGAAGACTGGCGCTATCGCCTGAAGATGGTCCATGCAAAGGCCGCCGCGGACCCTAAGGCGTGGTCGCGATTTCGCGACAAAGCTTTCGATCTATTCGCTGAACACCTTTACGATGGGGTGGAGGAAACGAAAGAAAATGCCGAAATTTCATTTGGCTTTGATATGG
>CAZCIF010000076.1:0-14945 GCA_964498645.1 uncultured Rhodomicrobium sp. | reverse complement strand
CCGGCGAGCGGGTGATTCCCCGGAGCGATAATGATGTGCGGATGATCGCCAAGGACCGCGCTTTCAAGGTCGAGGTTCTCGGGCGGCCTTCCCATGATGGCGAGATCGAGGGTCAGATCCTGCAAGGCCGCGATCGTCTCCTGCCGGTTGCGGACCATAAGCCGCAGGTCCACCCCCGGATGCTGGTGCGTGAACGCCGACAAAGCCCTTGGCGCGAAATATTTCGCAGTGCTCACGACGCCCGCCGACACGCGGCCGCCTTTAATGCCCTTGATCTGAGCGATCTCCTGATCGCATTCGGCAAGGATGGCCTCGATCCTGCGCGCGGTCTTAAGAATAACCTCCCATGCGGTAGTGGGAGTGGTCCCTTCCCCAAGCCGTTCCACGAGCGGCAGGCCAGCCGATTGCTCAAGCTGCTGAACTTGCACGGTAATGGCAGGCGGCGTGACGTTTAGCTGACGCGCCGCGCCGGCCATGGAGCCTGTTTTCGTCACGGCCGAAAGGACGCGAAGCTGCCTTAGGGTCAAGTTCCTCATAGCGGGCAGAATACCCCCTTAGAAAAAGTTAATCAAACGGAAAACAAATTAAAATTTACTCTTGGGCCGCGCCGGGAGATAGTGCAAAAAATCAGTCGGTCAATCGGTTGCAATACTATAAAACAGCGCAATCTGAACGTTCGATAGGGGAGGAATGGCGTATGGGCGTTCATACCGCATTGCGCGAGTATTTAACGCAATGGGCAGGGAGCGACGCGCAAAAATCGGCCGTCGCGGGCACCATCACCAATCTGGTGAACGCCGGGGTTGAGATCGCGCGCATCATCGCGCTCGGCCCGCTTGCCGGAGAGATGGCCGCGAAGCGCGGCGATCATGCCGATGGCGACACGCAGAAAGAGCTCGACTTCGTGAGCAACAAGATCGTGACGGATGCGCTGAAGGCGTCGCCTGTCGCCTGGATGGGATCGGAGGAAGACGAAGACGCCGTCGGACTCAATGCCGGTGCGCCGCTCGCGGTGAATATCGACCCGCTGGACGGTTCCTCCAACATCGACACGAATATGTCGATCGGCACGATTTTCTCGATCCTGCCAGCCGAGGGGCCTTCGCCCCTGCTTCAGCCGGGACGCAATCAGATCGCCGCCGGTTACATCATATACGGCCCGCAGACGGCCCTTGTGCTGAGCGTTGGCCAAGGCACGGATATCTTCTGGCTCGATCCGCGCACGAACGAGTTCCTGCTTGTCAGGCGGAATGTCAAAGTCCCTCCGGTGACCAGGGAATATGCGATCAACCAGTCGAATTTCCGCTTTTGGGACGATGCGATCAAAGCCTATGTTATCGATTGCAAGCTCGGTACCGATGGCCCGCGTAAAGCGGATTTCAACATGCGCTGGCTTGGCTCGCTCGTGGCGGACGCGTTCCGCATCCTGACGCGGGGCGGCATCTATATTTATCCCAGCGACGGACGCAAGGGTTACACGAATGGGCGCCTGCGTCTCCTTTATGAGGGTAACCCCATTGCCATGCTGATAGAGCAGGCCGGCGGAGCCTGCACGACAGGAACCGCGCGTATGCTCGACCTCAAGCCTGTCTCGCTGCATCAACGCGTCCCTCTTGTTTTCGGTTCGAAAACGGAGGTAGAGGAAGTCGCCTATTACTATCGTGAGCCTCATTCGCTCGGCGACCGCTCACCGCTCTTTTCACAACGCGGGCTTTTCCGTTCAGTTTAGGGCTGCTTCATGTCGGTAAGATACCCCATCATCTCTGTCACAGGCTCGTCTGGCGCTGGCACCACCACGGTGAAGCACACATTCGAGCAGATCTTCCGCCGCGAAGGCATCAAGGCTGTCTCTATCGAAGGCGATGCCTTCCACCGCTACGACCGCGCCGAGATGAAAAAGGCTGTGGCCGAGGAAGAGGCGCGCGGCAACAACCATCTGAGCCATTTCAGCCCAGAGGCGAACCTGCTCGATGAGCTGGAGAACACCTTCCGGTCCTATGGCGAGACCGGCACGGGGCGAACCCGGCACTACGTCCACGATCTTGCCGAGGAGGAAGCTTATGGCTGCCCGGCCGGGACATTCACGCCGTGGGAGGACTTGCCCGCCGGCAGCGATCTTCTCTTTTACGAGGGCCTTCACGGCGCTGTCGTGACCGGCAAGATCAACGTCGCCCGCCATGCCGATCTCAAGATCGGCGTCGTGCCCGTGATCAATCTCGAATGGATTCAGAAGCTCCATCGCGACCGCAAGACGCGCGGCTACACCGCTGAGGCGGTGACGAACACCATTCTCAGGCGCATGCCCGACTATGTGCACTATATCTGCCCGCAATTCACCGAGACCGACATCAACTTCCAGCGTGTGCCGACCGTCGACACCTCGAACCCCTTCATTGCGCGGTGGATTCCGACGCCGGACGAATCCATGGTTGTGATCCGGTTCAGGAATCCGCGCGGGATCGACTTCGGCTATCTGAAGAGCATGATCCACGACAGCTTCATGAGCCGGGCGAATTCCATTGTCATTCCAGGTGGAAAGCTCGATCTTGCGATGCAGCTCATTCTGACGCCTATGATTGCGCGTATCATTGAGCTGAAGCGCCGCGCATCGTGACACAAGGACAAGAGATGACGAACCTCGCTTACGAATCAAATTTGCACGCCGGTGGAAATGCCTCGCTGCGCGACATGGCGAACGCGATCCGCGCGCTGTCGATGGATGCCGTAGAGGCAGCCGCTTCCGGGCATCCCGGTATGCCGATGGGCATGGCCGACGTCGCGAGCGTGCTTTTTGCCAAATTTCTGAAGTTCGACCCGGCCGCGCCCAACTGGCCGGACCGGGATCGCTTTGTGCTCTCCGCAGGCCATGGGTCGATGCTGCTCTACTCGATCCTTTACCTCACGGGCTACCCGGAGATGACGATCGATGAATTGAAGAACTTCCGCCAGCTCGGCAGCACCACGGCCGGCCATCCCGAATACGGCCACGCGGCGGGCGTCGAAACAACCACGGGGCCCCTCGGCCAGGGCATATCGACAGCCGTCGGCATGGCCATCGCCGAACGTCTCTTGAATGCGCGGTTCGGCGACGGGGTCTCCAATCACTACACTTATGTCATCTCGGGCGACGGCTGCCTCATGGAGGGCATCAGCCACGAGGCCATCGACCTCGCGGGCCATCTGAAGCTCAATAAGCTGATCGTGCTCTTCGACGACAACTCCATCTCTATCGACGGGCCAACCAGCCTTTCGACCTCGATGGATCAGTTGAAGCGCTTCGAGGCCGCGGGCTGGTCCGTCTGCCGCGTCGACGGCCATGACCCCGCGCAGATCGAAACCGCGATTGCGAATGCTCAAAAGTCCGATAAGCCCTCGCTGATCGCTTGCAAGCCCGTAATTGGCTATGGCGCTCCCAACAAGCAGGGCAGCGAGAAGACGCACGGCAGCCCCTTGGGCAAGGATGAGACGGCGGCGGCCCGCGCCCAGCTCGGATGGCCCTATCCTGCCTTCGAAGTGCCGGACGCCGTTCTCTCCGCTTGGCGGAATGCTGGCGCGCGCGGCCGCACCGTACGCGAGGACTGGCAGGCGCGGCTGGAAAGCAAACCAAGCGAGGAGCGCCAGCAAATCCAAGAGATGCTGGACGGAACGCTTCCACATGCGGTCAAGGAAAAGCTGGAGGCTTACAAAGCCGAGATGGTGGCTCAAAAGCCGAAGCTCGCGACGCGGAAATCCTCCGAGAACGTGCTTCAGGTCATCAACGATGCGACCGGTATGACCATCGGCGGCTCAGCCGATCTGACACATTCGAACTATACGCTGACAAAGGGCATGAAGTCCGTAAGCCCAGGCGATTTCTCCGGCCGTTACATACATTTCGGCATCCGCGAGCACGCCATGGGCGCGGCCATGAACGGCATCGCCCTGCATGGCGGCTTCGTTCCCTATGGCGGTACGTTCCTTGTCTTCTCCGACTATATGCGCGGCGCGATCCGGCTGTCGGCGCTGATGGGGGTGCGCGTGCTTTACGTGCTGACGCACGACTCCATCGGCGTTGGCGAGGACGGCCCAACCCATCAGCCCGTCGAGCATCTCGCGATGCTGCGCGCGACGCCGAACCTTTACGTGTTCCGGCCCGCCGACGCGGTCGAGACCGTGGAAGCCTATGAAACCGCGCTCGCCTCGCGCCACACGCCCTCGGCATTCTGCCTTTCGCGGCAAAATCTAGCGGCGCTACGCGTCGAGCCATCGAGCGGGAACCTCGTTGCGCGGGGAGCCTATATCCTCCGCGGCACGGACGGCGCGCGCGACGTCACCTTCCTTGCCACGGGTTCCGAAGTGGAGCTTGCGGTTCAAGCCGCAGACCGTCTCAAGGCGGAGGGCATCAAAGCCGCCGTCGTCTCGATGCCGTGCTGGGAGCTGTTCGAGCAGCAATCGCCGGAATATCGCGCCGAGGTGCTCGGCAGCGCGCCGCGTATCGCGATCGAGGCGGCCTCGCGGTTCGGCTGGGATCGCTGGCTGGGCGAAAACGGCGCTTTCATAGGAATGAAGGGCTTCGGAGCCTCCGGTCCGGCAACAAAGGTATACGAGCATTTCGGCATTACGGCCGATGCGGCTGTCAGCGCCGCGAAAATGCTCATGCGGTGAGGAATGGCCGGTGAAACCGGCAAACAAAAGCGAAATCTGCGAAGGAAGAGGTAAGCCCCATGGATGCAAATGTAAAAACGGTGACCGGTAAGGACCGCTACAAAGCGGGTGTAATGGAATACCGGAAAATGGGGTATTGGGAGCCGGACTATCAGCCGAAGGAGACCGATCTGATCGCGCTGTTCCGGGTTACTCCGCAAGACGGCGTCGATCCCATCGAGGTCAGCGCGGCGGTCGCGGGCGAAAGCTCAACCGCGACCTGGACCGTCGTTTGGACCGACCGGCTCACGGCCTGCGAAAAGTACCGCGCGAAATGCTACCGCGTCGATCCCGTGCCGAATGCGCCCGGCTCCTACTTCGCCTATATCGCCTACGATCTCGACCTGTTCGAGGGAGGCTCGATTTCGAACCTCACCGCGTCGATCATCGGCAACGTGTTCGGCTTCAAGCCGCTGAAAGCCCTGCGTCTTGAGGACATGCGGCTTCCCGCTGCCTATGTGAAAACCTTCGACGGTCCTCCGGCAGGCATCGTGGTCGAGCGCGAGCGCCTGGACAAGTTCGGCCGCCCGCTGCTCGGCGCAACCGTCAAGCCGAAGCTCGGCCTGTCGGGCCGCAATTACGGCCGGGTCGTCTACGAAGCGCTGAAAGGCGGCCTCGATTTCACAAAGGACGACGAGAACATCAACTCGCAGGCCTTCATGCATTGGCGCGAGCGCTTCCTCTACTGCATGGAAGCCGTGAACAAGGCGCAGGCCGAGACCGGCGAGGTTAAAGGCACCTATCTCAACATCACCGCCGGAACGATGGAGGAGATGTACCGCCGCGCCGAGTATGCGAAAGAGCTGGGCAGCGTCGTCGTCATGATCGACCTCGTGATCGGCTATGTCGCAATCCAGTCCATCTCGAAATGGGCGCGCGACAACAACATGCTCCTGCATCTCCACCGGGCGGGCCACAGCACTTATACAAGGCAGAAGCTGCACGGCGTCTCCTTCCGAGTGATCTCGAAATGGATGCGGCTTGCGGGTGTGGACCACATCCATGCGGGCACCGTCGTGGGCAAGCTGGAAGGCGATCCGCTGACGACGCGGGGCTATTACGACATCCTCCGCGAGGACTTCAACCCGATGCGCCTCGAGCATGGCATCTTCTTCGATCAGCCCTGGGCTTCCTTGGCAAAGGTTATGCCGGTGGCGAGCGGCGGCATTCATGCCGGCCAGATGCATCAGCTCTTGCACCATCTGGGTGAAGATGTGGTCTTGCAATTCGGCGGCGGCACGATCGGACATCCGATGGGCATCCAGGCCGGTGCAACCGCGAACCGCGTGGCGCTCGAAGCCATGATCCTCGCCCGCAACGAAGGCCGCGACTACATGGCCGAAGGGCCGCAAATCTTGCAGGATGCGGCTCGCCATTGCCTGCCGCTGAAGCAAGCGCTCGACACTTGGGGCGATGTGACGTTCAACTATGCCTCGACCGACACGCCCGACTTCATCCCGACGGCCACGGCTGCGGAGTAACCCTCATGGTTCGAGACGGCGCGAAAGCGCCTCCTCACCATGAGGTGCGGCCTCATCCTGAGGAACTGCCAAAGGCAGCGTCTCGAAAGATTGTTTCTTTCGGAGAACACCAATGCGCATCACACAAGGTACATTCTCTTTCCTTCCCGACCTGACCGACGATCAGATCAAGCGGCAGGTGCAGTATTGCATCGAGAAGGGCTGGGCCGTGAACATCGAGTTCACCGATGACCCGCATCCCCGCAACACCTATTGGGAGATGTGGGGCTTGCCAATGTTCGACATCAAAGACGCGTCGGCCGTCATGATGGAACTTGGCGAGTGCCGCAAGATTTACGGCGAGCGCTATATCCGCCTCTCCGCCTCCGATGCGAGCCATGGCTGGGAGTCGATCAGGCTGTCCTTCATCGTGAACAGGCCGAAGGACGAGCCGGGCTTCGATCTGCAGCGGCAGGAAACCGAGGGCCGGAACCTTCGCTACACCACGCGGCCATACGCAGCGGACAAGCCTGCGGGCAGGCGCTATTCTTAAGTTGCATCTCCCGGATGCGTGCAGCCTGAAACGGTGCAGCACCTATCCGGTAGAGGCTCAGGATTTGATTGAAAAAGATCCCGTGTGCCGCGCCGCGCACGGGATGACAGCGGTACAATTGAAATGACAGAAGCAGTTCAAAACCTTGCCGAAGACCGGGCCGATCTTCGCCGCGAATATGAAGAGTCGGGCGTCGGCGCGATCCTCGACGAACTTGACCGCGAGCTGATCGGCCTTGCACCGGTCAAGACACGCATTCGCGAAATCGCGGCCCTGCTCCTTGTCGAGCGCGCGCGCAAGCGGCTCGGACTCGCGCACGATACGCCCACGCTGCACATGAGCTTCACCGGTAATCCGGGCACCGGCAAGACAACGGTCGCCTTGCGGATGGCCGGCATTCTGCACCGTCTCGGCTATGTCCGGCGCGGACATCTCGTTTCGGTCACGCGCGACGATCTCGTTGGCCAATATATTGGCCACACGGCGCCGAAGACGAAGGAAGTCCTCAAGAAGGCGATGGGCGGCGTCTTGTTCATCGACGAGGCGTATTACTTGCACCGCGCGGAGAACGAGCGCGATTATGGTCAGGAAGCCATCGAAATACTTTTGCAGGTGATGGAAAACCAGCGTGACGATCTTGTTGTCATCCTTGCCGGCTACGCGAACCGGATGGATAAATTCTTCTCGACGAACCCCGGCTTCCGCAGCCGTATCGCGCACCACATCGAATTCCCGGACTATACCAGCGAGGAGCTGCTCGCGATCGCCGGAAAGATGCTGAGCCAGCAGAATTATCATCTTTCGCCGGAAGCGCGCCAGGCACTCGCCGATTACATCGCCAAGCGCCGCACGCAGCCGCATTTTGCGAATGCGCGCTCCATCCGCAATGCGCTCGACCGTGCACGCCTGCGCCAGGCAAACCGAATCTTTGCGAACGCCAGCGGCCCACTTACCGCAGCCCAGCTTTCCGAAATCTCCGCCGCCGATATCCTAGCAAGCAGGGTCTTCGCCCTTCCTCCAGCAAACGCATAGGCAAGCCATGAGCCGATCTGTCCTGATTGCCCCGTCCATTCTGTCCGCCGACTTTTCCCGTTTCGGCGAAGAGGTCCGCGCCATCGACGAGGCCGGCTGCGACTGGGTGCATGTCGACGTGATGGACGGGCATTTCGTGCCCAACATCACCTTCGGGCCGCGCCTTGTCGAATGCATCCGCCCGTGGACGAAAAAGACGCTCGACGTGCACCTGATGATCGCGCCGTGCGACCCTTATCTCGAAGCCTTCGCAAAGGCGGGATCGGACATCATTACGGTTCACGCGGAGGCGGGGCCGCATCTCGACCGCTCGCTGCAGGTGATACGCGGCCTCGGCAAGAAGGCTGGCGTCTCGCTCAATCCCAGCACACCCGAAAGCGCCATCGAATATATCCTGGACAAGATAGACCTGATCCTTGTCATGAGCGTCAACCCAGGCTTCGGCGGTCAGGCTTTCATCCCTGCCATGGTGGAAAAGGTGCGGCGTATCAACATGATGATCGCCGGACGCGGAATCGATCTTGAAGTCGATGGCGGAGTGACGCCGGAGACGGCGCCTGCGCTCGCGGCAGCGGGGGCGAATGTGCTTGTTGCCGGCTCGGCGGTGTTCAAGGGCGGCGCTTACGCCGCGAATATGAAAGCGATCCGCGACGCCTGCATGCTGACGGCTTGATCGCGGCTACCAATTGACTTCCAGCTCGACCGGCTCCGCGAAGGGGACGCCTGTCTCGAAATAGGTCAGAAGCGGCTCGCCCTTGAGAAGAGCGCGGATGACGCGAATTGGCCCGGCATGGGTGATGGCAAGCACTGGTGCGCCGTCCGGCTCGAGTTCGCTCAGCCATTCCGCTAAGCGCGCCGCCATCGCGGTTAGCGTTTCTCCGTCCATCGGGGCGGAGTCCGGTAAGCCGCGCTGCCAAACCTCGATCCGTTCGCGCCCGATGTCCTGCCAGCGGCGGCCCTCCCAATCCCCAAAATGCAGTTCTTGAAGCCGCGGCTCCAGGGTGAAGCCGGCGCTGAGCCTCGATGCGAGATCGCGCGCACGGCTGGCCGGGCTTGTAACAATGCGCCGGCCGGCGGCGAGTTTGCGAATACGGAGAACCGCATCTTCCAAAACGCCCGGTTCGCATTCGAGATCGAGGCGCCCGTAACAAAGCCCCTCCTCACAAAGGGGCTTCGGATGGCGCACCAGCATCAAACGCACGCCGCCGCACCCAAAAGAAACGCGATCTCGTAACTTTGCTCGACCGCGCCAAGCACATCGCCGGTATAACCGCCGAGCATGCGCCGCGCGAACAACGCGCACAATGCCGCGGCCAACACCCCTGCCAGCAGCGCGGCCAAGCGGTACGGGCCCGGCAAGAGCAGAACCGGAAGAACCCCGAACAAGGCGGCCACGGCAAGATCGGTGCGGGTTATGCCATGCCCAAGCGGCTTGATCTTCGCGGCCGAAATTCCACCCGCATAACGAAGCGTCGAAATGACCGCGGTGGCGGCAAACCGCCCGCCGGCATGGGCCGCTACCAAGGCGCCCGCGCCTGCCGCGGCTGGAAGGGCCGCCAAAGCGAATACTTTGATCCCGATGCCGGCCCCAAGCGCGAGCACCCCGTAGGTTCCAATCCGGCTGTCCTTCATGATCGCAAGCCGTGCATCGCGTGTCGCGCCACCGAGCGAGTCGAAGAAGTCCGCGAACCCGTCCTCATGCAGCGCGCCCGTGATGGCGATGCCGGCCGCAACCGCGAGCAGCGCGGGCAGCGGCCCGCTCCATAGCCCGGACGCCGCCAGAAGGATGCCCGCGCAGACCGCGCCAACAAGCGCGCCCGCGAGGGGGAAATATTTCACGCCGCGCTCCAGCCATTCTTCGGCAAAGCCATGCAAAGGCGGCACCGGCAGCCGCGTCAGAACCTGCAGCGCCGCGGCAAAATACTTAAGTTCCGTGCAAAGCTTCTGCTTCATGAGGCCCTTGCAAAACAGCATATCCCTCATGGTTCGAGACGGCCTTCGGCCTCCTCACTATGAGGGATATCAAGTGCTTGCGCCTCATCCTGAGGAGCCGCGAAGCGGCGTCTCGAAGGATGAGGCAGCTTTTGCAAACGTTTCTTCATGGATGGGCGCCTGGCAGATCGGCCATGGCGGTGAGCAGGCCCTCGGCCATGCGAACGAGCGGGATGGCGAGCGCAGCGCCCGTGCCTTCGCCAAGGCGCATGCCGAGATCGAGAAGCGGTTCCGCACCGAGCCATTCGAGAATTGCGCCGTGGCCAGCCTCCGGCGAGCGATGCGCGAAAAGAAGATAATCGCACAGCGCCGGCGCGATGGAAATCGCCGCACAGGCGGCTGCGGTCGCTATGAAACCGTCGGCAATCGCAATCTGCCGGAGCCGCGCCGCGCCGAGCATCGCACCCGCGAGCATGACCAGCTCAAAGCCGCCGAACTCGCGCAGCGCGCCGGGCCCGTCGCGAACCGGCGCGCGCGCATAGGCGCGGGCCAGCACATCGCGTTTGTGAGCGAGTCCGAGCGCCGGAGCGCCGGCGCCATTCCCCACCAGCCTTTCAAGAGGCAGCCCCGTGACGCAATGCGCGACCATTGCCGCGGCACTCGAATTGCCGATGCCGATTTCCCCCAGCGCAAGGATGCCGTAGCCTTTCTCTTTCAGGCCGGCGGCGATGGCGGCCCCCGCTTCGAGGGCCCGCGAAAACTCGGCCTCCGTCATGGCGGGCTCGTGGAGGAAATTGCGTGTCGAGCGGCGGATGTTCCTGGCGATCAGCGAGGCATGCGGCGCAAGAGCCGTCTTAAGCCCGGCATCGATCACGAAAACTTCTGCTCCGGCGGCGCTCGCCGCGATATTGGCGCCTGCCCTCCCGTCAAGCGCCATCTGCGCGACGAGCGCCGACACCTCGGACGGGTACGCCGTCACTCCTTCCGTCACGATTCCGTGATCGCCCGCGAACACCGCCAGCGCTGCGCGCCCAAGCTTGGGGCTAAGCGATTGCGTGACCAGCCCGATATGCACCGCGAGCGCCTCGATGGTGCCGAGCGAGCCAACCGGCTTCGCCTTAGCATCCACAGCCGCCCGCAGGCGCGGCTCTAGCGCGCGATCGAACGGTGTGACAAAATGTGCCACTACGGCATTATCCATTGCGGGCAGAATCAAGGGCGAAGCCATGAGCGGACAAGATCACACCGGCAATGAGCCGGTCAATGCACGAATTTTTCCGATTCCGCCCGTTGTGGCTCTTCTTTTCATCACGGCAGGCTTCGGGCTTGGATATGCCGTGCCGCTGGCGGATAGCGGGCTTGCCACTCCGCTCGAAAGCAAAATTGCGGGCGCCCTCATCATGGTATGTGCCGCCGCGATCGCTTTGCTCGCCATGCGCGAGATGGTCCGCTCCAGAACAACGTTCCATCCCGGTGGAAGCGCGATGGCGCTCGTGCAATCGGGCATCTTCAAGCGCACGCGCAATCCGATGTATCTGAGCCTTGTGCTGATCACGCTGGGGCTTGGCGTCGCCACCGCCAATGCTTGGCTGGTTCTGCTGGCGCCGCTTTTGCTGATCTACCTCCAGGAACGCGTCGTGAAGCGCGAGGAGGCATATCTCAGCGCACGCTTCGGCGAGGATTATATCGCTTACAAGCGCCAAGTCCGCCGGTGGTTTTGATTCCAGCAATAAGCAGCACACTGATGGTTGCCGGCGAACCGGCGTCATTGTAATGTGGGGTCGTGTGGGGCGTCTCAGGGAGGAGACCCACGAGGACATGCTTTTCAACCTGCAGGGCAGGGCTAGCCCCGGAAGGGGTTGGTGGCGGAAGCGGCTTGAACTTATCCCTGCTTACTTTGCATGGGCTGCGGCCGTGGGCTTGGCCTACTTCCTCGCGGCGCGGCTCGCCCTGCCGCTCGCTGGTCCGGAAGGAGTGGCGGCGTTCTGGCCGGCCGCTGGCATCGCGGTGGGCGCCCTGATCGTCCTTGGTGGCCCTGCCCGTCTGCCTGTTGCAGCCGGGGTGGTGGCCGCGAGCCTGCTCGCTAATTGGCTGGCAGGCCGCCCCATCTCCACCTGCTTCGCCTTTGCGGCCGGCGACGCCGGCGAGGCGCTGCTGGTCGCAGCACTCATTGAGAGATGGTTCGCACGGCCCTTCGAGCTCGACAATTTGAAGAGCATGCTCGGCCTGCTCGGTGCGGCCGCCATTGGCACCGCCGTCTGGGAGGCAATCACCGCTGTCATGCTCGGGCTCGCCGGCCATACGGCAACGCCTTTCGGGCCGCTTTGGAGCTTGCTTGCCTGGGCGAACTTCACCGGTATCGTGATGGTTGCCCCGTTGCTGACCGGCTTAGCGGCGGCGGTGGGTAGGAACGCCGAACTGGCCGCCCGCCGGAGTGAGGCGCAGCTCCGGCTCGGTCTCGACGCCGGCAAGCTCGGGACTTGGGAGCTTGACCCTGAAACGGGCGCCTTCCAGGCGTCGCCAAGGGCGAGACACTATTTCGGACTGGCAGGGGACTCGCCGCTGTCGTTCGACAACGTCAAAAACGCGCTCCATCCGGGGGACTGGCAAGCCTGCCAGGCGAAGCTCAAGCGTTTGGTCGAGAATGGGGGGGAGATCGACTGCGAGTGCAGAGTACAATGGCCGGACGGAAGCGAACGCTGGTTGCAGGTTATGGGCCGCGCGGCGAGCGATGGCCCCGGCGGCTTGCGCCGTATCGTAGGCGCCGTTTGCGACATCACCGAGCATAAGTCGATCGCGTCCTTGAGGGAGAGCGCCCAGCATTTGCGCCTATTTGTCGAGCAGGCGCCGGTTGCCATCGCCATGTTCGATAGCAGCATGCACTATGTCGCCGCCAGCCTGCGCTGGATGACGGATTTCGGCCTTGACGGCCGGGACCTCGCTAGCGGTTCGCATTGCGAGGCAGTTGCCGGGATACCGGATGCCTGGAAGGAGGCGCACCGGCGGGGAATGGCCGGCCAGGTGACAAGCGCCGCGCAGGACCCATTTACGCGGCCCGGCGGGCACACACAATGGCTGCGCTGGGAGGCTAGGCCCTGGCGGGGAGCGGATGGAAGCATCGGGGGCGTGGTGATCTTCACCGAGGATGTGACCGCCTTTGTCGAGGCCGAGCGCGCGCTGCGTGACAGCCGGAACAATCTGGACCGTGCGCAGGCCGTCGCCCGCACCGGTAGCTGGCGGCTCGATGCCGGCCGCGAAGAGCTCACCTGGTCCGGTGAGGCGTATCGTATCTTCGGCATTCCGCCCGCTACGCCGATGACCTGCGAGCGCTTCCTCGCCGCCGTCCATCCCTGCGACCGCGAGTACGTTGGCCTCAGATGGAAGGCGGCCCTCGCAGGCGTCCCCTACGATATCGAGCACCGCATAGCCGTTGACGGAAAGACGAAGTGGGTCCGCGGGCGGGCCGAGCTGGAGTTCGACGAGGCAGGCGAGCTTCTCGGCGGCTTCGGCACGGTGCAGGATATTACGGACAAGAAGCAGGCGGAGGAGCAACTGCTCCACCAGCAGCGCCTGACGCAACTGATCGCGGAGGGGGCAGCCGACGCCATCTTTCTCACGGATGAGAACGGCATCATCACCTTTGCCAATCCCGAGGCGGAACGAACCTTCGGGTTTGGGCCGAAGGAGATGATGGGCAAGGTTCTCCACTGCCTGCTCCACGAGCATCGCGCAGATGGCGCAACCTTTGCGGCTTGCGATTGCGCATTGTCGCGCATCCAGCTAACGGGCGCCCCGGTCCGCAATCACGAGGATGTTTTTTTCCGCAAGGATGGGTCCCGGGTCGAGGTATCGTATTCCTATGCTCCGCTGGAGATCGAAGGCCGGCGCAATGGCGCGGTGCTCGTTGCGCGAAACATCGGTGCGCAGAAGGCGGCACAGACTGCGCTGCGCGAGAGCGAGGAGCGTTTACGGGCCATCGTCAGCACCGCCGTCGATGCCATCGTCGTCATCGACGAGGCGGGCGTGGTCCAGTCAATCAATCCGGCAGGAGAACGCATGTTCGGCTACATGTCCCGCGAGATCTTGGGCAGGAACGTCTCCATGCTGATGCCCGAACCGCACCGCTCGGCTCACGATAGCTACCTCGCGGCTTACCGCCGGACTAATGAGGCCAAAATCATCGGTATTGGCCGCGAGGTCGAGTGCTGCCGCAAGGATGGCTCCCTTTTCGCCGCCGAACTCGCCATTGCCGAATGGCGTGTCGCGGGCGAGCGCTATTTCACCGGTACCGTTCGCGACATCACGGAGCGCAAACATCATGAAGAGAAGATTCAGCTTCTGCTGCGCGAGGTCAACCACCGGGCCAAGAATATGCTCGCCCTCGTGCAGGCAATCGCTTCGCAGACGGCGGCTCCCGAATCCCGCGAGTTCGTTAAGCGCTTCTCGGAACGCATCCTAGCGCTGGCCGCAAGCCAGGATCTGCTGGTCAGCAGCGGCTGGAAAGGCGTCGAGGCCGAGGCGCTTGTGCGCTCGCAGCTTTCGCACTTCGAGAACCTGATCGATAACAGGATCAAGCTTGCAGGGCCACAGTTGAAGCTGTCGGCCGCTGCGGCGCAATCGATCGGCATGGCCCTGCACGAGCTGGCTACGAACGCCGGCAAGTATGGGGCGCTCTCCAATAATATGGGCGAGATTGAGATCGAGTGGCGGCTCGGCGGCCAGGCGGCAAGCGACGGCCGGTTCGCCTTAACCTGGACCGAGCATGCCGGACCCGTGGTATCGGCGCCAGCGCGGCCGGGGTTCGGCACAACCGTCATTGAGGCCATACCGCGGATGGAGTTGGACGCCGAGATCACGCTCGATTACGCGCCGGAAGGGTTACGCTGGCGGCTCGAATGTCCAGCCGGGAGCGTCTTGGAAATCCCCGTTCCTGATATTGGAACCGCGCCGCCCCCGGAAGCGGGGACTGCGCTTCGATAACCCGTTGCCGATTTATGAAAATGATGCTATAAAACAACACTATCCCTTTTAAAGGGATGTAAAAACCTGTTAGCCCAACAGGCAGACCGCCCTAACTTGAGGCGATGGCAAGCCCCGGAGCGGCAAATCTCCCTGCCAAGGAGTCCGGTCTCCCGATCGGAGGCCGGCGGCGTTTAGGCCCTTAAGCCATAATTTGGCGCTTTCTTACCGGCACTCTAAACCCCATGACCATATCTCTCTCGCGCCGCGCGATGCTTTCCACAGCCCTCGGCGCTTTAGCTGCGGGTGCGCTCGGCAGCAGCGCG
>CAZCIF010000075.1:0-15455 GCA_964498645.1 uncultured Rhodomicrobium sp. | reverse complement strand
GTATGCCCTTGCCGGCTCGAACTTATTGCGCTGCGCTAAAAAATCATCCGACAGACTTCTAGGCGCATTGCACGTTTGCCTGCACAAACTGCCACATTGGATTCGCTCTCCGCCATCGGTTACGCAACTTTCAACACAGTCCTTCAGGCCGCCCGGACAAGTCTGCGCTTGCGCTACGAATGCAGCGGTAAGGCATACGATCGCAGGAAGTATTGTCCGTAAGATCATCTCCATTCCCCCTAAAATACGCTTACCGTAAGCTGAAAATCGCCTTCACCAGCTTGAGGCATAAGGCCGGCCTGCCACTCTCCAGTGGCAGGATTTTCGGCCTCGCAGAACGAGACAAACGCTTGCGTCTTGCATGTCACAACCGGGGCGCCGGCAGGTCCTCGCAGAGCCAAGCGCATGTCAGCGTTCGCCGATTCCCCGTTCGGCCCGTTGGCGCCATGATTCAGGCTGACCCGAAGAAGTTTGGCCTCCGCGACGTTGAACTTGTATGTCAGGGGACTTCCGCCAAAGTGACCAAAATTCCAGGAGTAACGAGGCTCTTTGCTGATGTCCGTTACCGTTTCCGGCAGAGGATCGAGGGTATCTGGCCCCGCATCTGCGCGAGCGAGGATCGAGGCAATCCAATCCTTGTGCATGTATGTCTGTGTATCGAACGACATGTCCGCCTTGCCGGTCGAGGCGCATAGCCTTTCGACGCCGCTTGACGTCACCCCAGCGACGAGATTGTCCAATCGAGGATGAATAAACAGGGGTCCGCCCGGATCTCCGGGGCAGGTGTTGTGCAAGTCTTTCCCCGCGGGAATATTCCAGCAAACAAGTTCATTTGTTGGGATCGTGCAGGCCGGAGCAAATTTACATGGACCGAGATCAACCTTGCCTTCACGTTTTATGCCGAGATCACCCGAGCGGACTTTCGGCCGGGCTTCGGGCTTGTTGAACCCAAAACCGACAATGCTGCCAGAACTTCCTTGAAGCGAAGATGTGACGGTATTGATAGGCATCGGCGCAATTCCGAGGACAGGACGGTCGAGCTGAATTACGGCGATATCGCTTTGAGAGCCGCACAAATCTTCGAGGCGAAACTTCGATGACGGCTTAAATATTTTACTGTCATCGAGCACAAAGAAAAGCCCAGCATGTTGAAAGAATACTGTGTATGCCGGCGCCCTATGTCTGCGAACGCAATGCTGCGCGGTGAGGAAATGTATGGGCGAAATGAGCGTCCCCGTGCAGCTCGGCGACCCGTCGATAAGCAGCAGTCCAACCGCAGGGTAATTCGAGGTTGGGACACCGTTGCCGATCTTTTCGCCCGCCTTATCGGACAGGAGCGTGATTGCCGAAGTGTGAGCCTTGGATTTTTGGGCCTCAGCCGCCGAAATTGAAAAGGCAAGAAAAAAAACGGAAAGAGCGGTGAGAAGGCCGGGAAAAGCACTAAAACTCAACAACATAAGCATCTCCAGAGTGTGAGAGCTTTCGCGCGAAAACTTAAAGTGCCAAAGCGAGCTGCCCTGCGCGCTTGAGGTGCAATGTCAGACCGGTTTGGACATTAAGCGCGCTTGAATGATTTGTCATCAATTGTTTGTATGTTGTTTGCTATTTGTTTACCATGTATGCCGGGAATGTGAAGGGGAGGGCAATATGTTGGGCCGCCGGTCATTTTTGCATTTGCTGGTTTCGGGCACGGCTTTAGCGGGTGCATTACCTTCAAGCTTTCTAAGTGCCTTTGCACAGACTTGGCGCACACCCTCCGGTGGCGCCGGCGCTGCATTTGCGGATCTAGCGGGTCGGGCGGCTTCCGCGAGCGGAGGGCGGTTGGCGGTCCGCGGCGTCGTGACGGATGACTACGCGGAGTTGTTTCCGCGCCTTCTCGACCTGATCGACAGCGTATCCGAAGAGGCCAAGTCAGGACGATCCGCCCAAGCACAGGAAATTCTCGGCGATGCGGCAGAACTTCTTGGCGCCATCACCGCGGAAGAGCGAATGCCGGAAGTCGATGCCGAGTTAGAAGAAGATGGTAGAGCCGTTAAAGCGCCTGCCTATGAGGTCTTGAAGGACGATTATCTAGCGCTTTTTAATTCGTGCCAGATCCGGCCAGAACGGGCTGAAGGCGTAAAAACCATCGTCCGGGCTATGCTCAACCCCGAACGGCGCACGCAATACGAAGATGTGGAAAAGCGCGTTTCGATACCTTGGTATTTCGTCGGCATCACGCACTCGCTTGAGGCAGGCTTCAACTTCAAAGCACATCTGCATAATGGCGATCCCTTGCGCGCCAAAACCTTTCAGGTACCCGCAAACCGGCCGGAGCCATGGAATCCGCCGGACGATTGGGCTTCCAGTGCCATCGATGCATTGACATTGAAGAAATACAACTTGGTTACGGACTGGTCTCTGCCGCGTTTGTTATACAGTTTTGAGAAATACAATGGCTTCGGTAATCGAAAACGCCACGATGAGAATGGAAAGCCAATAAATACACCCTATCTGTGGAGTTTTTCTCAGCATTACTCGCGCGGGAAGTATGTTCGAGATGGCGTCTGGAGCCAAACCGCGGTCAGCAAGCAATGCGGAGCGGCTGTGCTCTTAAAAGAACTTTTAGCCCAGGACGCAATCGCATTGCCTGAATCTGGATGAAAATCTAGGCTGGCTCCCGCTTTATGCCAGCCTTTCATCCAAATTGGAGCGAACTAAAAGCTGAAGGGCGGAGGCTCCCTGCCATTGCCGCGATAAAAGTCTGCCAGCCGCTTACTCGCTTTTGTCTCAGCAGCATTCAGCCCAAGAAAGCGGATGGCATTATTATGAAATAAGTTGTCGAGTTGGGCTGACGTCAAACCGATTTCCTGAAACAATTTCTCGACACTATCGAGATATTGTTCAAATCCTTTTGCTTTACCAGTCATGTTCCAATCTGTACCGAACATCAGCCGTTCGACTCGCGGATCGAATTCGCGAAGGTAACGTTCAAACATGGTTCTTGCCGCTCGAACCATCTCAGCACTGCCGCTGCCCTCCAGCACCCAATAAAAATAGCTGATGTCCGCATAGACATTGGGATAGCGCCCACTCTTGACGAAGCCGCCAATCTCATATTCCCATGTCAGCTCAAACCGGGCCGCCGCCCCAGGCTCCGCCAGTTTCGCCTGGCTGAAATTCCCGAAATGCGCAAGGTTCACGCGCAAGCCCGGATATTTTTTTAGGACTGCCTCCCAGAATTTCGGCTCGGCACGAGAGGCAAAGTCCGGCCCTGCAGATTGGCTGTCGGTCGTATGCGCCATGATTGGCACATCTTCGGCGGCGCACCACGCATAAAGCCTATCGAGCGCCTCATCAAGCTTATGCCCAAAGGCCTTGTCGGCCATGGCAGCGTGCGCCGGAAATTGGAGGCCGGCTTCCGCGTTTCCCGAGGGCCGGAAACCCATGGGCGAATATAGCTTGACCCCAAGAAATCCGTGGTCAGCAACCGCATTTTGGACGATTTTTAGCGAGGAAGTCTCTCCGGGCAACCGTTTTACTTCGCGCAACGGATCAAAAGGAGCGAAGCCATGCACTGGCCGGGGCAGTTTTAGAGAAAGAAGCCCCATTAGCTCGATCTGTTCTGCGAGTGAGGCGGGGGACTGATCCTGAAGCCAGAAATTATAGTCAACAAGTGCCGGGGTCGCCAATGTGAGGCGCGGCTGGTTCGGATCGTAAAGGCCGATATAGGTGCTCGCGATATTAGCCCGGTAATTTCGAAGCAGGCTAGCCCATTGAAAGTAACGCGAGAAGAGGCTGCTTCCGCTTTGGATGTGCTCAGAGATCCAGGAAAAAACCCCGCGCGAAGCGGCTGGCGCCTCTTCCAGCGTACGTCTTGGCGCGGTTCTTCCGCCTTGAGCCTGCGCCCGCATCTCATCTTGCAAAAAGTCAATGAAAGCGTTGATGTCTTCGCCTTCAGAATCGATGCTCAAAGTACGGGAGCGGGCAGCCCGCCCGCCCTCAAAATGTTGCTGCAAGACATCTGTCAGCAACTCTTTTTCCGCTTCAAACGCCGTGCTGGGCTGATCAAGCCACTTGGCTGAACGTCCCGCGGTCAAAGGATATTTGGAGCAAGAGCCTGCATCGCGCAGGCACAATAACTCTTCCTGCGGCGTCGGCGCACGTCTGCGCAACACAAAATCGGCAAGTTGCGCGACCATGCCGCGCCACACCTGCAGAGATCCTGCGGATGCCTTTTGTTGTGCGTAGTCGGCGAGCGCGACACGTTCGAGGAATCCGCGGATTGGCAAGTCTGACGCATTGAAGAAGTGGCAATGGATATCGACAAACCGGCGTGTGCCAGAGGACACCTCCCCGGCGCTGGCGTTCGTGACCGTATTGGAGCGGCTAGATGCGGCGAGCGCGGCAATTCCCTTCAATACGGTGCGGCGATCCATGATTGCCCCTAAAGAGTTTGAAAAAACGCCGGGAAAAATTAGCATAAGTTGGATATAGTAGCTAGGCTTGCCGGGTTTTTGTTGAGCGAAGACCGGCGATGCACTCCGGGCGCCGCAAGGCGGTAAAATCCGCTGGGGTCTTATGCTCGTGAAGGCGTTGCCGGCGCGGATGCGTGCGTGTGTTGAAGGCGAGTTCAGGAAAGAGGGTGATACCACTAGCGCGATATTGCGCGGGAAACTGACCTGTAAATAGACATGGCCCTTGTCAAGGGACTGCACAGTCTAACCCAGCTTTTTTCGAAGCGAAAACGGGCCACAAGTAACTGATATTCTTCTTATTTTCCAGGATCTTGTGGAGAAATTGGGTCTGGCGGAGTGGGGGGCTGCTTACGTAGACCTTAGCATTTCGCAGGCGACCTCCCCCTCCCCCCTCACGGCAGGCTGCGCACCATCTTCGTGCGCATGATTTGCGCGCACGCGTTCTGCGCAGCGGGATTTGCAGACATGATTTTGCAGGCGGAGAAAAATGCGGCGATGTTGGGCGGCGTGTTTGGCACGCACATCTTCGGCGGAGCCGTGGCGCGAGACAAAGGATTTGCAGCAAGAACCCGCTGGCTCCGCCGCGCCCTAAGGGCTCTTCAGGGTCGATAGCGGTCTTGCCGGTTTTCTCCCGATCTTATGCGCACCAAGTCGGCTTCGGGTCCGATACCGGACCTGGCAAGAGGCGTGCTATCCCGCCGGCACCAAGTCGACTTCCTGTTCAAAATGCAGTCGTTCTCGAAAAGACCTGATCAATCCCACACTTGCACATATGAAGTTCCAGACGTCTTCGTTGCTGCGGTGAGCTAGGTCTGGCCTGCGTGAATGGCGGCGCCGTCAAGCTGAATGAGGTGCTGGGCCTGCTCTTGAATACCGTCCCAATAGTCCAGCTTGGAGCGCCACTGCAGGGCGATGCCTTCACAGAACCGATGACCGAAGGGAGACAAGCGCTCGTCCATGTAGCGTGCGTTGCCTTGGAGGGTCATGTATTGAGACTTCTCTTGTCCCGTCAACATGGCAAAGAGCTTTGGTTCAACCTGTTCAATGGGAAGAAAGCCGATCCTATCAAGAACGTTTATTTCTATGCCTCTCCATGTTGCCGGCCGCATGAGTATTCTGAAAAGATTTGCGACGAATTGCATTCGGCCGTGGAAGGAAAATCGAATGCGGTGATCTTTGGCCAAGGTCGAAAACATGAAGTAATTATTCATCTGAATCGCTCGGATTCCCGTGTGCGGAACACTTTGCGAGAGGTCCCTGTTTGTGACGGACAGCGCAATTTGTTCTTCGATCGGTGTGAATTCCATGAACTGGAAGAGGATGAACATCTGCATAATCCCGATGAACATGTTCTCGACTTCGAACAGTGTCTTTTTTGAGCCCATAAGTGGCTCGTAGGACTGCTCAAGCATCAGGATAGCATGCAAGTCGCACCACAATTCCTCAGTCCATCTCCGAATTGCTCCTTCAGTCAATGCGAGATCGGCGGCTTCTGCCCATCGGGTCAGGGCTGAGGAAATGAACTCGTGAGGGGGGAGTTTTAGGACAGACCGCGCGAGGCTGTCCTTGTCCAATTGGTAGCAAAGGAAGCTTGTTTTAAGCCTCTCACGCATTTTTTGAAGATGGAGGTCGCTTAGATGATTGGGATAGAGAAGGTGCGAGAGCTCGTGGCAGAGGACAAAGCGCCTCGCGCCCTCGATTTCCTCACATATCTCGTAGGGGCTCATGAGATACGGAGCGGGGTCAGGCTCGGCGGGCGGGGATCCGGTCATAAGCGCTTCTATATCTTGCAAAAGAAAAAGGTACAGACATTTGTCGTCGTAGTTTGAGGAGGCAATAATTGGCCGGTGCTGGTCTAGAACGGCAAGGTTCCGCTCGATGAGCATAAGCATGCGCAAGCGCATCAGTATTCGGTTCACATGATAGAAAAACGAGGAATTGAAGCAGACGACGGAAATAGATTGGGCCTGCCGCTTGAAATTTATGATCTGGGAGTTGGGCTTGCTGGATGTAACTTGCTCGAATGCAATCCCGTCTGTTGGAAAAGACGTGCCGTTCATGTTACGGAGGTAAGCGAAGTCCTCGCTCATCAGTTCCGCGGTCGTCATGGGACGGTTTTTTGTTGGAGGGAATTGACCGAACACGTCGGGATCCTTGCCCTCGAGATCGGCGTTGTGGAGTGTGATTAGGTCGGACAAAACCGATCTGATGTTACAGTCCCAGGGCGTCTTCGTAATCTCGCCGTCGACCACATCGTTCAAATGGTTGATTTCATTTTGGGTGAGCTTAATCAGAGGTGACGGGGAATTGGAACCTTGGGCGGATTTACTGTTTGCCGGCTTGCTCCGCCATATATGCTTCAATCTCAGCAAGTGTCATCTCCTTTAGATCCTTGCCATTGACTTTGAGCGAGGCTGTTTGTTTCGACTTTATGTAAGAATAAATAGCGTTGGACAGAACGCCGATGGCGACATCGGGGAGGAGATGCAAAGTAGCCAGCGCATACGTCGTGGCAATATCAGCGAAGTTTTTCTTGGTCCCGGTGGATTGAATTTCAACCTGGCAATAACCTCTAAGAAGGTCGGTGAGTTCGGTTTGGATCTGGCTTTCGGTTGCGTCGATTCGTTCAATAGAAAGGCGCATGGTCTGATCCTTACGCGATACCGATCAGTTATATCGCTGCTTGCGCGCGACCGCAAAAGATTGCATTTTAACTATAATTAGTGAAGGAAAAAGGTGCAACCGCAAAAGGAGCATAAGTGAAGCGGCATGCGCCTTCGTTCATTGGCCTGATCCGTGCGCCGCAAGAAATTTACCGCATCCTCATACGCAGACATCGCCTGCTCAACGAAACAAGGCCAAATATACTCCAAGGGGCTGCATCCAGTCTCCGGCTGGCGACCTAAAGCTAAGTCCACTCAACCTTCAGGACGCGACATCCGAAACTTTGGTCACGAGCACACCAGCCCCAGCCGCGTTGATGCCTCCCAAGCGGGGTAGCCTCACTCGGTATTTCTGGCCCAGCCTATCCGTCCTCGGCGCACCCTGAATCGCCTGCTATTTGATCCACTAGCAGGCATCGCTCTTCGAGCATTTTTCGAGCCTGGCATTTTCTCCTTTCGGCCTTGAGCGGTGCAAGCTGTGGGACAGGCAAAAATGGCGAGACTTGGCCCTCTTGTCCAAATGGAGTTTAGCGGACGAGCCAAGTATCCCCGGTATTAACAAAGCCTATAGGGTTACCTCCGAAACGTTGAGTCCACAGTGCCAACTGCTGATTGGCTTGTGCTTCGTCATTGGTGAATAAGAATGTGGTTTCTTCGCCCTGGTATACGTTCACAAAGCGCCTGCCGGTTTCTTCGGCATGAATAAGCGCGTCGAAAATAAACTGAATTTGGTCCTCATCGACTCCTTGTCGGCTCATCTCGAATAGCTTTGGGGGAAGTCTTTTCATAGTCTTCATCCTGTATGGTGTGTGTGTGAGTGGCTAAACTTTTGTACTTTGCAAGTTGACCGTGCTTGGGATAGATACACCGTAAAGCGGCATCGAAAGCTTCGCGTCCGTGCAGGCATTGCCGCCGACGCCAGCAGAGCGCCTGCTAGAAATTAACCGGAGCTATTTGCTGCCTGAACTATTCTTTCCTGCTGCGGGCGCTCTTTGCGCCACACGTCTTCGATGTGGGAGAACGCGCTATGTGTTGCAGCAACACTTTTCTGGTATTTCTTCGCTACCTCTGACATGTTCTGGCACGCCGTGCTTAAAGCCTTCCAGTCCGCCGGAACTGCGGGCATATTGACAACAATCCGGCACGTTTTGTTCACGTCATTATATGCAGAGTCGATCTGGTCCACCTTTGATCGAAAGCCCTCAAAGGAGGACTGGATCATGATATGAAGTTGTTCAGCCTCGCCTGCTGCTTGACTTATTGCGCCGTAAATTTGATTTCTTGCCACGAATGCTTGACCATCGCCGTAAATGGATCGGGCTTGTGCAAAAGCGCCACGCATATTTTTGGTAATGAGACGATAGCGTTGTTCGACTAGGGCGAAATTTGGAAGAAAGCCATCCGCTTTCACTGTGAAGTCATCAAGTTTTCGGGTTAATTCAGCTATGCGCGCGACAAGCTGTTGGCGTTGGCGCGCCTGCTCGATTTCATCGGATTGTCTCGTGAGTGCTGCGACTTGAGCGCGAAAATCAGCTTCATTCGACTTGCTCAGGTTCAACTGAATATTCAGCCCTTGAGCACCGCCGCTGAGTTGAAGGACGCCGTTTGTGCATGTTCCTGATGCGGTGATGCTGGTTGATCCGATTCGGGCTGGCTTGATCGTCAGAACGACCATTTCCCCGTCTCTCACGCCGGTAATAGATGCGTGCATGTCTTCAGTCTTACCGCCCGGATGCAATGTAAAGTACTCGTAACGGCCGGCTAAATGCCCTTCGCTTGTTTCAACCAATTGGACGAGAGCAGCGCTATTCGTTCCCCTGCCAACGTAAGTGCCTGAAATAGTGCTCGCAAAGGCTGCGCTCGATATCATCAGCCAGCCTGCGAACAGCCTAGCGAGGAAAATCATATTTACCCCCAAGCTCCGAAACCCGCCAACCTTTCTAATCCAAATACGATGGCTATATCCAGTGGTTTAATAGGCTGTGGAATGTTGACCTCGCCCGATGAACGGGCGAGCTTTGGTAGCTTGGAACTTGCGGCGGATCAGGGTCGAAAAAGGCCTGTCGCAGGAGAAGCTTGCCTTCGACGCCGGTATTGATCGCGCTTACCTTGGCGGTCTTGAGAGGCGCGAGGAAAATCCTACTGTCGATCTCTCGCACCGTCTCGCGGAGAAGCTTGAAGTAGAGCTGGCGGAATTCTTCATAAAACCGCCGCCCGGCGAAAAGCCCCCTTTACCTTTGAAAGGCGGCCGCCGCGCTTCAAAATGAACAGGGCCATCCGGCGCTAAGCCGAAGCGCGGCGCACTTTGTCTTCCAGCCAAGCGCAAATGCGGTCCAGATCGCCCGCCTTGATCGTTTCGGATATCCGCTGCGCGACAACGGCAGCAAGTGAAGTTTGCAAGCGTACAACGCCTTCCGGCGTGACGGGGAAATCCGCCCGCTTCCATTTGCGCGATGAAATCCACGGTAGCAACGCGGCATCGATGTCCGCGCGCAGCAACTCAAGGGCATCATAGGTGAGTGACATGCGGCCCGGCGCATCGGCATGAAGGAAGCCGCATGCAGGATCGAAGCCGTAAGCCGCAAGCGCACGGGTGAGATGAGCGGCACCGACACTGTAGGCATAATTCAAGATCGCATTGACGGGATGCGTGGCGTGACGGCCGTTGCCAGAGATCGGCGATGCGCGATGCTCGAAGCGCTCCCACTGCGGAGGCCAATTTCTCCGCACAAAGAGAAGATCGAACGCCCAATTGTCCCAGTAGGAAATCGCCGCCTCTGCTTCGATAGGAAAGAGGTCGCCGACGGTGCGGGCCGATTTCAGGCGGGCGAGCGCTTTCGCATGTGCTGCCTTGCCGAGCTTGGCGGTGCTGACGCCTGACAGAAGCTTTTGTGCGAGAATTTCGCGCGCGACGCAAAAGGAATTCGCCCGGAACTGAGCGCGGCGTAAATCGACGGTCGCGCTAAGATGCGTGCCGGTGATGCCGACGAATTCGCCATACCAGCCGAGCGTACAAAGGCCGATGCCTTGCAGTTCGCACCATTTGATGACTTGGAACGAGAGCGTTCCGCCAAAGCCCGCGAAAACGAGAGCTTTCAAACCATGAACGACTTTCGGAAAGCGGCGCTCGCTTTCGCCATCCCAAATCACGAGATCGCCGCGTTCGATTTTAAGAGAGCAGCGGTCGCCAATCACAAGGGTGGATGATCTTGGATCGGCGCGGTCTTTCCAATAATCCCTTGAAGCCGTGAATTCCTCCACGGAATGCCGTGCGGGCGCGAAGTCCTGTCTTGAAGAGCCGTAACGCCTCTCATTGAGCCACGTTCGATAGAGCTGCGAGAAGTGCGTATAGCTATAGGCGCGCTGCGAGTGTGCCGCGTAATCGCGCCAGACACTCTTAATGTCCGCGCCTTGAGACACGGCTTTGTCGATCTTCTCGAAATCCGGTTTCGTGGCGCTTCCGAGCCGGGCACGCTTCGGAATGCTCAATGGTGTTTCCAGCGCCTTCCCGTGTACAGCCTTTTTGTAGACACGTCCGCAGCTTCCATGAGCGAGGCCGACTTCAGCGCCGATCTTGCGGAACGAGTTTCCCGCATCGCGAAGCTGAACGATCCTCTGAACGGTCCTTTCGGGAAGGTCTCCGAGACGAACCCGCTTGCACGAGGGCTTGCGTGCCAGCCCGGCCCGGCTGCCCGCCAATGAGGCTCCCGCAACCGGCTTGAAGGAAGGTTTTGAAGTACAGTCTAAGCATAATTCGGCCTGTCTGCCGCTGATCTGCTGTGCTATCATTTGCGACCGCCTCAAAAAATCACGTAACAGCGAAGAATTACAAAATACATTATCACAAGAAACATTATCAATGGTTAAGATCTAATCATGACAAGCATACAGGAGCTGATTTGAAGTAGTGAGAAAGCTTTGATAAAAGTGAAATCAAAACGGCGCTGCCATCTAAGGTAGAAACACTTTACTTGTAATTCTTAATGCGCAGCTTCACAACGGAACAGCCAAAGATAGCGCTTGACAGACTTGTAATTTTGGTGGCAGCCCGATATTTTGTTAAAAGTATAGCATAGTATCAACCTCACAAAGGATAGGAAATATGGCACTAAAAATGCTAACAATACCGATGCATCCGGTGTTCATGGACGCACTCGATAAGTACGTCGATGATAACTGTCTCAGCCGCACGGCGTTTATCAGGAAGCTGATTGTGAAGCATTTCATCGATAACGGGTTACAGGACAAGTATCCCAGTATTGTAGCCAACGAGAATAGCTTGAAACGCGTAGGAAAAGCTAGGAAACGGGAGGTCTAAGCGATGGGCAATCCCAATAAAGACAGCACTGACGGAATACGAGCACACCACGAGATTGCGCCGTCCTCACTTGAAGTGGCACGGGCGCGCTATTTCGAAGTGATGCGCCTGGCGAAGGCCGTGTGTGACCATGACATTTCAGCCGCCAAGCTGAAATACTGGGCGGCGCGGAAAGCAGCCTCGGAAGCCTATTTGGAAGCGGTAAAAAAGCAGGGCGGCGGTCATGCCGTTCACTGACCCGCCTCGCCACATGTCACGGGATTTGATTAGCGCTCGGGGTTGATCCCGAGCCTGCGGCGTCTCTTAAAAGCAAAAACGTGGTCTTGTTCGTCAGCGTCTTTTGCTTGCGCTGTTCAGTTGTCTTGCGTCTTCGTGTCAAGAACACGGAAGGGAAACCCAACCAATCCGGCTCTTAAAGCAGTCTCCCAGCAACGCCATGCTGGGCGACTTGGAGAGAACGCATGTTTATTTCTCATAGCAAATCCCTCTCGATTTGTCAAAGAGAGGCAAAGTCTTTCCTCTCAATTTGGATGTGAGGGGACCGTCATGCCAGCAAATATTAAGAGACCGCCCGACGGTAAGACGAAATACCTGAAAGAGAAAATCCGGAAGCTCAAAAAGACCCCTGCGCGAGACAAGCGAACGCTTAACGCCAAAATCGATGTTGTCGGCCGCCTCATGGCTCCGGGAACGGACGCGCATGGAAATGCCGTTCCGGGAATGTCATTCGAGAAGGCACGCAAGGAGGTCGGCCTTTCAAGGACCGCCTTCAATAAGGGGATCAAAGAGCAAAGCCTGCCATTCTTCGAACGCGACAAGAAAACCGGCACGATCATCAAAGAACGCGGCCGCAACAAGCTCGCCCTGTCACCCTATTTGGTGATCTACTCTGACGCCTCGCCTCGAAAAGTGAGCGCCGCCGGAACGGGCGGCGCAATCCTCGCGCAATGGTCCAAAGCCGTCAGCACCGCCCAAGATCACAGGACTTCGAAAAAGGACCGCAAAAAGGCGGTGGAAACAATCGAGGAACTTTCGCGCAAACGCATTTACGACGTGTACGGGAATCGGATTTATCTGGCGAGCAACCTCGAAACCATCGACGACGCTCTCTCGCAGATGACGCCTGAACAGCGTGAGGAGTTTGACGACAGGCGGATGAGCGGAAAGGTCTGACGATGGCGCTCTACCGGAATCCAAGGCGTCTTCCCCCTTACGCCACCTGCGACATTTGCAATGAATATCGAAGGGCGGCCGTGAACAGGGATAAGAAGACAGGCGGCTTCATCTGCCTTTGCTGCGCGGCGATGCGCAAAAAGCCGAAACTCGAAACGATTCCCGTCTGTCCCAAATGCGGACGGGAAAACGCGCCTTTCGAAAACGACCATCCCATAGGCCGCAAGGCGCAGACGGTTTTGGGGATAGGAAATCTGACACAGAAACTCTGTCTCAACTGCCACACCGTCAAATCGAGGCGTGAGGACGGGTTGATGAAAATCCAAGCGGAGCTTCTGCCAGATTGGGAAAGCCGAGACAAAAGCGTGGTTGACATGATTGGGGCAGGTTTGGCCGCAGCTCCCGTGATCATGAGCCTGTTCTCAACAGGCGATCCGGTACGAGACGAAGAACTTCGAGAGATGTCTTACGCTTTTGCGAGGAAGCTGAAAAATGACAAATAGCGGCAGGCGGGCATCGGAGCGCACTCAGGCTTCGAACATTTCCGCCGTAACGCAAGCGCTTCGCAGCTATATGACGCCGCGCGGCGGATGGGCGGCGGACGCCGGGCGTGAAGTCAAGCGCCGCAAGGCCATCGCCCGCAAGCATGGCTATCCAATAACTGAACGGCAGCCTCATAAGCCGAAACAGCACGAGATCGAGATCAAAGACCGGGCACGCCCGCATGCCGGCTTTATGCTGATCTTCGATACGGAAACCTTCATCTTCAAGCATGGACAGAAGGCGCGCTACGGCATCTATCAGCTTCGCGGCATTGATGGCGAAGCCCGCATGGCGATGCATTGGAACCCGCGAAAATATCCGCGCACAGAAGCCGGAGATAGAGCGTTCCGCAATGAGCTGAATGCCCCATTCGAGATCGGCCTGTTTTACAATCCCGATTTGCTCGATCCCGATCCGGAGGCACGGGCGAAAGAGCTGCAGGCGCTTCAAGCCTTTTGCGATGATTTTAACGCCAAGCGCCATCGCCGCGAAAATTTCGATCCGGCGACGGGCAAGCCGTTTCCAGAAATGGAATTGATGCACGTGGCGGATTTCGTGAAGAATGTTTTCTATTTGCGAGCGGATGAATTAGGCGTGGGCGAAGACCTCATTATTATCGGCCACAATATCGCGTTCGATATCGGCGCGCTTTCGACCAAGGCGGGCCTGTCACGCGGGAAGGAGGCTGCGGGCGGTTTCTCTCACAAGCTGTGCCGGTGCAACGGCAATGATTGGTGCTACCTTCACCCGGCAGTCCAGATCAAGCCGCTTGGCTCTAAGAAGAGGAAGTTCAGCTTTGCCACCGGCAAGAAGCCGGGCTCAAAAGAGAGCATGCCGGAAATCGAGGCGAACTTCGTCGATACAAATCAGCTCGCATCGGCGCTGCTCGGCGCCACCACGCCAACGAGCCTCAGATATTTGTCTCATGTCCAATTCAAGGAAGAGGTCAAAACAAAGAAGGGAGAGTTCGAGCTTTTCGATGAGCCAATCAATGAGGACGCGCTCAAATACTGTTTCAAAGATGTGCAATGCAATTTCGAGGTTTATCTGCAGCTCGCCAAGATCTATGCCGGGCACGGTATCAGTAGGCCTATCTGGCAGATCTACAGCGAAGCGAGCCTTGGCAAGGGTTATTATGAAGACCTTCGTGTTCCCCGCTTCTTACCGTCCCACCCGAATTTTCCGGCCTCTGTTACCGGCTGCGCCATGCAATCCTTCTATGGCGGCCGGAGCGAAGTCCGCATCCGCAACAAGATCACCGAAGTTCGCTTCTGCGACTTCAAATCCGAATATCCGACCGTCAACGCGATCATGGGACTGCAAGACTATGTGCTCGCAAAGACCTATGAAATCCGCTGCGGTGCGATTCCTCATTGGGTCGAAGAATGCATTCGCATAGGGAATGACAAAGACCTCCAGAGGCTTGCACACTGTAAACAGCTTTACGCGCAGGCGAGCTACTTCGCCGAAGACGGGCGCACCCATGCTCTGCGGAAGCAGCTGGCGCACATCGCAGAAAAAGCGATTGAGCGAAAATATGGCTCTTTTGATGGTGTTCGGATCGCCGTCGAAGAGCGGCGGCCGGGCATAGGCTTTGTGCGCATCGACTGGAAGGCCTTTCTCGCGCTTGCCCTCGAAACGCGGGACCGATGCCGCACAGCGCCTTCCGCGCATTTGGATGACGTTCGCGCCTTTCTCGAAAACACTTCGCCAGCCGATCTTCAAGACCGGCGCGCCTGGGCGCATCCCCTCATGAAGGCGCTTGTTCATGTCGCGCCGCGCGAAGGAGATGTTCTGCCGATACGCGCGGATTATGACGGCGAAAGCAACTCCCTCAATATCGGCGTCAACGAATACATCGACGGCCCTCCCGTCTGGCTTGCCATGGCGGATGCGCTCGCCTCGAAAGTGATATCGCTCCAGACACCGCACATCATCGATGCGATCACCCTTTATCCAGGCCCGCAAGCCGACACGGGCAAAATCAAATTGTTCGGGGAAGATTTCTCGCTGAAGGATGGTGACTTCTTCACTCAAATCATCAATCGCCGGACAAAAATCCAGATAAGGCGCGATGCCCTCAATGATCAAAATGCCGAAGGCATTTACGACGCGGAGATCAAACGCCTGACCGCGCTGGAAAAGGCGTTAAAGCTTCTCGCCAACTCGACCGCTTACGGAATACTCGTCGAACTCAATGTGGACGAAAGAACCGGCGATTACCGGAAAAAGCCCATCGCTGGAGATGACAGCGATGAAGATTGGGATGACGATTTCGAGCAGGACGAAGAGCGCGAATGG
>CAZCIF010000074.1:0-15652 GCA_964498645.1 uncultured Rhodomicrobium sp. | reverse complement strand
GAGTCCCTGATGCCTCTCTTGAGGATCGAGGCTGCATCGCATCGCGTGCAGCTTCCGGCCGGAAGCTACCGCGTGGAAACTGTCTACGGGAATGCGCGCGCGGAAAGCACGGTTTCGATCGGCGCCGGGCAAATCGCATCGCTCAATGTGGTCCTCAGCGCTGGCGAGGCGAGAATTACCTTGCCGTCCGGTAAAGGCGGCGAGGTCTGCACCGTCTACGAAGCAGGAGCCGATGGCAATGCCGCCCCGGTAGGCCGCGCCTCGGGCAGCGCCATGAGTTTCATCCTCAAAGCCGGCCTCTACGATTTGGAGTGCCGCGGCAAGACGGCGCCAGCGTCCGCGAAAAAAACCCAAATCCGCGTCGTGGCCGGTGAGACCCAAACCACGAAAATCGGCGACTGAGAACGCGGCTGCCTCATTTATATCGAACGCCGGACCTAGCTTGGCACCCGGCAATCGCTTCCTGCAACGTTTTGGTGGCCGCTGACGGACATGCGCAAGACCGGAATCGCATTTCTCGTGCCCGTGATGTTGGGATTCTCCCCGTGCATCTGGGCCGGCAAAGGGTTTTTGAGTGCAGCGCAAGCCGCCCCCAAAGCTCCGAAGGGCGCGGCTTCGGTCGTCGAGGGCGAACGCATTCCGATGGAGGGCGAGGAGCCGAAAACCCCTATCGACGATGGCGGCGGCAATGCCGAGGCGCAATCGAGGCCTGTTCCACCAACATCCGGTCCGCCCGCTCCAGTCACCTTGACGGCATATCTAAGCGAAGGAGCCGCTCCGATGACAGCCGACATTGTCTGGCGCATCTTCGAAGGGCGTCCTGGAGCCCATGGCAAGTACCACCTTCTTGAGACAGTTCGCGAGCCCCGGCCGACATTGGTGCTGAAGCCTGGAGAATACTTGATCAATATCGCTTATGGCAGGGCGAATCTGACCAAGAAGGTCGGCGTCTGGCCAGAGAATCCCACGAAGGAAGATTTCGTGATCAACGCTGGCGGCTTGCGCATCAACCCCACGCTCGCTCATGGGCCGATCGCCGCCGAGCATCTTCTCAAATTTGAACTTTTCTCGGATACGCAGGATCAGTTCGGCAACCGCCAGAAGCTTTATGGCGACCTGAGGCCGGGCGTGGTCATGCGGCTGAACAGCGGCATCTATCACGTCGTTAGCACCTATGGCGATGCGAATTCGGTTATCGCGACGGACGTGGTGATCGAGCCAGGCAAGATTACCGAAGCCGGTGTCGATCACGACGCGGGCAGGATCACATTCAAGCTGGTACAGCGTTCGGGGGGCGAAGCGGCAGCGGACACGCGCTGGACGATCTATAATTCGGCCGGTGAGGTGATCAAGGAGAGCGCCGGCGCGTTCCCAACGCACATCCTGGCCGCGGGAGACTATCGCGTAGCCGCCCAGCATGGCGACCGCCAATATGCGGGAGCATTCTCCGTGGCGGCCGGCGATACGAAGCTTGTCGAAGTCTTGATGCAATAGGCGGACACTGTTCGATCGTGCTACCCCTCATCCTTCGAGACGCCGCTGCGCCGCTCCTCAGGATGAGGAGTAAGTACTTGATATCGCTCATGGTGAGGAGGCCGTCCCTCGACTGGCTCGGGATGAGAGGCCGTCTCGAACCATGAGGGATATGCTGTTTTGCAAAGGTCTCCCATGGGAGAAGGGACGCCTGAACAAGGCGCGGGAGCGTGCAACACCGTTCCCTCTCCCAGGGGCGTTGAGCTAAGATTTTTGCCGTATGATGCCGCAGCGGCATCATTCCGCCGCTCGCATACCCTCGCCGGCCGTCACGGTCGCTTTCCGCTCAAGCTTGCCCCAGCCGACGAGGCGGCCTTGCAACGCCTTCAAAACCGACTTCGCGACAACGTAATACATGATCTGACGATAGCCGAACCTTTGCAGGATGAGCCACCACAAGAGCGAGCGGTCTTCCTTCTTCTCCATAAAGAAGGCGATTGCCGCGGCGGTCAGATCGACCGTCATGAAGACGGCATAGTAGGACGCAGTAACGAGGAGATTATCGGAATTGAATTGATCGCCATGCTGGAGGTAGTCGGTGAGCGTCCTTAGTAGCTGCGTGATGAGAACGAGATCGACCAGCGGCGAAACAAGGGCGAGCGCGATCTGGAATAGCCAAACTTGCGGCAGCGCGACGAGGCCGAGCGCACCGTAACGCGGGTTGAGGTTCATGCGCCGGTGCTTCCACAAGCATTGCAGCGTGCCGAACGCCCAGCGGAAACGCTGTTTGGCCAAGCCCGCCATTGTATCCGGGGCTTCGGTCCAAGCCACAGCGGAGGAGTCGAAAACGACCTTGTAGCCCTCGCGCTGAACCATGATGGTCAGATCCTGGTCCTCGGCAAGCGTATCGGACGGAAAGCCGCCAAGCTTGACGATGGTTTCCCGGCGCCACGCCCCCACGGCGCCTGGCACAACGGTGATGCAGCCAAGGGTTGCCAAAGCGCGGCGCTCCAGATTTTGAGCGGTCACATATTCGAGCGCCTGCCAGCGCGTGAGCACGTTGATGCGGTTGCCCACTTTGGCGTTTCCAGCGGCTGCGCCAACCGCAGGATCGGCGAACCAGCGGACAAGCCTTGAGATTGTCGAGGCTTCAAATTGCGTGTCGGCATCGAGCACGACAACAATGTCGCCGTCAGCGCGCGCAAGCCCCAGATTGATCGCCCTTGCCTTGCCTCCGTTCTGGGTGGTGATGAGGGTCACCCGCTCATCATCCGGGAAGCTGCCTCGCACGACATCCGCGGTGCCGTCAGCCGATCCATCGTCGACGACGATAACTTTGGTGTTTTGATGGGTGCTTGCGAGGATTTGGCGGATCGACGAAGCAATAACCTTCGCTTCATTGAATGCCGGTATGATCACCGAGACCGAAAGATCGCCGGCGTCGGAAGGCGGCTGCTTGCCCTTTCCGCGCGCCCAGCCTGCAAGGGCAAGCCCGCAAAGGACAACCAGCCTGCCAATTCCAAGCGCGATCGCGAGCAGGAACATCCAATTCAATGCTCCTTGCAGCCAGCTCAGCGTGAAGAACACGTAACGGTTCACCACCGGCGCTGCCTCATCGGAGGGGACCGGCGGCATGGCCTGATCCTTGGTCCACTTGGCAAGCTCCGAAATGGTGACGAACTCAAGTCCCTTTTCCCGCAAAGCATCGATCATTTCCGGAAGCGCTGCGACGGTGCGGGACCGGTCTCCTCCGCCGTCGTGCAACAGCACAACCTGCCCCCGTCTTTCGGGGTCGGGGTCCGTGGTCTGCGCGATGACCCGCTGCACAATCTTTCCGGCGGAGGGCTGCTGCCAGTCGTCGGGATCGACTTTAAGCCCGACCGTGAGATAGCCGAGCCTCTCCGCGACCCCCATGGGCGCGATTTCTTGGGCGGTGGACGGTTCCGCGTCGCCGAAATAGGGCGGGCGGAAAAGCCTGGTAGAGCGCCCTGTGAGGGCCTCGATCAGGCGTTGCGTGGCGTTGAGCTCAATGCCCGCGACACTGTCCGGCGTTTCCCCAAGATTGGGATGGGTGAAGGTATGATTGCCGAGTTCGTGCCCCTCCGCCAGAATGCGCTGCACGAGCCTCGGGTTTGCCGCGCCGTTCTCTCCGACGATGAAGAAGCTGGCATGAACGCCCTTGGCTTTCAAAATATCGAGTATTTTGGGCGTCCATTCCGGGCTTGGTCCGTCGTCAAAAGTGAGCACGACTTTGCCCGGAACATCGCCTCCGCGCCGGATCACGAAGGAGGCGGGCATTTTGGTGTAGGTCTCGCCGGTGACTGTCGCATTCGCATCGTCGACCTTGAACTCTCTGGCGCCTGGCGACGGCTGCGCCGCGATCTGCAAAAGTTCGCCATGGCCAATGAAATTCACGTCGTTCGTGGGCGTGATCTTGGCAAGAGAATCTGACGGCGGCGCGTTATAGCTGCGCGGGAGCACCGACCAGATAGACGGATCTTCCGCTCCAAGACGCCAAAGCGCGTAGCCCGCGGGGCGGTACCGGTCGGCTGCTCTCAGATGATTGTATGCCGTCACCGCATCGAGGAACCACACGCGATGGGTTTTGCCGTCATCGCCATAGGAATAGCGCGGGTTGAGCGTTGCAGGATCGAATTCGATCGTTGCTTTTGCATCCCGGGCGGTGAGCATCACCTCCTGGAACGTAATGTCCTCCGCGTTCTCTCCGCCTTCCGTCCAGTCGTAGCCGTAATTGCCGACCGCAACGATGGTATGCGCGGGGTCGAGATCGCGCATCCGGGCAGCAAGCCGGGTTGAAAACCACGATTGTGAGGCAACAGGGCCGGGCTCGCCCGATGACCAGTGCTCGTCATAGCCCATCAGCATCAGGTAATCGCAGTGTTTTGCGTAGGTCTTGTAGTTCCAGGATGGATCGTCGAAGGGCGCCGCCACCACAATCAGCCACCCTCTTGGCTTGAAGGCAGCCCTCAATTCGCTCAGGAAGGCCAGCACATCCTTATGCGAAGAATCGGGGAATTGCTCGAAGTCGACGATTGTGCCTTGGAGGTTATTGGCTTCATTGAACTTAACAATGCTTTCGATGCGATCGCGTCTCTTTTCCGGATCGGCAAGAAGGCGTGCAAGCCCCGCCCCGTCCCACTGATAGGCGGAAGAATTTTGAATCATTGCGAGAATCGCGGCCTGGGGTTTCTCCCGCCGGATTAAGTCGGGCGCTTTGCCAGCGAGCGTAACCTTGAGGTCCATCGACTCGCCTTGAAGGTACAGCCAGCTTGGAACGACCCAGTCCAGGTGCTGCACGTTGTTTCTAAGCGATGCGAAACTGGCATCGTCCCAGTTTGCATAGAAGCCGATCGTAAGCGGCTTTTCGCGCCGCGCCACGGAGGCCTTCATGCCCTTCGCCCTTGCCGCCGCTAAAGCAAGGGGGTGCGAGGACCGTGGAAATTTTCTTCTTTGCGACTGAGCCTTCCTGGCGAGGTTCCGCACGGTGGGCACCAGATGCTGTACTTTCGCCACATCGTTAAGCAAGCCATAGCGCCGGTTTTGCGAGGTCTGCAGGGTCTCCGGGAAAGAGCGGAAGATGAAAAGGCTCGACAAGAACACAACGCCTGCGACGGTGCTCATGACCGCCAAAATCCAGGCAACGCGCGAAACATGCGTTGCGCGCCGGTTCTTTGGATCGAAGAAGACAGGATGCTGTGTCATGCCGTTTTGCGAGGTTAGGAGATCGGCACTCACGTGCCTCGGCAAAGCGGAAGATCAACTTTAAGACAATTCATTCGCTGGAAGCCCCCCCCGCTGCCGCACCTGCCGGGGGCGGCATCAACCATTACAGCCTGTTAGATGAACGCAAGCTGTACAGCTAGGAAGTGCGTTCGCCAAGGCCCTTAGCCTATTTGATGAATTTTTGCGCCGGAGCGTGGCCGGATTTTAAGGTTTGAGAAAGCTACCGGCTTGCGCCGCTAGATATTCGAAGGTGCTTGCCCTGGCGCCTTCGGAAAGCGCCTTAGGCAGCAAGGCGTAAAGCACGAACTTATTGCTGCCGGGGAGGGAAAAACCGCAGGAATAAATCCCCTGCTGCGCCCCGGTGGCTGGCTTTGCGCGCCCGGTCTTTTCCAACTCCCCGGCCGCCGCATCGCTCCAAACCTCGAGCACGAATATCTTTCGCGCCTGCTTGACCCATTGCGGCCCTGTCCTCCCAGCGCCGTAACTGCCCGGCAATTGCTGGCAGAAGCTGCTCGCCGCAGATTGCAAGCTGCCTGCAATGAGAAGAAGCGCTTCCTGACCCGCGCTGTCGCGGGGCGCGATATGGGCGTCCTTCCTGATAAGACCGAGCGCAAGGTCCAAATAAATGTGCTGTACTGGTTTAGACACAAAGATCGTAAGGGGTTCCGGCTTCAGCCGTGACCCCTCTAACATCATCTTGAGAGCCGTATTACGCTCGCTTTCCCCGGCGAGCTTCCCTTCAACTCCCGCGTCCTGAAGCAAACCCGTTTCCGGGATGCCGAAGGACTGGGCACGAGCCAGGATCTTTCTTTCCCAAGGCCCGCCTGAGACCGTGTTAACGAGGCCGAGGGTATGGGACCAAAATCCCTCTGCCGCGCTCACGCCAAGCGCGCTGGAGAAGTTGCTGTCCGTGGACAGGAGCGCAATAAGCAGTGGTCCAGTCTGCCGCAACGACCGCACTATTTTGCCGCTGCGGAGTTCCTCCACCGTTACGAGGGGCCGGGCTTCCAGTGAGCATTCCGAAACGGCATTGGAGAGACGCGCGGCTTCGCCTGTGCCAGCTGTGCCGATCAGGAGCCCGCTTCTCTCCAAGTCTCCAGGAAGATTGAGCACGTACTCCGCTCCGGCTTGCGCGAATGGCAGGCCGCGCGTCCGCTCCCTGCTCATGGCTTCCGCCCATCCCCTTCCGAGGCGCCGGTTTTGCGCGACGTCGAGGGCGAGATCGCAGCCCGGGACCGGCTCGCCAGCCGCGTCCACGATTCTGACCGCGAGGCTGGCGGCGCGAATGTAAAGCGGCTCGGCAGTGAGAAGGAAACGGCTCTCCTGGACCTTTACCGCTGTTAACTCATGATGTGGGAATAGCTTTTGTAGCGCTTCAAGATTGCCAGCCCGTTGAATTACTGCTTCCTGCAGCTCTGCGGACAGGCCCTCCGGCGTAAGGGACAAAGGTACACCCTCTATGCGCACACTTTCTTCCGCCTCCAATACCTCGGCAGCGCTTACCGGCTCGCCAGACTTCCTTACGAAGGTGAGGACAAGACGCGGCCCGGGAGGCGGTGCATGCGCGGTGACGGGCGCTCTTTCGCGAGACGGCTCGGGTGTTTGCGCTGCTTCGGATGGCTTCGCGGCTGGCGGTTTAGGCGCCGTGGGAGCCGGGGAGGGCGAAACGGGTTGCGGCTTCGCCGGCGCGGATGCTTGTGCAGCCGGCGTTTTCACAGCCCAATTGACCAGAGACGCAGCGAGAGTGACAGTATCGCCAGGGCAATAGCCTTTGCAGAGCAGGATGCCGGGGAGGCCGCAGATAAAGAAGGGCTTGATGTCGCCGAAGAGCGAGCCGCCTCTCCTCAAGCGGAAATTAACCTCCGCGAAATCGTCCCCATCATGGAGCCAGCCGGATTGAGCGAAGGCTACCCTCTCCGCATCCGCTTTCATATCATCGAGCGACTCTCCGCTCCGGCCCACAAAGAAAACTGGCATGTGGAGCGGCGCGCTGCGCTCCTTGTCCCGCGCAACCAGCACGGTCCTCGGCGCGTCCGTTTTAAACAGGGCAACCGGCTCGGCAATATCGAGCGAGAGAATGAAGGTGCGGTGATATATCATCCGCAGTCCGGCGTCCGGAAATGGCGGCGTAAGCTCGCTGCCGCCTTGCGCCTCCAGCATGAAACGCCGGGCCTGCAAGTCAGTCCCAACGATCAGGCGGTTCTCTGGCCACCTCGTCTCGCATGCGTCCGGCTCAACGCCTGCAGCCTGCTGCGGCGGGACCACGGCACAGGCCAACAGAACCGGCAGGCAGAACAAGCGGCGGGCGAAGCGTTGCGCAAAGGCAATCATGAAACAGGTTCGGCTGGAAGGACGAATATGCCGAGTTTAACTCAAATTGAGTACATCTGGCAAAAAGACAAGCGATCCATCGTTAATCCTGGTACCGTCATTGCGAGCGAAGCGAAGCAATCCACGGCCAAGTCACCGATGCCGGTATGGATCGCCACGGCGGCAAGAGCCCCCTCGCGATGACGCTAGGCGTCACCAGCGAAGCAAACGCCTTCCGGCGAGCATTCCTGCAAGCGTGACGAGACCCATGGCCATTGGATACCAGATGACGCCAAACAAAGGCGAGTCGTCCGGGCAATGAATGGCATAAAGCGTCGCGGCAAGCGCGCTCGCAAGCAGTCCCGCCGCAGCGCCCGCCAGGCCCGGTCTTAGAGGAGCGCCACGCCGGAGCACGAAGAGAGCCGCGGCCAGCGGGCCGAGCGATAGAAGCACAACGCTTACGACACAGGCCACTGAGTTCGTACCGGCAGCGCGCTGCAGCCACTGAGACTCCGGGACAACCCAAAGCTCATAGGCAGCAGCGCCCGCTAGCAGCAAAGGCGCAGCCAGCAAAGCCAACCCCGCGGAGCGGGTATCCGCAGCCGGCCGGGCAAGCTGCCAAACCAATCGAGCCGCAGTGATCAGGAGCGTGACCATTATCACGAACCTGAAATCGTAACGCCAGGTCTCGATCGCCGAAGCGATGTCGGGGCGCACCCCCAAGGTCAACGCGAATGCGATGGTGGCGACGCCCGCCCCCGCCGCCATGGCCACGAAAAAAGTCTGGTGAAGCGGCATTGGCTGAGGGCGCGCCGCATGATCTTGAATCAGCGCATTGATCAGTTCGTCCGTTCTCATCGCTCGCCGCTCCTGTAAGCCGCTGACAGCGCTCCAAGGCCCCGATGCAAGGCAACCCGCGTTGCGCCCTCGGAAATGCCGAACCGGGCCGCGGCCTCCTGAATGCTGGCACCTTCAACGCAAATCGCCTGAACGATGTCCCGCTGACGGCCGCCTAGCACGGACAGGAGGCGCTCCGCCTCACGCGGCGACAGTTCCTCGGCAGCTGGCTCGGCGGGAAGAACCTCAGCGAAGTCCTCGACCGGCACTTCGGTGCGGTTCCCGCGCCGCCGCAGATTGTCGATCAGCTTATTTCGCGCGATTGCCCGCACCCAGGGCACAAACGCTTGGTCCGCGTCCCATGTCTGGCGCTTTAGGTGAATGGCCAGCAAAGTTTCCTGCACCACGTCTTCAACATCCCCAGTGCCAAGTCCCGCTTTCGCAAATCCTTGACGCGCAAGCCTACGCAAAAACGGCGCCAGACTTTCGAGCAGGAGCCGGTAGGCTCCGCTATTGCCGGCATTGGCAGCCCGCATCCAACTGGCCCATTGGCCTTCATTGCCGCGCACGTATTTGCCGCTCCATCCCTATACTACGCCGCAAAGCGCCCGATTGTTACAGCTCAGGTGCACCGCGCAATCACACCCGGACACACTTCTGTTACCGCTGTAACACTAGAACCAGCCGTTGCGTAATCCCGGCATGAGCCTTTCCAGGCTCTTTTCTCAAAAGGAGTTAAGAGATGAGCAACCGGACTTTCAACGCAGCGCTCGCCAGCGCATTTGCCACAGCCCTCGCAATCGCTGCGGTTCCAGCCCAAGCCGCCGAAGAAGGCGCCGCCAAGGAGAAATGCTACGGTGTCGCAAAGGCGGGTCATAACGACTGCGCGTCCACGGGCAATAATTCCTGCGCCGGCACTGCGAAGGTTGATTACGACAAGGCCGCGTGGACCCTCGTACCCAAGGGAACCTGCGCCTCGACAGTTGTGACGCTGAAAGATGGCACAAAGCGGAATGGCTCGATCGAGCCAATAAAGGGCTGACGCCGGACCGCATCGATAATAGCCGTTGCACCCCCTCATCCTTCGAGATGCCGCTGCGCGGCTCCTCAGGATAAGGCGGGTGGCCTCCTCATGGTGAGGAGGCCGAAGGCCGTCTCGAACCATGAGCAGGCCGCCCCCCGGCTAGCTCGGATGAAGGGCGCAGCGGCGTAGGATTTCAAGGAAAGGAGAATTCGTCATGCTTGCCGTGCGTCCTGCCGGAAAGCGCTGTTCCGCTTCCATCCCGGCTCGCGCCGGGATCGGGTTCAAGCCCGAGCATGTCGGCGCCATCATGCAAAGACCTCCGGATGTGGGCTGGTTTGAGGTTCACGCCGAGAATTACATGGGAGCGGGCGGGCCGCCGCACCGCCATCTCGAATGGGTGCGCGAACGCTATCCTCTTTCCGTCCATGGTGTCGGCCTTTCCATCGGCGGGGCGGGGCCGCTGGACCAGAACCACCTGCGAAGGCTCAAAGATGTCGTGGACCGCTACGATCCCGGACTGGTTTCGGAGCATCTGGCCTGGTCGACTCACGAAAGCGCCTATCTCAACGATCTCCTGCCGCTGCCTTACACGGCTGAAACGCTTGCGCTTGTTTCAAGCCATGTAGACGAGGTGCAGAGCGTTCTCGACCGCGAAGTCCTTATCGAGAACCCGTCCACCTATGTCGCCTTCTCATCCAGCGATATGAGCGAAATTGAATTCCTCACGGAGCTGACGCGCCGTACCGGCTGCGGCTTACTGCTCGATGTGAACAACGTCTATGTCTCGGCCGTGAACCACGGCTTCGATGCGAGCGCCTATATCGATGCCTTCCCTATGGCACATGTAGGCGAGATCCACCTCGCCGGGCATTTCGAAGCCACAGACAGCGAGGGCGAGCGGTTCCTGATAGACGCGCATGATAGCCCCGTGCGCGATGCCGTTTGGGCGCTTTATGCGCGCGCCATCCGCCGCGCCGGCGCCGTGCCAACGCTGATCGAGTGGGACAACGACGTTCCGGCGCTCGATGCGCTCGTTGCGGAGGCTGAAAAGGCAGGCGCAATTCTCATCGCCGGGGGGAGGCCGGACCATGCGCGCTTCCGCTGATGCCGCCGGCGGGGATCTGGCTGGACTTCAAGCCCGTTTCGCCCGCGCGCTGCTGCGGCGCGGCGATGCCATCCCAAGCGATGCCACACCCGGCGTGCGCTTCGCCGTCTACCGAAACAATGTGTTCGCAAGCCTCATTAACCTTCTGCGCGCCCGCTATCCAGTTATCGAACGCCTGGTGGGCGAAGAGTTTTTCCGCTCCGCCGCGGGGCTCTTCATCGAAGCGTGCCCGCCGCGCTCGCCGGTCCTCGTCGAATATGGCGAGGGCTTTCCCCCGTTCCTCGAGAGTTTCGAGCCGGCGCGCGGGCTCCCCTACCTTGGCGATGTTGCGCGGCTCGAATGGCTGAGAAACACTGCTTACAACGCCGCCGAATGCAAAACACTCACCGCCGCAAGCCTGTCCGCCGCGCCGCCTGAGCGGGCTGGCGAGCTGACCTTCGAGCTTCACCCTTCGGCAGGCTTCATCGCCTCGCCGTACCCAGTCGTCAGTATTTGGGAAACCAACACATACGATGCCGAAGTGCTCGGCGTTGGCGGCCTGCCAGGAGAGGCGGCACTCATTTTACGCCCGGAAGCCGAGGTGACGGTGCTGCGCCTGGAGCCTGGGGAGCACGCCTTCGCTGCCGCGCTCGGGGCGGGCGCCACGCTTGCCGGTGCGGCAATTCAGGCTGCCGCCCATGACGGCTTCTGCTTGCCGCCCTCGCTCGCCAGGCTCATCGCCGCCGGCGCGTTCAGCGGCTTCAGCCCGGCCCACCAACCATGAGGAGACATGCATCATGCTAAATTTGCTAGGCAAAGCTACCGCTCTGTTCGAGCGCATTCCCGGCGATCTCATCGCTATTATCGCCCGTATCGGAATAGGCACGACTTTCCTCCGCTCGGGCCTCCTCAAGCTCGACGGCTGGAGCAGCGGCAACACGCTTGCGCTTTTCACCGATGAGTACAAGCTGCCGGTCATCCCGCCGGAGATCGCGGCCTATATGGCGACAGCGGCAGAGATCACGCTGCCCATCTTTCTTCTCGCCGGGCTTCTCACCCGCTTCGCCGCTCTCCTCCTTTTGTGCATGACCCTCGTCATCGAGATTTTCGTCTATCCCAATGCTTTCGACACGCACGGCGTTTGGGCGGTCTCGCTGCTCTATCTCATGAAGTACGGGGCAGGCGCACTATCGCTTGACCATTTCCTGACAGCGTTTCGCGGCAGCAATCAAAAAAAGTTGAATATTGCGTGACGTAACAGGGCGGCCCAGCGAGCGAAAACATATTCAATGCTGCCACGTTAACGCTCTGAGGGGGGTAGCAGGCAATTTAGCCCCTCAGCATTTCCAACTTTAAACAAAGGAAACACGCCATGAAGCTTGCCCACTACTCCTGAACGGCTATCGCCGCCGCTGCTGCAGCCCTCGTTCTTGCCGGCGCCGCAATGGCCCCCGTTGCCCAAGCCGAGACAGCCATGGGTCATTGCATCGGCGCCAACGCTTGTAAAGGCCAAGGCGCTTGCAAGACCGCAAGCAACGCGTGCAAGGGCCAGAATGCTTGCAAGGGCAAGGGCTTCCTTGCGATGACCCAGCAGGAGTGCGCGAAGATCAAGGGCGCGACCTTCAAAAAGTCTTAACCGCCAGTAGCCGCAAAAGGAGGCTGACCGGATCCGGTCAGCCTTCCTCTCCGCTTCCGAGGCATGAAGGGCAAGAAACATGGCCAGCAGCATGCAAGAAAAACCGCCCTATCTCGGCTTCGGCCTGGGACTGCGCCCGCAGCATTACGACGAAATCCTCAGCGGCGAACCGGCGGTGGACTGGTTCGAGATCATCTCCGAGAACTACATGGTTCCGGGAGGCCGGCCGCTCGCCATGCTTGAAAAGATCCGCGCCCGCTATCCCATCGTGATGCATGGCGTCTCGATGTCGATTGCCTCAACCGCGCCGCTGGACATGGATTATCTTAAGGCGCTGAAGGAGCTTGCAGCCCGCGCCGAACCCAAATGGGTTTCCGACCATTTGTGCTGGACGGGCGTGCACGGCTTCAATCTCCACGACCTCTTGCCCATTCCCTACACCTATGAAGCGCTCGATCATGTCGGCGCCCGCATCCACAAGGTGCAGGAGCTGCTCGGCAGGCCGCTCACCATCGAGAACGTTTCAAGCTATGTGCGCTTCGGCCAATCGGAGATGACGGAGTGGGAGTTCCTCACGGAGCTGACACGGCGGACGGGTTGCTGGCTGCTGTTCGACGTCAACAACGTGTTCGTCGGGGCCTTCAATCACGGCTATGATGCCCTCGACTTCATCCATGGCGTGCCCGCCGCCCAAGTGGTGCAATTCCATCTCGCCGGACATAGCGACATGGGAACCTACATCATCGATACGCACGATCATCCGGTTCGCGGCGAGGTCTGGGATCTCTATCGCGCGGCGGTGGAGCGTTTCGGCCCCGTCTCGACCATGATCGAGCGCGACGACAACATCCCTCCGCTTCATGAACTCGTCGCCGAACTCGGCCAAGCCCGCGCCATTGCGGCGGAGGTCTTGGCGAAGCAAAGGAGTTCCGAGCTATGCGTAGCGCAGTGACCATGACGCTTGACGAGCTTCAGAACAGCTTCCAGCAGGCATTGCTAGCGGGCGGCGAAGGCATCCTGACGCAGCTTGCCGATGGCCCCCGCGAGCCGAACGACGTCCTGCTTGGCCTTTACCGCGACGGGTATATGCTGCGCCTGATCGAGTTCGCGCAGAAGGATCACGAGCTGTTGCGCGTCTATCTCGGTGACGAGCATTTCGACGAGATGGCAAGGAGTTACGCGGCGGCCCATCCGTCGCGCTACCGGAATGCCAAGGATTTCTGCGCGCATCTTCCGCAGTTCCTCACCAAAACGGAACCTTATGCAAGCCATCCTGAGATTGCCGAACTGGCCGCGCTCGAAAAGGCTCTGAACGATGCCTTCTTTGCGAGGGACGAAGCGGCGATCGGCGTTTCCCATTTTGCGGGCTTCGTGCCGGAGGAGTGGTCCTTTTTGCGCTTTACGCCACACCCCTCGGCTATGCGGCTGGACTTTATCAGCAACGCCGCGGACATCTGGAGCGCGTTGAAGCGCGAGAGCGATCCGCCAGAGGCGGAAACGGATAGCGGACCGCATCGCATCTTGGTTTGGCGTCAGGACGTGCCAAAGTTCTGCTTGCTGCAAGAGGAGGAAGCCATGTTGTGGAACGAGGCGGTTCGCGGCGTCCGCTTCGGCATCCTGTGCGAAATGGCTGCGGTCTATGACGATCCCGATAATGCCGCGCTGCGTGCGGCAGGCTATTTGCAGGGCTGGATCGCATCGGGCCTGCTGGCGGGCGCCGGCCTCGTTTGATATCCGGTCAATCGCCGCGCGGCAGGCGCCGAAAGGGTTCTCCGGCGCGAGCCGCGAAATTACCGCGTCCGGCGCATTAACACCCGGAAGCAAGCCGTAGGATTTTGGAAGTGCCTCTTAATCTGTGTACCTCCTTTTGGTGCATTTCCCTTAAATAGCGAAGCAATAGCTGGCCCCGATTGATGCGTGCGCACTCGCAGGCTTAGCGAGTTCTTGCGATAAAATTTCAGGTTTTCCCTTTCTTGTCGCAATTGGCAGTTAAGAAGCCAAGCACATGCTGGGAATATCGGAAGGTTAGAAAGTAATGCGCAGACGTGAACTAGCGCTGGGTGCGTTTCTCATTGTGGCAGCCAGCGCCGGTGGAGTTTTCTTTTCGCCGTCCGTGCACCAGAACCGGGCGGAAGCGGCGGGCGCGCAGGTTTACAAAGACTTCGAGCTTTTCGGGGAGGTTCTGGAACATGTCCGCCAGAACTATGTCGAGAAACCGGACGATTCAAAACTCATCGAACATGCCATCAATGGGATGCTGGCCAAGCTCGATCCGCATTCGAGCTATATGAGTCCCAACGAATATCAACAAGAGCAGGTCGAGGCGCGCGGCGAATTTGGCGGCCTTGGCATCGACATCACCATTGAGGATGGCGTTGTGAAGGTCATCGCTCCCATCGACAATATGCCAGCGGAGCGCGCGGGCGTGCTTGCGGGGGATATAATCACCGCCCTCGATGGGAAATCCGTGAAGGGCTTGAGCATGGAGCAGACGATCGAAAGTATGCGCGGACCTGCAGGTTCGCCGATCACGCTGACCGTTGCAAGAAAAGGCGTTGCCCACCCCATCGATTTGAAAGTCGTCCGCGATATCATCCGGATCAATCCCGTCAAGTATAGCGTCGAGGGCGATGTTGGCTGGATCAAGATCAAGAGCTTCGAGAACGAGCATACGTCAGACTACCTTCAGCAGGCAGTGGAGGACATAGATAAGAAAGTAGGTCCGGCGCTTGCGGGATATATCATCGATCTGCGCAACAATCCCGGCGGGCTGCTCGATCAGGCTATCGCCGTTTCCGACGAATTTCTCAATCGCGGCGTGATCGTCGTCACAAAGGGACGCAATGCCGGCGACGTCGAGCGCGCGGCGGCCAGCCCGGGCGATATCGCGAACGGCAAGCCGCTTGTGGTTCTGATAAACGGTGGATCTGCTTCGGCTTCGGAAATCGTGGCCGGAGCGCTCCAAGATTATAAGCGGGCGCAGATCCTGGGCACGCGGTCCTTCGGCAAAGGCTCCGTGCAGACACTCATCCCGCTCGCCAATAATGGCGCGATCCGGCTGACGACGGCGCGATACTACACGCCGTCCGGCCGGTCGATCCAAGCGACGGGCATCGAGCCGGATTACGTTGTCGAACCGGAGCTTCCGCCGGAGTTGAAGCTGCAACTTGCCTCCGCACCGCACGAGGCCGAAGCGCAGCTACCGGGGCATCTTAAGAACGGCTCGGCCCACGAAGAGGCCGGCAGCCTCTCCTATGTGCCCAAGGAAAAGGAGAAGGACAACCAGCTTCGGGCCGCGATCGCCCTGCTGCACGGCAAAATCCCTGGCGGGGCCGTGAATGCGATACAGCGCGCGCAAGCAGGGCCTGCCGCTAATGCTGTTAAGCCGGGGGTCGTAGCAGCCGCGAAGGGCGGCTAGAGGGAAACGCATTCCGCCGTCATCGCGAGGCGGCTTTAGCCGCCGTGGCGATCCATAACAGCATCAGAGACTTGGCCTGGATTGCTTCGCTTCGCTCGCAATGACGCCGGGTTCTGTTTCCGCCTG
>CAZCIF010000073.1:14512-15659 GCA_964498645.1 uncultured Rhodomicrobium sp. | reverse complement strand
GCGGTCCTGGAGCGCATGGAGCTTGCGGCTCAATCCCCGCGGTTCTTGCAGCACGCATATATCAGCAGCCGCCGGGTTCTTCTCGGGTTCCTCATCGCTGCTATCATTGCTGTTCCAATGGGCCTGCTCATGGGACGGTTTCGCGGGCTTCGGGAACTCATTTTCCCCGTTAGCGAGATCCTGAGGCCGATCCCTGCAATCGCTTGGGTGCCGATGTCTATTATGCTGTGGCCCTCGAATGAAGAGAGCATCGTCTTCATTACGTTTCTCGGCTCCTTTTTTCCCATTCTGCTCAACACCCTGCATGGCATGGCGGCGGTCGATCCCACGCTTGTGCGCGCTGCACGAAGTCTTGGTGCGCCGGAGCGTACCCTCTTCCGGGAACTCTATTTTCCAAGCTGCTTGCCTCAAATCTTCACCGGACTCACCGTGGGCATGGGCGTCGCGTGGGTATCCCTCATCGCGGCGGAAATGATCTCCGGACAGTTCGGCATCGGCTATTTCACCTGGGAAGCCTATTCACTCGTCCAGTACGACGACATCGTGCTGGGTATGATTGCCATTGGCCTTCTGGGACTGATATCGAGCGCCGGGATTCGCTTCGCCGGACGTCTCTTTATGCCTTGGATTCGATAGGAGAACCTATGCTCGATCTCGTGAAAACGCCAAACGGACGGACGAAGGCCGAGGCAATCCCAAAGCCCTCGCGTCAAGTGCGCAGCGACCGCGGCCACATCCTCATCGATAAGCTGTCGATCAGCTTCGAGAAGCGGGGCCAGAAAACACTGGCTGTCACCGAAACCTCTATCGAGATCATGCCTGGCGAGTTCGTTGCCATTCTCGGTCCGTCGGGATGTGGCAAATCCACGCTTTTGAACAGCGTCGCTGGTTATATTCCGCCAGCCACGGGGCAAGTCAAAGTCGATGGAAAGCTGGTTACGGCTCCGGGTCCTGATCGCGGCATGGTTTTTCAGCAATATTCGCTGTTCCCATGGAAGACGGTCCGCGAAAACGTCGCCTTCGGGCCGCGCATGCTCGGGCGTTCTAACCCGGAAGGGATTGCCGATACTCTCATCGAAATGGTTGGCCTGTCCAAATTTGCACGCCGCTATCCCAAAGAGCTGTCCGGCGGGATGCAGCAACACGT
>CAZCIF010000073.1:0-14502 GCA_964498645.1 uncultured Rhodomicrobium sp. | reverse complement strand
GCGCGTCGGCATTGCAAGGGCCCTTGCGAATTATCCCAGCGTGCTTCTCATGGATGAACCGTTTGGCGCGCTCGATAGCCAGACGAGGCACATGATGCAGGAAAGCCTTCTGCAAATCTGGTCCAAGTTCGGAACGACTGTCGTTTTCGTCACTCACGATATCGACGAAGCCGTCTTCCTTAGCGATCGCGTACTCGTCATGAGTGCAAGTCCGGGGCAGATCATCGCCAGCATCCTGGTAGATTTGCCGCGTCCGCGAGACCCGGACCTCGCGGTCGACGATCGCTTCATGAAGCTTCGCCACCGGTGTCACGAATATATCCGTGCCGAGAGCCTTAAGGCGTTTGAGCAGCAAAATCGCTGATGAAAGAAGTACTCTTAGCTTCAGAGGCGGTGGTTCGCCGGGACCGGCCAGGGCGGCAAAAGCTCCGGCCCGGCAAGGCGGAAGCTCGCTCGCATCACGCTTCGAAAGAGCCGTCCGCGCTCTATCTCACGGAGGTCCTGTCGGAGCTTAATCAAGGGGCTGGATTCCTAGACCAGCTTTCTCTCAATGACGTCCAATCCGTCAGATCGCAGGCAATCCCGGTTGCGCTTGATCCCGGTCAGCCGGTTTTCCTGCAAGGGGAACCGCATAAGGGTATCTTCCTCATCGAAAAAGGCCGTGTACGCACTTACTATGCCGGACCGTCCGGAAAGGAAGTAACGCTCGCTTATTGGACTTCGGGACACTTCGTTGGAGGCCCGGACGTCTTTGGCGGCGGCGCCCACATGTGGTCCGCGACCGCGGTCGATCCCACGCATCTGTCATTCCTGCCGGGAGCTGTGATCCGCAGATTAGTCCAGGCGATTCCCTCATTTGCGATATGCTTGATCGAGGCCCTTGCCGCTAAGGGAAAATGTTATTCTGCGCTTGCTCAGATGCTTGGAACCCGGTCCGTCGTCGAGCGCGTTGCCCAGTTCCTCCTGATCCTCGCGCAGGTTCATGGCAAGCCGGGACCTGCCGGACTCGTCATTAACCGCGAAATCACACAGGAACAGATTGCAACGATCGTCGGATCAACAAGACAATGGGTAACCGCTGCATTTCAGCGCTTCGAAAAGCAGCATATTATAAGCGTACAGCGCAACATGGTGATAATCCATTCCTTGCCAGGCTTAGCGTCTTCGGCTTCCGGTGGGCAGTGACCCGATCCCATCCGGTGCCGAAGGCCGGCAGGGTCCTTCTGATGAACTCGTGCCGCAGATGCAAGAAATTCTGAGAAGCCCTCCCCAAGATCTCGCTTTTATTAAAACCCTATTTCAGAATCACGCGCTCCAGGGATGATGAGATGGCTTTGCTTCGGGGTGCGTCTTGAGGAAGTGGTGCAGGACGTGCAGCAGGGTCAGCACATGCTTTCTGTCACCGCAGAGCTGCGCTTGCCGAATATCGTCGACAATCATATCCCGGATTTTTTCGGTTCCGTGCTCTTGGTAAAGAAGATACTCCGCGAGAGCCGCTGCCGTGATTTCCGGCAGATGTTCGTGTTCGGCGATGGCGAGTACCTCCTTTTCGGTCAAGCCGCAGAACGCAATGCAATCTTCCAGCGTGATCATGGGCGTTTTTCATTAGGATCAAGTGCTTGCGTCAACGGACCAAGGACACTGGGGTTCCCTTGAAGCGTTAATCGATCACCCTGCCACAAATCTTTTTTCGCAGACGCGAAGCTTCCGCGAAAGCGTTGCGCCGTATGAACCATAGCGCTTACGATCCCGGATGCAGTACCGGAACTTACACCAACAACCTGTAAGTTGTTTTGATTGCAATACAACCATACAAGGCAGTAACGTTTATAAAATACACGAACAATCTTAATGTATAGTATTATACATGAAGGATAGTTACAAAGTTTTTCAATAGAAAACCTTTCGTTATTAGCAACTACCTCAATGCCCTCAAGTCCGCACGGTTCACCGTGCGCCCGGGAAATTACCCCTACAGTGTAGATCTCGGTGGTCGCCGTATCATTACACAAAAAATGAGTATTTTAGGCTACCCATCCGTACGGCGCAGCAACTCGAAATAGAAGTCCGGGGCGCAACGGCAGGATTCAACACTCGTTTCCGGCTTTCGATCGCCAAACGTTAGCAAGGGCCGCATGTATTATTATTTCGATCCGGTTCGCAGCCTAAGTTACCGGGCCAAGGAGGCATGGTTGAGCCTTGACGCCGCGAAGAAGATCCTCGCTAAGAGGCCGGGAGGCGCAGCGGTGAATCTCTACAAACCATGCTTGCTTCGTAAGCGGTGCCCTTAGACCCTTGAGGAAGCCGCTTAACGTGGCTTATGCGCATGCTGATTTTCCTCGGCGCAGACGCGCAGCTTTTCAACGCTGCAACGAAGGGCTTCGCGTGCGCATCCTGCCCTGGCGCCGCTCCCCGGCCGGATGGCCGCGCAGGCGTTCGATCCCGGCGAAGCGGCGGCGCAGATACGGCCAGCAGAGCGTCACGCGCGAAGAGCTTGCTTTCACCGCCTTCGAACGGCTCTTTCACGAACGCCGCCCGGCAACCCCTTCGGCCCAAGGTTGTCGCCCATGTCTTAGGTACAAGGCGTTACCTATGTCTGAGGGCTGGACAATTTGAGAAATGGCTCCCCGGGCCGGACTCGAACCAGCGACCCAGCGGTTAACAGCCGCTTGCTCTACCGACTGAGCTACCGGGGAATAGCAGAAAGCTGCAATGCAGCGTCTGCACCATGTCTTCATAGCACATAAAGAATGCGGCACAAGCCATTTCCGCAAACTTCACACGCGACGCATGAGATCCACCAAGCACGTGCCTGTCAATGCAACTTCAGCTTGCTTGACGTTTATGATCCCGCTGAACCAATTATAAAAATCAAGTAACGGCCGGATGACGCAAAAATCTCCATGGTTTTTCTGCATTACAAAGGGCGTATTCATAAGGGGAAATTCACCGCACGAAGCGTCCGCTATGTCCTTTCGGATCAGGCGGCGCGTTTCTTCCCCGCTTTGCAGCGCCGTTGGCTTCTGCCTATTGACTCGCAGTCCATTGCCGAAGCCGCGTCGGGAGTTCTTCCGCTTCCCTCGGTTGTTGTCGATGCGCCAACCCCTGCATGTTTCGCCATGCTCGGAATCTCACACCCAAGGCCGGTTCAACAAACGCACCACGTTTACACTGTCGATGATGCAGTGGTGACGGGGTGGGCGGGCGCAATGATCAAGAATGGCCGGCTCTTAACCGTACGCCCCCAGCATAACTGGGTAGCTTCACTTCGCGCCCACCCCCACCGGGTTCGCAAACTCCCCAGCAGCCGGCCATACTTCAACCTTATGGCTCCAATCCCCGCGCGAGGCCATATTTTCCATTGGCTTTTCGATTCCATCATTCCATTTATGTCGTTTCTTGAAAGTGGTGGACGCACTGCAGACCCCGGGCTGATCGTTAATGCGGACCTCAGCGAAATTCAGAAGCACACAATCGGCTTCCTCAAGGCCCGTTATGGAATCACAGCGATCGAGCCGACGGGACCGCATGAGGCTATTTTTGTACCGCATTTGCAAGTTGCTGTAGCAACACACTTCCTTCCCAGGGGCTTGCAATCGCCCCTAGGGCTTGCGCTCCTCAGCGAGCTTGGCCAGTTCATTGCCGCGGACGCGGCTTTCGAAGAAACCCCGAAACGAATTTACGTAAGCCGCAACGATGCGCGGCTCCGCCGCGTCTTGAACGAGGACGCTATCCTGCCGGAATTGGAGGCCCGAGGGTTTAAGCGTGTAATTTTGGCTGGAATGCCGATATCCCGCCAAGCCGGGCTTTTCCTGAACGCCGAAGCCGTCGTGGCTCCGCACGGCGCCGGCCTCGCCCATATCGCTTGGTGCAAGCCGGGAACGAAAATCATGGAATTTTTCCCAAACCCGGACGGTCCGCGAGGCAACGCCAGAAACGCGACCTCCAATTTTTGGTTCATATCGCAGGAACGGGCACTGGACTACCGCAGCTACCTCGCGGGCCCGGTCGAAACCCGCGCGGATGGCTTTGCCATCCCCGAAGATCTGCTCGTGGCCGCGCTGGAGGAATCGGCGATCACTTCGAGGCGAAAGGGGGATAACCCGCCCAGAGATTTGCCGAGCCCACGGCGCCTAGTCTAGGCAATCCCCCTTTTGAATAAATTTCATAATAATCCGTTATAGGCAGGGCGAACCATCAGCCTCACGCAACCATGTTCACGTAATAAAAAAGTCATAGCCTCGGGCAGTCGTATCTAAGTAATAAAAAATATTATGGTATCGCTTCAATATAAAGGCCGTATCCACAAGGCGAAGTTCACGCTGCGAAGCGTCCGCTATATCCTCTCGGATCAGGCAGCGCGGCTCATCCCCGCTTTGCAGCGGCGCTGGCTGCTGCCCCTGGAATCCCGCCCCATCGCCGAGGCAGCGATGGAGGATTTGCCGCTTCCTTCCTGCATCATCGGCGCGCCTCTTCCCCCTTGCATAGCGAGGCTGGGCATCGAGCACCCTAGGCCGCTCCAGCTCACCGATCACTTCTATAGCCTGGAAGACACGCTCGTCACTGGCTGGGCCGGCGCCATGATCAAGGACGGTTTCCTTCTTGCAGTCCGGCCTCAGCATAATTGGGTCGCCTCGCTCCGCGCCGGTCCGCACAGGATGCGCGTTCTCCCCCGCAGCCGCCCTTATTTTAACCTCTTGGCGCCAATCCCGGCGCGCGGGCACATCTTCCACTGGCTGTTCAATTCCATCCTCCCGCTTCTCGCTTTTCTCGAAAGCGGGGGCGGCGAGCAAGACCTTGGCCTTATCGTCAACGCTAAGCCAAGCGCCTTTCAAAGTATCACCATCGAGTTTCTTAAGGCCCGTTACCGGGTCGAAGCGATCGAGCCTCTGGACCAGCATGAAGCCGTCCATGTGCCGCATCTCAAAGTGGCGGCACCCGTGCCCCATGTGCCGCGCGCGCTGCAATCGCCCCTGGGGCTGGCTGTTCTCGACGATCTCGGCAAATTCATCGGAGCCGGCAGCGCTCAAGACGGTGGCCCAAAGCGCCTTTACATCAGCCGGAACGATGCCCGTCTCCGGCGCGTCTTGAATGAGGATGACATCCTGCCGGCGTTGGAGGCCCGAGGGTTTAAGCGTGTCACTTTGGCTGGAATGCCGATTGCCCGCCAGGTTCAGCTTTTCCGCCAAGCGGAAGCCGTTGCTGCTCCGCATGGCGCTGGGCTCGCTCATATCGCTTGGTGCAAACCGGGGACGAAAATCGTGGAATTTTTCCCAAACCCGGACGGTCCGCGAGGCAAGGTCAAAAACGCTTCCTCCGATTATTGGCTCATATCCCAGGAACGTGCCCTGGACTACCGCTGCCGCCTCGCCTCTCCGGCAGAAACCCGGTTGGATGGCTTTGCCATCCCTAAGGATCTGCTCATGGCCGCGCTGGAGAGACCGGCGGCCGTTTCGGCATGAAACGGTGGATAACCCGGATGATTGTCACGAAGCTGTTAACCATCTGCGCATCATGAGCTAGATGGCGGCGGCTGCCTGAAGGGTACGGCAGCTCATTCAGCGGGGTCGGTCATGAGTCGAACGCTTGCACTGGCATTGGGTTGGGTAGCACCTTCGGAGCGGTTTACGAAAACCATCGAGCGTGCGCAACTCGCCGCCTATCATGAAGGGGCGCCGGAAGTCACGGCCGAACACCTCTTCAGCGCCGCTCTGGAAGACGTTGACGCTGTCTATTTTCTGGCGCGGCATGAAATTCCGCTGGCGATGCTCGAAGGCTCGAAAATTCCCGCCGGGCCAGCGGTACAGAATGTGCCCCGGCTTGCGCCGCCGTCCTATTCTCCCCCGTGGACCGGGACAACACCTCACCTGGATATTCCGGCTTCTGCCGGGCTGCGGCGCATCGTTTCACTGGCGTCTGCGCTCGCTGAGGGACGGTCGATGATCGAAGTTCATGGCGGCGTAGCGATCGAGGCGATCCTGGAGGATGGCCGTTCCCAAGCGGCGAAAACCCTCAAAATGGCGCATGCCGAGGTGGCGCAGCAAAGCGGGCGGCGGCTCTCCCCCCTTCCGGGATCGGCCCATAGCGGCGCCGTGGTCATGGTTCAGCCTCCGCAGAAGAGTGAACCCAGGCCACAGCCCGCGCCTCCGCCGAAGCCAGCGCTCAACTCGCTGGAGCAGGTGCGCTGGCTCAAGGAGCAGGTGGCGCGCGCCTTGGAGCAGGAGCGTCCTTACCGGTTTATTCAAGAGCTCAGCGCCTTCGCCGGTCAAAACCGGCCGTTTTCAAGCATGGCTGCCTTTCAGCTCCGGGAGGAAGCTCAGGCCGATCTTGCGGTCAATCCTGTCTACCTGGCTCAAGGCGAGCTTCAGGCGGTTGAGCGTGCCGTGGAAGAAGCAGACGCCCGCGTGCGGCAAGCGGCGCTGCGTATCGCAGACGTTAAACCGGAGATTTTCAGCGGCTTACTCAACCTCCTGCCGGAGACAGCCGCCGCCGCGCTGAGAGCGGCTCAGCAGGCCCGTGCCAAGGAACGCGCTGCAATGGCTGCCATGCAGGCGCTAGCGGCACAAAATCCGGTGCCCGCACCAATGCCCCTGCCCGAACTCCCTCCTGTGTTGCTCCCTGAGACCCTTCCCCAAACCGCTCCGGCCACCGCCGCGGGGCGGCCTTCGCCATCCTGGAGCAATATTGCCTTCCTCAGGAGCCTGGCTCAGAAAAAGGCAGGCGATGGCGAAGATGCTTCCGGCAATGGCAAGGATGGCACTGTGCTGAGCGGCAAAGGTGCCCATGTGAACGGTCACCTGAACACCGGCCGCGTGAACGGCCATGCCAAGTCCGCGTTCGGACGGCTTGGCCGGCTGTGGATTGCCTCTGCGGGCGCAAGCGCGGTGAGCTGACTTTTTGGTGCAGACATACGTAATAGCAAAAGGACGTTAGCGCGCCGCCAATCTGAAGCCGTTCCGCGACGGAGCGTCTGAAGAAATCGGGTCCCAGCAGCAATACTCTGTTGTCATGGCCGCACCCTTATCCTGAGTCTGTCGAAGGAGATGCGGCCATCCAGCATAACAGGCAATGATTTCAATGCGTTAACCGGATGGCCGGGTCAAGCCCGGCCATGACATTGGGAGCCCAGCAATTTACGGCGCCTGTTATTAGTTCCGGTCCGCCGCGGTTTCCTGGCGAAGTGCTTTCCTTATTTCTTCCATGAATGGCCTAAGGTTCCGGCCCGGACAGTCCGTTTGATCAAAGTCGCCATGGCCGGCAATGTTGTCCCCGGCGATCCCATATACGCGCGTCAGCCACCTCACCAGATGCATCAGCGACTTAAGCTCCTCTTGTGCCGGCTGCTCGCGCTCGAAATCGCCCTCAAGGACGATTTGAATGCTGCCGTCATTGTCGAAGGCGGTGGTGGAGTCCCCGGCGAAGCTGAGATCCCGGCCTTCAGCGATCTTGCCCGAGACGTCGATATAATAATGGTAAGGGACATCGCCCCAAGCGGGCTTGGAGAGCAGCCCAACGCGGCCCGGCTTCATGGCAAAGCCCTGTAGGCCGCGCATCTTGACCTCAAGGCTTACTCGTGGCTGCTGCCGTTCGCCGGTATGATGGAGGATAATCCCGATGGGTTTTTGCACCTGCATGAGCTCCATCGTCGCGGGAAGCGCGCCCCAAGCCTGGCGGGAGACAATTTCCGGTTCCCTGATCTCTTCGGCAGAGGACGTGCCCCCCTGCGCCGTCGCACAGACGCACAGCAAAATCGCGCCAGCAAGGCGCGTCCATCGCCGAGGTGACTCGCGGTAGCAAATTCCGATGCTCAAACACAGCCCCACGAAGAAAGAAACGCCGGTTGCCGGCTACGCTGAAGCGGCTCCCGCGCCAAGGGACAGAGAGTGACTTACGCCTTCAATTGGCCGGATTGTACCTTGTCTTCGCCACCGTTCAAGGTTCCATTCGAATGCATTCCTCATCATTTAGACTCCAAGCAGCATTCGAGACGGTGCATCTTCGCGGCAGGCTCTATCGTTGCCCGTTATGTAAGCAGACGTCAAAGAAAATGCTAAGGTAAAGCTGTGATGAAAGAGGAAAGCTCATGCAGCGCATGACCGTGGTCTATCGCGTGAGAAGCGATGCAGGCGCCATCGAGGCGCAGGCGCAGGCAATCGCAATCGAGCAAAGTGTGGAAATGCCGCTCAGTGCGATTTCGGACGAGGCGGTTCTGCGCGATATCGTGGGAGAGGTGCGCGCCATCCGCGAGCTTGCAACGGGGCTGTTTGAGGTTCGGATCGGCTTGTCTGTAGCCAGCACCGGCTTGGACGCGGGCCAGCTTCTCAACGTGCTGTTCGGCAACACCAGCCTGCAAGAGGATGTGACGCTGCACGATGCCGAAATCTTAGATGAGATGACGCAGCATTATGGCGGCCCGAATCTCGGCATCACGGGCCTTCGCGAACTCTGCGGCGCAAAAGGGCGCGCGCTCACCTGCACGGCGCTGAAACCGCAGGGCCTGCCCCCGGAGGAACTGGCCGCGCTTGCCGGGCGGCTTGCAGCGGGCGGCCTCGATTTCATCAAGGACGATCACGGCCTTGCCGATCAGGTTTACAGCCCTTTCCGGGATCGCGTCCGGGCTTGCGCGAACGCCGTGCGCCGCGCCAACAAAGAAATGGGCTCGCGGACGCGTTATCTGCCCAATGTCTCCGGCGATTTGCGGCAAGCCGCTGCGCAAATCGAACTAGCCGTGGCGGAGGGCATCGGCGCCGTTCTGATCGAGCCGATGATTTTCGGGCTTTCCAACTTTCACCGCCTTGTCCGCGACTTTCCCAAAATGGCGTTCTTCGCGCATCCGGCCATGGCGGGCGCCTCGCGCATTGCGCCGCCGCTCCTGCTCGGCAAGCTGTTCCGCCTCTTCGGCGCGGACGTAACCATCTATCCCAACTATGGCGGCCGCTTTAGCTACACGCCGGAAACCTGCAAGGCCATCGCCGACGAGGCGCGCCGCGATTGGCCGCCGCTCAAGCCTTGCATGCCCTCGCCCGCAGGCGGGATGACGCTTGACCGCGTGCCCGAGCTTCTGGACTTCTACGGGCCGGATACCATGTTGCTGATCGGCGGAAGCCTTTTGTCCGCGAAAGACAGGCTTACGGAAGAAGCCGCCGCGTTCGCAGGCTCAGTTGTCCGCCATTTCGAAGGGACCAGCCATGGATGATGAGCCGCATATCAGACAAGCGCAGGAGGGCTTTCGCTGGAACAGCGTCGAGCTGCTTGCCTATAAGGAGGAGGGCAGCGCCCCCTTCAAGGCGATCACCCGGCAAGTTCTGTTTCAGCGCCCCGAGCTTGGCTGCGAGCTGCGCTATTTCGAGATACAGCCCGGCGGGCACTCCACGCTCGAACGGCACGAGCACGTCCATGCCGTAATGATTTTTCGCGGGCGCGGCTCCTGCCTTCTCGGAACCGGAGTGCGCGAGGTGACAGCTCCCGACCTCGTCTTCATCCCGTCCATGACGTGGCACCAATTCCGCGCGGCGAAAGATGAGCCGTTCGGCTTTCTGTGCATGGTGAATGCGTCGCGCGACAAACCCCAGCTCCCAACCGGTGAAGACTTGGCGATGCTGAAAAAAATCCCAGCAATCGCCGCATTCTTGAGCGGCATGTGATGCTAGCCGCTGGAATGCTTCGCTACTTTGCGGCGTCATAAGGCAAGAACTTTAGATGGTGACTTCTTCAAAAACCGCCTCATCCTTCGAGACGCCGCCGCGCGGCTCCTCAGGATGAGGTCCGGCCTCATGGTGAGGAGGCCGAAGGCCGTCTCGAACCATGAGGGATATGCCGTTTTGCAAAGGTCTCCCAAAGGAGAGGGTGAGGGGTGTCCACACAGCAGTTGAAGCAGCAGAGACGGCGCTCCACGCCTCTGCCGGCTCACCTAAGCGGCAGCGGCTTTCACGGTTTCGGCGAGCTTCTTGAGCGTGAACGGCTTCGGCAGGAAGATGAAGTTCTCGCCCGCGCTTAAGTTTTTACGGAATGCCTCCTCTGCATAGCCCGACATGAAAACGATGCGGATATCGGGATTGCGCTCGCGCAGGTGGCGCAACAGCGTCGGCCCATCCATTTCAGGCATGACGACATCGCTGACGACGAGATCGACCTTCCCCTTTTCGCGATCCATGATATCGAGCGCCTCGACGCCGCTTGCCGCTTCGAGCACGGTATAGCCGCGCGTCGAAAGCGCGCGCGATGCGAACGACCGCACCGCTTCCTCGTCCTCGACGAGGAGCACTGTCCCCCTGCCGGTCAGGTCAGCATTCCTTTCTGGCGGCTCGGCCTTGCTTTCGAGGGCTTTGAGATCTTCCTCGGACTCGACATAGCGCGGCAGGTAGATGCGGAAGGTGGTGCCAACACCGGTCTCGCTGTCTACGATAATGGTGCCGCCGGTCTGCTTTACGATGCCGTAGACGGTGGAAAGGCCGAGCCCGGTGCCCTTGCCAACCTCTTTGGTCGAGAAGAAAGGATCGAAAATCTTCTCAAGGTGCTCGGGTTTTATGCCCGTGCCCGTATCGCGCACCTCGCACAGCACATATTCGCCCCGGTCGAGACCGCGGTCCTTCAAGCCAAGCGACTCGCGCTCGCTGACATTCGCGGTTCTGACCGTGATCTCCCCGCCCTCGGGCATCGCGTCGCGCGCATTCACGGCAAGGTTCATGATGACCTGGAAGATCTGGCCCTCATCGGCCTTCACGAACCAGAGATCGCGCCCGTGCTGCACCCGGGCCTTGACCTTCTCACAGAGCGTCCGGCCCATAGTGGCTTGGAATTCTTCGATCACATCAGTGAGTTTTAGGATCGCGGGCCGCAATGTCTGGCGCCTGGAATAGGCCAGGATCTGCTTTACGAGTTCTGCCGCCCGCGTCGCGCTATTCTTGATGTTCATGACATCCTTAAAAGCCGGGTCGGACGCGCGGAACCTGCGCAGAAGAAGGTCCGAATAGCCGATGATCGCGGTAAGAAGGTTGTTGAAATCGTGAGCGATGCCGCCGGCAAGCTCACCCACCGCCTGCAATTTCTGACCCTGGGCGGCTTGTTCGCCGGTCAGCGCTGCCGGCCCGGTCTCCGTCGCTGCGACAATCAGATTGTTCTCGTTCGCCGCGCGGAAAATCACAAAGCGAACCCTCTTATCGGAAGAATCGCGCAACACAGCTTGAAGTTCGGCGGGAGATGACTGCGGGCTCTCCGTGGCTAAGAGAAGCGCTGTAATCTTGTCCCGGAGATTCTGCGCAGATGCATCGGTGAGAAGCGATGCGAGAGGCTTGCCGGAAAGGTTGCTTTCGGCGCCGCCGGAAAGCCGGCGGAAGGCATCGTTCGCGGTCTGTATGACGCCCTTCGAGCTTATGAGCGCCATGGGCGCAGGCGCACGTGCCAGAAGCGCGTCAAAGGAGTCTTCGAGACTTTCGGCTGCTCCCGCAGGAATGACAAGGCAGAGATAGGAATCGCCGCTCTCTGCCTGCAAGTACAGGGTTGCGGGGCGGAAGAGACCTTCGGCGCAAACAATCTGGACGGAGGCAGGCCCTTCCGATTTCGCGATCAGGTCTCTCAACCAAGCGCGTGTAAATGGCCTGCCGCGCCTTGTGCGAAAGAGAGTCCAGGCTTGCACGCCCGCTGGCGGGCTGCCAAAAAGCTTCTCGAAGCTTGGGTTCGCGCCTTCGACGGATAAGTCTTTCGCGATGAGCAAAGCGGGGACCGGCAACTTGCTGGGAATGCCACTTGAAACCGGCCCGGCTGCGTGCGTCCGCTTTACATCCTCGGCTTGCCAGATAAGGGCCCGGCAGTGTTTGCCTTGCTCCCGGAAGGGCGAAACCTTGAGAAAAAAGGCTTCGCTGTTCATGCAATGCGGAAGGGCAATCATTTCGGCGTGAGCGCAGCCGCCGCGCGCTGCGCTGAAGAGGCGGAAGATGGCTGCCGCTGTCTCGGGCGAACGCTCGCCGAGCCTTGAGAGATCCTGTTCGAGGCCAAGTCCGCCAACGGCCTGCAAGAACGACTCGCTCCTCCAGATAACGATGCCTTTCCGGTCTGTCACGGCGACTGCGGAGGGCAGCGCACTGAACAGGTCGCGCATGCGCGCTTCGATCCGGCTCTCGCGGGGCCGGAATTGCAGCTGTCCAGCGGCGAGAAGCACACCGCTGGCAGCGCCGAGCCCCGCCAGCAGCGCGACCGCGATCTGGCTTTGCCCCGCGGCGGCCAGCCCGGCGGCGCCGGCAAGCCCCAATAGGATGGCAACGCCGCCCCAACGGGGACTCCAATGAGCGAAAGATACGGTTCGCACCGCCATTTGGAAACACCTCATTCGTGGCCGCGACTATGGGATGATTCGCCTTAAGCCGGGGATTCGCTGCCTTTTACAGCGATGACCGCACGCGAAGAGTTAAAAAACTGTTGCGCAGAAGCTTTTGCTCGCATTTTTTGGAAGCCGGCCAGTGACAATCCGCTGCCGGCCCGGCACGGTAGGTGCCGTCCTGGAAGAAGAGTGATCGCATGGCTCTAGACTCACTCTTGACCGTCTTAGCAATCCTTGCCGGTATAATGATTGCTGCTGCTGGCGGTATTTACCTTTACATAATAACGAGCAGCGGCAAGCCGCGTTTCTTCGCATCGCGCCGCCCGCGGCGCCTCGCGCTCATTGAACGGACCGCTCTCGACGGCGGCCGCAGGCTCCTCCTCATCCGGCGGGACGGCATCGAACACCTCATCATGATCGGCGGGCCAATCGACTTGGTCATCGAAACGGGAATCCAGCCCGAAGCTGCCGTAAACGGCACCGCCGAAGAAGAGAGCTTTGCAAGCCCTGCGATGCCGTTCCCCGGAAAAGCCAGCGCCTGGCCGCACGATCATGCCTTATCCCGCGCAGAGGTGGGCCTTTCTCTCACTCCAGATATCGGGAATAAGGAGGAGGACTTGCTTGAGTTGACGCCTCTCCATGAGGCGAAGGCCGTGCGATAACTAAGCAGAATCGCACGGTTTTGTCCGCAGATGCCAGCTTCAACTCAAGATCCAAGTGCCGCTTCCGGCTGTGGCCGGTAGGGCCCACTGATGCGCTCGAAGTACGGCCGGTAGCGCGTGGGATGGTAGCTGGCAGGATCGACCCGGCGGGCCGGGTAGTTCTTGCTAGGGATATCGGTCACGATGAATGCCCCGTCGCGATACGCAGCCATGACGCCGTGGCTCTTCGCTTCCACTTGAGTCATGATCAGATTGGCATAAAAGATGGCCATATGCTTATCGTAGACTTCCGGCTCGCCGCTACGCAGAATGTAGGTCAGGTCGATGGGCAGAAAACGCACGCCGGGCAGGCGCTCGCCAAGCTGTTTGGCGAGATATTCAGCCATGTTGACCTTCTTGCGATGGCCATAGGCGTCGGGCGGCCCCTCCTCAGGCACAGGCATCCCCAGGTTTGCACCTTCAGAGAGGATAATGGTCGAATAGTTGTGCGGGTTCTTGCGATCGGTGGCGACGAGTTCCGCCAGCCGGTCGACATTGGCGGGCACCTCTGGGATCAAGACGCGGTCAACCCAGGCGGCGGTGGCGGTTTCCAGCGCGGTGAAGCCAGCGTCGCGGCCAAACATCCGGAACAGAATGGTTTCGCGGTGCGAGCCCGCTGTGGAACGCATACGGCCAATGAATTCGGCGGCCCGGCTAATCGCGGTTTGGAAGCCGAGACAGTACTCGGTGCCAGGGACGTCGTTATCCATGGTTTTCGGAATACCCCAGACGGGCACGCCCCGTGCTGCCAGGACCGATCCGAAGCTCAGCGTGTCGTCACCGCCGATGACGACCAAGCCATCCAGTTCCAGGAAACGCAAATTTTGCAGCACTTCGCTGGTCAAATCGACCCGGTCTTCCGGCGCGCGTCCTTCACCATAGGAGGCTAGACAGGGCGGCAGGCCGGAGACTTTGACGTTGGCAGGATTGGTGCGCGTCGATCCAAGTGTCGTGCCGCCCTGGCGATCGATCCTGCGCGTCGTCAGACGCGTCAGCGGGATGATATACCCCTGCTGCCACGTCTCTGGCGCATCGTAGCGAAACGTGAGCTGGTCCCTCCCTTGCGAGCGGTCGAGGTACGTGATCCCCTCCCATCCTCCTCGCAGGCCAAGTACGCTGATGCCCATATCTTCGGCCCGGTAGACCAGCGCCTTGATGGCCGCGTTGAGTCCCGGCACATCGCCGCCTCCGGTCAGGACTCCCAGACGGCGTATCGGGGTGGAGAGTTGTTCTGGCATAACGCTTCCTCCTTCTGGTGTGTCACGAACTACTGGATCGACCCCTCGTAAATGCCCATCACGGCCGCGAGGAACTTTAACGCATCTGCCTTGCTCCGCTGGAACGAGTTCCGGCCAATACTCGAGCCGAAGCCGCCACCGTCCCTAAGCGCGCGAACCGCCGCGAAAAGTTCGTCAGCGCTCACAGAGGGAGCGCCGGAGAAGATCACGATGCGCTGCCCGGCGAACGCACTCTGCACCACGTGGC
>CAZCIF010000072.1:0-15810 GCA_964498645.1 uncultured Rhodomicrobium sp. | reverse complement strand
GCTTGCGCCTCATCCTGAGGAGCCGCGAAGCGGCGTCTCGAAGGATGAGGCGGCTATTGCAAAGGTCTCCATGGGGAGAAGGACAGGATGAAGGGCGTTGAGCTAAGATTTTGCCGTATGACGCCGCAGAGCGGAGAGCGAAGCCTTCATGCAGATCCGGTAGGACGCTGCGGCCGCGGGGGGACGCCCGCGAAGGCCACACGTTGTCCTATCCGCGTATGCGGATATCCGTCTGACGGTTCGTTTGCCTTCAGACTTCGCTGCTGGTCCGGTTTAACCTGCGGCCGAAAGCCTGTTGCGCACTCTTTCGGCCGCACTGCCGAGAATCGCATCGACGACGGATTCAGCGTCCGCCTCCTGGATCGTTTTCTGCAAGCCCTTGGCTCCCGGCAGGCGCTGCGCCTTCACGACTGCCTCAAGCTGCGCGCTATTGAGCTTGCCAAGGAACGCGCGGGCCTCCTGTTCCCGGCCATTCAAGAGTGCAGCTTCGATGTGGCATTCCAGCGGATCGAAGACGTTATGCAGCATTTTATGAGTCTCGTTCGGTCCCTTGGGCGCGTGGTTGGGCTGCGGTTCTTTCCGGTCCGCGAGCGCTGCCTCGACCTTGGCGGCGAAGGAAGGATTTGCGCCGGCCTCCTCAACGATCGCATCGAAAAGGGCGCGCAACTTCGCGAGTAGTCTTCCGTCCGGGCCAGCGGTCATGCGGCAGCCTCCCGCAGGTATCGCATGATAATCGAGTCGACAGCTTCCTTGCAAAGCGCATGGACGGCCTGCGCACCCGAGCCATATTTCTCTTCAATGGAGAGCGGCTCTCCGCGATATTCGAATGCTTCCGCGATGCCGTCGTCCTGCGGGATAGTGGTCCGCATGACAGGGTGGCTCGCGGCGACATTGCCCACGTTGAGCCGCTGGAACGCACCGTCGCGCCAGAAGTTCACGAGCGAGATGTAGCGCCGCTTTTCCTTGGGTATCAGCAACACGTCCTGCAGCCGGTTCTTCTCCTCGATCACGGTCGAGATCCGGTCGACAGCGTAGCTCGACACGAAATCCGGCCGGAACGGCACGATCACTTTGTGAACAAGGCGAAGTGCGGCCCGTGTCGAGAAAGTCAGTCCGGGCGGGCAGTCGAAAATCACGACATCGAAAGCGTCGCCAATATCGATTAGCATGCCCCTGAGGCGTGAAAGAACGCCCTGCTCGGCGGTCTGCAGGTCCTGCCCGGCACGGGCGCGGTTATGGAGAAATGCGTTCTCGGCATCTTCCAGATCGAGCGAGCCGGCCAAAACCGAGAGGCTCCCAATGGGAGCTTCGATATCGCCAACATTATGCAGAATGAAGTCGTCGGGCCTGAGCTTCGGCTTATCGTATTTCTCGTCGAAATAATCGGCGACGGTTCTCCGGTTCCGCCTTGCCCAATCCCATTTCTCGCCGCCGGTCAGGATAATCGAGGAGTTGCACTGCGTGTCGAGGTCCACAACGAGCACGCGCTGCTCTCCCGTGGACGCAAAACCATGCGCCAGCATCGTTGTTATCGTCGACTTACCGACGCCGCCCTTGCGGTTGGCGACTGCCAGAAGAATGCCCATCGCGTCTCACCTCCAGGAACATATCACGGCAAATAACCCGATTCGCCCGGGACATGCGCCATTTAAGACTACAGGACCAGGTCATCTATGTTCAAGCCCGCTGGTGAGCTTTATTAACCCGCTGAAAAACCGGAAATTCTGGCTTCATCCTTCGGCAAGCTCAGGATGAGGCAACACCTCATAATGAGGCCGCTAGGCCGTCTCGAACCATGAGGGACAAGGCGTTTGACGGCCTCATCCTTCGAGACGCCGCTGCGCGGCTCCTCAGGATGAGGCGGCCGGTCACATCACGCCTTGACTATTCCGCCCTCAGCAGCGCCCGCGCCTCGGCCAAGATCGCGCTGCGCACTTCGGCGGGCTGCCTCTGCACCGCCGATGTCATCGCCTGCAGCAGCGCCCGCGTCGCATTTAGCCGGTCGATCAGCGAAAGTACCATCGCCAGTTCGTCTTCGCCAAGCTCCATCTCGTAACACAAGTCACAAAGAAGATGCGCGCGCGCCACGTCGGCCTCGTCGAAGAGAAAGCCTGCCTCGCTTTCGCTCGGCTTCAGCCAGCCGGCCGCAATCCAACGGTCGAGAACGTGAACCTCAAGCCGCGAAAAGCGCGCAACGATCTCAGTTTCCGTGATCATCTCGCACTGCCTTCCTTCCGCGGGTTATACGGGTGCTGTTTCTCCCATTCGGAGATCGCCTTTTCAAGCTCCGCATCAGGGTGCGGCGGCAGCACGGCTTGCAGTTCCACGAGGTGATCGCCCTTGACACGGCCCTGCACGCCTTTGCCGCGCAGGCGCAGCACGATGCCCGTGTTCGAATGTTTCGGGATTTTGAGGCTGACCGGCCCGGTAATCGTATCGGCCTGAACGCTTCCGCCCAAAAGCGCTTCGCTGAGCGTGATGGGCAGCACGGACTTGATATCATTGCCCTCGCGGCGGAACACCGGATGCGGCCTAACCGTCACGGTTATGAGCGCGTCGCCAGCGGGCCTGCCGCCGAATCCGGCCATGCCCTGCCCTTTCAGGCGCAGGGTCTGGCCGTCCTGAACTCCGGCGGGGATGGTGATGTCGAGCGTCTTTCCCTCCGGCGTATCGACGCGCTTCTTGGCGCCGTTCACCGCTTCGAGGAAATCCACGGGCAGGCTGTAATTGACATCGCCGCCGCGCATGCGGAATTGCGTTTCCGCGCCGCGCCCGCCCGCCTGGCGGCCCCTCAGGAGATCTGCGAACACATCGCTTAAGTCCTCGAAGCCGCCCAAATCCTCCGGCCGCTGATAGCGGAAGCCCGCGCCTGCGCCCGCATAGTCGCGGTAGAACCGGCGCTCCGCCTGCGGCTCGCCCGATTCGCCGATCTCGCCCGCATCGTAGGCCCGGCGTTTTTCCGCATCGCTCAAGAGCGTATAGGCTGCCGAAATGTCTTTGAAGCGTGCTTCGGCTTCCTCATTGCCGGGATTGAGGTCCGGATGATGCTCCTTCGCAAGCTTCCGGTAAGCCTTGCGAATCTCCTCGTCCGTTGCGGTCTTCGCAACGCCGAGCGTCTTATAGGGATCAGCCATAATCGCTGCTTTTATCGATAGGATGGTATTGTGTTAGCATGTTCATTTAGAGTAGGCCAACGCCGCTAACAAGTGCGCCTATGTTTCTATTTCATTTGGAGGCAAGAACCTCGGGCTTGGTGGATAAAGTGCACCGCCATCGAATATAACTGGCTGCTGGATCGGCCGGCCTGGTATTACCTGGGTTCCAAAGCGCTCGCCGAAAGTTCCTCGCGCAGGATTTCCAGCTCCAGCCAGCGATGCTCCGCCTCTGCAAGCTCTCCCTGGGCTTTCACAAGCGCGGCACTCGCTTTTTCGAACGACTCCCGGTCCTTGGCATAAAGCGCGGGATCGGCAAGCTGCCGCTGCAGGCCGGCAATTTCCCTTTCAAGGCCGGCGATCTTCGCCGGCAACGTTTCGAGCGCGTGCTTCTCGTTGAAGCTGAGCCGCCGTTTGGCCTTGGCCTCGCCGTTCGCAGGCTTGTTCTTTGGCTCGCTCCGCCCGGCTGCCTTGGCGGGCTTACCGTCGCGCGGCGAAAAGGGCGCTCCGCCGCTTTGCGCGATCATATCCGAATAGCCGCCGGCATATTCAACCCAGCGGCCATCGCCTTCCGGCACAATCAGCGAAGTGACAACCCGGTCAAGAAAATCGCGGTCGTGACTGATGAGAATGAGCGTGCCCGCGTAACCCGCAAGCATCTCCTCCAGTACGTCGAGCGTTTCGATGTCGAGATCGTTGGTCGGCTCGTCGAGGACGAGCAGGTTGGATGGCTTCGCCAGTGCCCGCGCAAGCATGAGGCGGGCGCGTTCGCCGCCGGACAGAACCTTCACCGGCGTCCGCATTTGCTCGGGCAGGAACAGAAAATCCTGCATATAGGTCGCGACGTGCTTCGCCACGCCGTTGATCACAATAAGATCGCCGCTCCCGCCCGTGAGCGCATCCGCCACGGTCCATTCGGGCTTCAGGCTATCCCGGCTCTGCTCAAGGCTTGCGGTTTCCAGATTAGCGCCGAGCCGGACCGTTCCCTCATCCGGGGCGAGCTTGCCGGTCAGCATATTGATGAGCGTCGTCTTGCCCGCGCCATTGGGGCCAGCAACGCCCACGCAGTCGCCCCGGTGAACGCGTATGCTGAACTTATCGACGATTGGTCCGGCTCCAAACGCCTTCGATATGCCTTTCGCTTCGATCACGAGCTTGCCGGAAAGCGCGCCGTCCGCTGTTTCAAGCTTAACCTGCCCCGGCGTACGCTTGGCCGTCCGCTTTTCCTCGCGCATGGCGTGAAGCCCGGCCAGGCGGCGGACATTGCGTTTGCGCCGCGCCGTCACGCCATAGCGCAGCCAATCGGCCTCGCGCTCGATTTTGCGGGCGAGCTTGTGCCGTTCCAATTCCTCTTGCGCGAGCGCCTCGTCGCGCCACGCCTCGAACGCGCCGAAGCCGATGCCGATGCCGCGGGTAACGCCGCGATCCACCCAAACCGTGCTGCGGGAAAGGTTTGTCAGAAAACGCCGGTCGTGGCTGATGAGGACAAGGGCCGAGCGCATGCCGCCGAGCCTTTTCTCAAGCCACTCGATCACCTGAATGTCGAGATGATTGGTCGGCTCGTCCAAGAGTAGAATATCTGGATTCGGCGCCAGCGTTCTCGCAAGTGCGGCCCGGCGCGCCTCGCCGCCCGACAAGATGCCGGGCACTTCCTCGCCCGAAAGCCCAAGGTCGTCCAGGAGAACCCGCGCCTGATGCGGATCGTCGCCGGGGCCAAGCCCGCTTTCGACGTAATCGCGGACGGTCTTATGCGCGCCAAAATCCGGCTCTTGCGGAAGGTAGCGCAGTGTGATGCCGGGATGGATGAAGCGCGTGCCGCGATCGGGCTCGATCATCCCCGCCGCGATTTTCATGAGCGTGGACTTGCCGGAGCCGTTGCGCCCGACGATGCAGATGCGATCGCCTTCGGTTACGGAGAGGCTCGCATCCTCCAAAAGAGGAGTGCCACCGAAAGTCAGTGCAATATTCTGAAGAGTAAGGAGAGGAATGCCCATGCGCCCGCGCGATTGCCTGTTGCCTCCGCTGATTTGGGCGAGACTGGCGTCAGATGCAATCATTTCCGGTTGATCGGCCCATATCCGTCCTCAACTCGATAAATTCCCAAAATCGGGATCGCTCCGCGCGCTGTGCCGGACATGGAGGATCACGACGGCCTCGGAAGTGATCGTGTAATAGACGCGGTAAGGATATCGTGCCGCCGGCAGAATGCGAATATCCGGTTCCGTGGTTTTAACACCGGGACGCGGATTGTACCGCAAGGTTCCTATGCGTTTTTGCAGGTGGCTTAGGATGCGCTCTGCAGTTGCGGGGCCAGCTTCGGTGAGCAGATAGGCGCGAATGGCTGTGAGATCGTTAACCGCCTGAACGTCAAGCCGGAGCTTTAACGCCATGTCTTGCCGAAAAGCCCACTCACCTCGGCATCGGAGGCGTACTCGCCATGCTGCGCCCGCTCGAGCGCAGGCTTAAGCACTGCAAGCTCGTCAGCAGAGAGTTCATAGGGTTCCGTGGCAATATCGGCAAGAGCTTCAACGGCAGCTTCTTGGCGCTCCCTGGGCAGGGAGCGCACCTTATCGAACAGCGTCTCAAGCTTCTCTTGAATAGTCAGCATAAATGCACCGTAGCACAATCCGGTTTTGGGAGCCAATCTGCAATTGCCTGTTGCCTCCGCTCATTTGTGCGGGATCGCGCCGGATGCAATCATGATTTGATGCTGTCATGGCCGGTTGGTCCGGCCATCAAGCTAACACACTGCACTTACTGAATATTGTACCCGCTGGCCGCCCTCTCCTTCGACAGGCTCAGGATGGGGGCGGCCATGACAAGGGTGTAGTGCAGCAAGGCACCGCGATTTAACGCCGGGCGCTTACGGCGCCGATCTTCAAGCCTTCCGCCATCTGGAGATGTTCCCTGATCATCGGCAGGATGCTGGAAGCGAATTGCTTCAAACTTTCATTGTCTCCGCGCTTGGAATAGTTCTCAAGCACACGGACTTCCTGCCGGTGCTCCTTCCGCTGGTCTTGCACATAGGTGCGGTCGAAGGCCGCTTCGCTGGCGTTTTGCAGCTTGGTCAAGAACGCCCGATGCCCTTTATTGGGCTCCGTGCCCGGCTCCGGCAAGTTCGCTTGCTTCAAGGCTTCCTTGAGCTGGTCCGTCGACTTGGTATGATCGTCGATCATCCGTTGGGCAAACTTCTTGATTTCATCGTTGTTCGATTTTTGCAGCGCAAGCTGGCCGGATTGAATTTCGAACTGATCCATTGACGCTATGCTGTTCGCGAAAGTTTCAGCACTCATCCCTCGCATTCTCATGCGCGCTTCCGAAGGACCAGCCAGTCCAGCAAACGCGAATACCGCCACGATGGCGGGAAGAAGATATTTCATGGACCGTCTCCATAGTCTTTGCCGCTTGCTCGCGGCAATGTCATAGTGGAAACATCGGCTTCGGGTCCGGTTCCGGCCGTCAGCGGAGAATGCGAAGGGCCGTGGACAATAAGATGAAGCAAGTCATACTCACATTCCTCAAATGACACTGGAGCAGCTTCGCATTTTTGTCGCTGTCGCGGAACGGCAGCACATGACGCAGGCCGCCCGTGCAATCAATATTACTCAATCGGCGGCAAGCTCGGCTATCGCAGCTCTCGAAGCCCGCTATGCCACCCGTTTGTTTCACCGCATTGGCCGCCGCATAGAGCTGACCGAGGCAGGCCGCCTGTTTCTGGCCGAAGCTCGCGCCGTGCTTGCGCGGGCCGCATCCGCCGAGAGGGTCCTTAACGATCTATCGGGATGCGTATCCGGCTCGCTCTCTCTTCACGCGAGCCAAACCATTGCAAATTACTGGCTACCGCCGGTGATGCACCGCTTTCATCAGGCGTTTCCCGGCGTGCATTTGCACCTGACGATCGGCAATAGCGAACAAGTTGCCGCCGCCGTGCGGGATGGGATCGCGGATATCGGCTTCGTCGAAGGGGGGATCGGCAGCGACCCCGCATTATCGAGCCGCGCGATCGAAGGCGACGAGCTTGTCCTTGTCGCCGGTGCGCAGCACCCTCTGGCAAAGCAGTCCGGCGTGAAGCTAGAGGACCTGTGGCGAGCGAGCTGGGTCTTGCGTGAGCCTGGATCAGGCACGCGCGCCGTCTTCGAGGAAGCGCTGCGGACTCTAGGAGCTAAGCCGGACGACCTGCAGGTCAGCTTGGATTTACCGTCTAATGAAGCTGTACGGGCCGCAGTGGAGGCAGGTGCCGGCGTAACCGCGATCTCAAACCTTGTCGCCGGACCCGGCTTGGAAGCCGGTACGCTGCGCGCCATTCCGCTTCCCCTACCGAAACGGCGTTTCCTGGTGCTGCGTCACAAGGAACGCACGCCAAGCCGCGCGGAGCAGGCGTTTCTCGATATGATTGAAGATCAATCGAATATACAGATTGAAACAACAAATATAATAAATTGGACAGATTGATATGCTCCACTAGATATTCGCATGTATGAATATCTAGTGGAGCTTTCATGACGGATGCCGAAGCCGCGTTTGCGGCCGATGCCGCAGTTGCAGATGCCGATGCTGCAGTTTTAGACGCAAATGTTGCGACTGCGGACACCAATGCCGCAGCCATAAATGCCCATGCCGCAGCCGCGAACGCCGATGCCGCAATGGCGGCCGCCATTGCGGCAGTCGCAGCCGGACCCGTTCATGAGCCCAAACAGGTGCGGGTGTATCGCCTCCGCTCCGTAGCACGCCTGAGCCAAATTGGCGGCATCTGGCCCGGCCTGTTGCTCGCCTGCACGATCACGGTAGCGGCCTTCGCATTGCGCCAGATTCCAGGCTTGGCGGCATTCAGCCCTCTCATTCTGGCGATCCTGCTCGGAATGCTGTTCCACAATATTGTTGGTACGCCAGGCCGCGCCAAAGCCGGAGTCCTCTTCTCCATGCGCAAGCTGCTGCGGCTTGGCATTGTTCTTCTTGGGCTTCAATTGACCCTGACGCAGGTCGCCGCAGTCGGAGCGAGTGGCGTTGCGATTATCGTGGTCACGCTTATCGCCACCTTTATTTTCACCAAGTGGTTCGGGCGCGTGATCGGCGTCGACGCCAAGCTCAGTGAGCTTATCGCAGCGGGCACCTCGATTTGCGGCGCTTCCGCCGTGATCACGGCCAACACTGTGACGGATGCGCATGACGAGGATGTCGCCTACGCGGTGGCGTGCGTGACGGTGTTCGGCTCGATCGCGATGTTCGTTTACCCCATGCTGCCGCAGCTTCTCAGCCTCAATGAGCACAGCTTCGGCCTTTGGGCGGGCTCTTCCATCCATGAGATCGCGCAAGTGGTCGCCGCAGCCTTCCAGGATGGCAAAGAGGCCGGCAAGTTCGGCACGATCGCGAAGCTAAGCCGCGTGATGATGCTGGCGCCGGTGGTTCTTGCCTTAAGCTATCTTGCCACCCGCGGCGGCGGGCGCGAGGAAGGGGCGAACGCAGCACCTAAGCCGCCTGTGCCCTGGTTCGTGTTCGGTTTCATCGCTCTGGTGGTGCTCAACAGCATTGTGACCGTGCCTGCAGTAATCAAGGACAATATGCCATTGGTTACATTGACGCTTCTTTCCATCGCGCTGGGCGCCATGGGACTTGAAACCGATATGCGCAAGATGGCAGCCAAAGGGTTGAGGCCGTTGCTGCTCGGCGCAGCCTCTACCCTCTTTATCGCCCTTTTCAGCCTTGGCCTTATCGTGCTTCTGGCGCCGGTTGGCTAACTGCAAATAACTCTTGGCCTCATCCTGGGCATACCTAAGGATGAGGCCTTACCTTGCAATTTAACGCGCTAGTTTTGCTACAAAATAAACTTCGACAGATCTGCGTTCTTGGCGAGATCGCCGACATACTTTTTCACGTAAGCCGCATCGATTGTGAATTTGGTGTTCGCTTTATCCGCGGCTTCGAAGCTGATCTCGTCGAGCACGCGCTCCATCACGGTCGAGAGCCGCCGCGCTCCGATATTTTCCACGCTGGAATTGACCTCAACCGCGACATCGGCAATCGCATCGATTGCGTTCTCGGTGAATTCGAGTTCGACGCCCTCCGTCGCCAAGAGCGCGATGTACTGCTTGATCAGGCTCGTCTGCGGCTCGCGTAGAATACGGCGGAAGTCCTCTCCGGTGAGCGCGCGCAGTTCCACGCGAATGGGCAGGCGCCCTTGCAGCTCAGGCAGAAGGTCGGAGGGCTTGGCCACGTGGAAAGCGCCCGAAGCGATGAACAAAATATGGTCCGTCTTCACCGGCCCGTATTTGGTACCGACGGTGGTGCCCTCGATGAGCGGCAGAAGATCGCGCTGCACGCCCTCGCGGCTCACATCGGCGCCGAGGCGCTCGGAGCGGGCGCAAATCTTGTCGATCTCGTCAAGAAAGACGATACCGTTATCCTCGACCGTCCTGATCGCCTCCTGGACAATCTGGTCGTTATCGAGAAGCTTGTCGGACTCGTCCTCGACGAGAATCCCATAGGAATCGCGCACGGTCAGGCGCCGCGTCTTCGTCCGCTGGCCGAAAGCCTTGCCCAGCATATCGTTGAGATTGATCATCCCGATATGGGCCCCCGGCATCCCCGGAATCTCGAAGCCTGGGACTCCGCCACCCATGTCGGAGACTTGAATTTCGATCTCTTTATCGTCCAGCTCGCCGTCACGAAGCCGCTTGCGGAAGGTTTCCCGCGTGGAGGGGCTTGCATTGGCGCCGACCAGCGCATTTAAAACACGCTCCTCGGCTTGCAAATGCGCTTTTGCGCGAACCTCTTTGCGCTTGCTGGCGCGAACCAGCGCGATGCTCGTCTCTACAAGATCGCGAACGATCTGATCGACATCGCGCCCGACATAGCCGACCTCGGTAAATTTCGTCGCCTCGACTTTTAGAAAGGGCGCATTGGCAAGCTTCGCCAGCCGGCGCGAAATCTCGGTCTTGCCGACACCGGTCGGGCCGATCATGAGGATGTTCTTCGGCAATACCTCCTCGCGCAGCTCCTCATCGAGCTGCTGCCTGCGCCAGCGGTTGCGAAGTGCAATGGCGACTGCGCGTTTCGCATCTGCCTGGCCAACAATGTACCGGTCGAGTTCCGATACGATTTCACGGGGTGAGAAGTTTGTCATTGTTCGATTCCGTTCGTCATTGCGGGCAGCGCGAAGCAACCAGGTACTTGCCGCGCTCCATGGATTGCTTCGCCGCAGCGCTCCTCGCAATGGCGGCGCAGGGCCTTAGACATTGGAAGGCAAGCTTTCCACAATAATGTTGTTGTTTGTGTAGACGCAAATGTCAGCCGCAATGGCCATCGATTTGCGGGCGATTTCTTCGGCTGAGAAGTCCGTTTCGTTGAGCGCGCGCGCCGCGGCGAGCGCATAATTGCCGCCCGAGCCGATGCCCATGATGTGGCGGTCGGGCTCCAGAACATCGCCGGTGCCGGTGAGGACAAGCGTGCTCATTTTGTCAGCCACGATCATCATGGCCTCCAGCCGGCGCAGATAACGGTCCGTCCGCCAATCCTTGGCGAGATCCACACAGGCCCGCACAAGCTGCTCCGGGTACATTTCCAGCTTAGCTTCAAGACGCTCGAAGAGAGTGAACGCATCCGCCGTCGCACCTGCGAAGCCCGCGATGACGTTGCCCTTGCCGAGCGTGCGGACCTTCTTGGCGTTCGCCTTGATGACGGTTTGCCCCATTGAGACCTGGCCATCGCCAGCCACAACCACGCACCCGCCCTTGCGAACGGTGAGAATTGTTGTGCCATGCCATAACGATTGGCCTTGATTAGATTGCGCGGAGAACGTCATTTATCGTACCTGCTTTATGGCGTGGGATATGGCGCGGACCGCGCACCGGTCAAGATGCGGCTGCGGTAGCTTAAGAGGACAAGCCCTTGAGAAAAGCGCGAATCGAACGGAAAACAAAAGAGACCGAAATCACGGCCGAGGTCAATCTGGACGGCACGGGCGTATATTCGATCTCCACCGGCGCCGGCTTTTTCGATCATATGCTGGAGCAGCTTTCCCGCCACTCGCGCATCGACATCGCGCTCTCCGCCAAGGGCGATTTGCATATCGACCAGCATCATACCGTCGAGGATTGCGGCATTGCGCTCGGGCAGGCCGTCGCCAAGGCGCTCGGCGATAAGCGTGGCATCGCGCGCTATTCCCATGCCTATCTGCCCATGGATGAAACGCTCACGCGCACTGCGCTCGACATTTCCGGCCGCCCCTATCTCATTTGGCGCGTAGCCTTCCCCGCTCAAAAGATTGGAACGATGGACAGCGAGCTTTTCCGCGAATTCTTCCAAGCCTTCGCTCAAAATGCCGGCATCACGCTTCACATTGAGGCGCTTTACGGCGAAAACTCGCATCATATCGCAGAAAGCTGCTTCAAGGGCTTGGCGCGAGCCTTGCGCGATGCCATCACTATCGATCACAAGGCGATGGGAGAAATCCCATCGACGAAAGGGCAGCTCGGAGGCTGAAGCTTAAGCTAGGACGCCAATGATTACTTATACCGTTCACGAGCCGGCCCGGCCGGCGCAAACCATCGACGAGCGCGCGGACCAAGTTGTCTTCGTCAAGGAGGGCTTCACATGGTGGGGCTTTCTCTTCGGCCCGTTCTGGCTGCTTTTCAATGCGCTCTGGTTTGAATTTATCGCCGCCCTGCTCTTGTCCGGCGGGCTTGCCGCGGGTCTGGTTGAGCTTGGACTCAAGGAGCAAGCGCCTGGTATCGCGAACCTTTTTCTCATGCTGGTGATTGGCTTCGAGGGCAATGACTTGCGGCGATGGCGATTGGAGCGCAAAGGCTACCGTTTCCTTTGCTCCGTCGCCGGCAGCAGCTTCGAGGAATGCGAGCGCCGGTTCTTCGACGCTTGGCTTCCGTCCCTTGCCAGTGGCGGCGCCGGCAAGCCCCCAGCCAAACCCACGGCGGGTGCGAACCTTCATTCATCGGGCGATTGGTCAGGGCCGGGCGTTATTGGCACTCTACCGGGTGAGGCCCTGTAGACGCCATGCTCGTTGCGATCGTCGACTATCAATCGGGCAATTTGCACTCCGCGGCGAAGGCTTTCGAACGCGCGGCCCGGGAAAGCGGAGTTGCGGCAGAAATCGCCGTCACCTCCGATCCCGGCACGGTGCGGCGCGCAGACCGGATCGTTCTTCCTGGAGTTGGCGCATTCGCCGATTGTTATGCGGGGTTGCAGAATACCCCCGGAATGATCGATACGCTGCAGGAAGCGGTGCTCCAGCGCGGCCGTCCCTTTTTTGGAATTTGCGTTGGCATGCAGCTTCTCGCGGATCGTGGATTGGAGCACGGCGTTCATAAGGGGCTTGGCTGGATCGGCGGAGAGGTTGCCCGAATCGAACCTGCGGACAAGGCTCTGAAAATCCCGCATATGGGCTGGAACACGCTGACATTCCTGCGCAGCCACCCTCTCTTCGAGGGTATTCCTGACGGGCCCGGCGGCTGGCACGCCTATTTCGTGCATTCCTTCCAGTTCCGTGCCGGGAATGCGGACGATGTGGTGGCTGTCTCCGACTATGGCGGCCCGATCACGGCATCGATTGCGCGCGGCAATATTGCGGGCAGCCAATTCCATCCCGAGAAGAGCCAGAAGCTCGGACTTAAGCTGATCTCAAATTTTTTGCGGTGGCGGCCTTGAGATGCCGGGAGCTTTGGCCATTGCGGCTAAAGATGTCTGCGAGCAAGCGGCTATTGGCGCGCGCATCCTGGATCTGGGTTACTTTCTCGCCGCTGGCCGCCAGCGTATTGAATTCCGCCCTATCTGTTCCGGTTTCGCAGATGCAGACGCGGTCTCGAAAACCCAGATGGGCAGCTAGCGCCGACCGTATTTCGCCCGCGCTGAGCGGAGTCGCAACAATCCACACACCCTCAAGCGGATGCTCCCACTCCGACGCCAATCTGCGAATACAATCTGCGGCTGCGGCGGCGTGCATGCCGCGATAAAATTCGCAAGTAATGACGTAGCGGCGCATGCCCTGCTCTTTCCGGGGGATTTGAACCTGGCTCCGGACGCTGCTACGAAAGGGGAGCCATTGCATAACGCCAAAGAAATGCACAGGCGTCCACCGTTTTGTTCCAGCCGCGTTTAAACCGGGGAAAACTCGCATGATCCTTTATCCGGCCATTGACCTCAAGGAAGGGCAATGCGTCCGCCTGCAACGGGGCCTCATGGACAAGGCCACCGTCTTCAATATAGACCCAGCCGCTCGGGCGCGCGAGTTCGCCGATGCAGGTTTCCACGCTTTACACGTCGTGGATCTCAATGGCGCCTTTGAAGGACGGTCCGTGAACGCGGAGGCTGTTTCCTCGATCCTCGCATCGGTGTCAATACCGGTTCAGCTTGGCGGCGGCATCCGCAATCTCGAAGCCATCTCGCTTTGGCTGAGCCGCGGCGTGGCCCGCGTGATCCTCGGCACCGCCGCTGTGCGCGATCCGGGCCTCGTCCAGGAGGCGTGCAGGCGCTTCCCTGGCAAGGTCGCCGTCGGCATCGACGCGAAGGATGGCATGGTCGCGGTGGAAGGCTGGGCAGAGACCTCCGAACTTACCGCTACCGGCCTTGCCCGGCGCTTCGAGGATAACGGTGGTGCCGCCATCATCTACACCGATATCAGCCGCGACGGCATGCTCACGGGGCTGAACCTCGACGCAACCGCAGAGCTTGCGCGGGCGGTCTCGATCCCGGTGATCGCGTCGGGCGGTCTAGCCGGGATCGAGGACATTCAGCGCCTCGTCTCTCCTCAATATGCCATCATCGCTGGCGCAATTGCCGGGCGGGCACTTTACGATGGGCGGCTCGATGCCAAACTTGCCCTCGGCCTCATAAGCAAGGATGCTCATAAGAGGCGCGGAGCGGATACACGAACATAGACCCGTCCCTCGCCCGTTTAAGCCATATCTTCTCCGAATATTTGCTGCCCGAAGCCTCGCTTGGCTGCATGTTTTGTTCCGGTAGTTGCGCCACTTCGCCTGCAACACAGGCCTGCAACACAGATTTGACGAAATCCGCTTCTACGGGCAAGAGAGGTGGCAAGCGCCGGCTTCGAGAGGAAGAACTTCATTGATGGCAAAGACTCCGTTGCTTCCTGGCGCATTGGGAAGACCCGCCGCTGCAATACTCATCCCGGTGCTGCTGTTATTAAGCTTTGCCACGACCCGCGCCTATGCGGATGGCGAGGGTGCCCCGCAGGCGAGCCCTGCTGCGGAAAGCACCGCGCCGGCCGGCGGAAAAAAGCCGGAGGAGGCGGCAAAGGCGCCTCTCGCAGAAGCGGCGGATGCCGCGCAGGCTGCGCCAAAGGAAACGAAGGCCGCGGAAAAGCCTTTGGATGCCAAACCCGCCGATGCCGCCGCAGCAGATGACAAGAAGCCTTCCGAGCCCAAAGAAGCGAAAGCCGGGGCCAATCCTGCGGACGCTGACAGTTCAGCTCCAAAGCCGGCGGGGGCCAAGGAAGCGAAGGCCGATCCAAAGCCAAAAGATATTACGCCTAGGCCGGAGAATACCAATCCGGTGCGGTCCTCGATTGTGAACGCCGTTTACCGCATAAGCTGGCTAGGTGCTCACATAGGCGACTTCAGAATACACTCCTCGATAACGAACCGTCAGTATTCGCTGCAGGCCAATGCCGATTTGAGCGTGTTTTTTGGGACGGTGTCCTGGAAGGGTGTGACGAGCAGCCACGGCCTCATGACCGCGAATGGGCCAGTCCCCAAGGATTACACATTCCGTTATTCGACGAATGACAGGCGCGAGGCGATAGAGCTGCGCTTCCAGCAAAGAATGGTGCAAGACATCATCATCAATCCGCCGGCCCGCCCAGGCGGGCGCAATGTGCCGATAACGGCCGCTCATTTACAAAACGTCGTCGATCCCTTGAGCGCCATCGTTCTCCTTTCTCAATCGCGGCTGAGCCGGCAGGGCGGCGGCGCCTGCAATAAACGGCTGCCGATTTTCGATGGCAGGGTCCGCTACGACCTGGTGCTGTCTTCAAAGGGAACGCGAACGATCGGAAAGACAGGTAAGTTGCGCGGAACCGCCTATGTGTGCAAAGTGCATTATGTACCGATCGCCGGCCATAAGGCGGGTAAACGGGGTGAAAACGATTACGCCACCGGAAACACAGGGATAGAAGTTTGGCTTGTCCCCCTGCCGGAAGCGGGTCTATTAATACCATATTATGTTCATGTGCCGACGCCTGCAGGTACGGCCTCCATGGTAACGGCGAAGTTCAATGTGGAGACACCGGCAGGGCGTCACGCATTTGCCGATTGAACGAGGGGAAACAATCGAGGCTGTATTCAGGAGAGAACGAGCGGAGCGATCTTCGCTAAAGGTAGGCGGCTCAAAATGAGCCGCGCGTGCAACTCTCCGCATGCCTGTCGCACCAATGCCGCCGGAACGAAAAAAGCCGAGCATACGATTTATTACAGAAAGTCCGCCTATGAGCGCAGCACCGCAGACGGCTAGCATTAAGCCATCCCAGTCACGGCATGTTACGGCCGTGCTCGGCCCCACGAATACCGGTAAGACGCATCTTGCAATTGAGCGCATGCTCGGGCATGAAACCGGCCTCATCGGTTTGCCGCTCCGGCTTTTGGCGCGCGAGATTTACGACAAGATCGTTGCCCGGATTGGACCGCGCGAT
>CAZCIF010000071.1:554-15857 GCA_964498645.1 uncultured Rhodomicrobium sp. | reverse complement strand
ACCTGTTCGAACGCCCCGTGCCCGGCTTCTTCGCCGAGACCCTCTCCGAACTGGGCTGCATGATGGAGCACCTGGGGTGCATCGGCACGCAGGTGCATGGCGACTGCAACATCCGCCTCTGGAATGGCGAAGGTTCGTGCATCCGGGGCGGCTATCCCTGCATCGGCTGCACCGAGCCCGCGTTCGGCGAGCGCAATAATCCCTATCTTGAGACGCCAAAACGCGGCGGCGTTCCGGTCGGATTGCCAACGGATATGCCGAAGGCGTGGTTCGTGGCTCTCGCCGCGCTAGCCAAAGCGGCAACGCCGGACCGTCTGCGCAAGAACGCACTGGCCGAGGCGATTACGGTGGCGCCAGGCGCCGGCCCAGGGAAGCCAAAGAAATGAGCCGCCTGATTACCGGACCATTCAATCGCGTCGAGGGCGATCTCGAAATCAAGCTGGACGTCGCGGACGGCGCGGTGACGGCAGCCTATGTCAACTCGCCCCTCTATCGCGGGTTCGAGCAAATCCTGATCGGCAAAGCGCCTAGCGACGCGCTTGTCTATGCTCCGCGCATCTGTGGAATTTGCTCGGTGTCCCAGTCGATTGCCGCGGCAACCGCGCTTGCCAAGGCACAGGGGCTAACCCCTGCCGGAAATGGCGCCCTGCTTCAGAACTTCATCCTTGCAGCGGAGAACGTGGCCGATCACTTGACGCATTTTTACATGTTCTTCATGCCGGATTTCGCACAGCCTGTTTACGCGGGGGAGCCGTGGTTCGAAAAGGCTTCAGCGCGCTTCCGCGCGATGAGCGGGCTGGCGCAACGCGAGTTTCTTCCGGCCAGGGCGGCGTTTCTGCATATTATGGGGCTGGTTGCCGGGCATTGGCCGCATACGCTTGGCTTGCAGCCTGGGGGGACAACCCGTGCCATTGGCCGTGCTGAGCAGGCGCGCTTGACGGGCTACATTTCGGCATTCCGGCGTTTCCTCGAAACCGCGCTTTTCGGTGACGCTCTCGAGTCCGTTGCCGGGCTTGAAAGCGCCGATGCGCTGGACGAATGGGCCGTAAGAAGCGGGCCGCAAGAAAGCGATTTCGGCCAGTTTCTTGCGTTATCGAAGGAACTCGATCTCGAACACCTTGGGCGCGGTACGGATGTTTTCCTGTCCTATGGCGCTTATGCTTTGAACGGCAAGGTAACCTTCGCTCAAGGCGTTTACAGCGAGGGCAGCGTGCGTCCGCTTGAGCCTGAGCAGATCACCGAAGATCATGCATCCTCTTGGCTCCTCCGCGTTGAAGGGCCGCGCGCGCCTTCCCGTGGCCTGACCGTGCCGGACGCCGATGCAGCCGGAGCCTATAGCTGGTGCAAGGCGCCAAGGCTCGGCGGCCTTGTGGTTGAGACGGGCGCGCTGGCCCGGCAGCTTGCGGACGGTCATCCGCTCATCCGCGATCTCGTAGCCAGAAGCGGCGGCAATGTGCGCAATCGCGTTATCGCGCGTGCGATCGAGGTCGCGCGGCTCATTCCGCTCATGGAGCAATGGATTTGGGCGATCCGGCCCGGCGAACCTTTCTGCCTGCATGCCGGAATGCCTGACGAAGCGAAAGGAGAAGGTCTTATCGAGGCAGCGCGCGGGGCGCTTGGCCATTGGCTCGAAATCCGGAAAGGCCGGATTCACAACTATCAGATCGTCGCGCCGACCACCTGGAACTTTTCCCCTCGCGATGGCAAAGGCCAGCCAGGAGCTTGCGAGCAGGCGCTCATCGGCGCGCCCGTGCGAAAAGGCGAAACCACGCCGATTGCGGTTCAGCATATCGTGCGGTCTTTCGATCCTTGCATGGTCTGCACGGTTCATTGAGGGACGCGCTGATGAGAAGCACTGGCCTCATATCGCGCCCTGTCACCCCTCACCCTGGCCCTCTCCCCATGGGAGAGGGAGTCCGCTGCGCATGCAACAGCGTCCCTTCTCCCAGAGGGAGAAGGACAGGATGAGGGGCGTATCGATCCGGGTGCGCGGCCTCGTGCAGGGGGTCGGGTTCCGGCCGGCCGTGTGGCGCATCGCCAATCGCTTGGGTGTTACCGGTGAGGTACTGAACGACAGCGAAGGCGTTTTGATCGAGGCATTCGGGCCTGCGGCAACGCTGACGCAACTTGAATTCGCGCTCGTTGAAGAAGCGCCCCCGCTTGCGCGCATAGATGCTATCGAGAGCGCGCAGCTTGAGAGCCGTGCGCCCCCTTCGGATTTCCGCATTGTAGGCAGCCGGAGCGGCGAAGTGAAAACAGGCGCCGTTCCCGATGCCGCAACCTGCCCCGAATGCCTGGCCGAGATCCGCGACCCTCAGAACCGGCGTTTCCGCTATCCTTTCACGAACTGCACCAATTGCGGGCCGCGCCTCTCCATCCTGCGGGCCATCCCATACGATCGCGCCTCTACAAGCATGGCGGCCTTCGCGATGTGCGAAGACTGCCTCGCCGAATATCGCGACCCAGCCGGCCGCCGTTTTCACGCTCAGCCGAATGCTTGCCCGGTTTGCGGCCCAAAGCTTTGGCTGGAGGACGCGGAAGGAAGGCCCGCCGGCCTTGGCCCTCATCGCGATGCGATTGAAGCGGCCGCAACGCTTATTCTCTCCGGCGGAATTGTTGCGGTCAACGGCATCGGCGGCTTCCATCTCGCTTGCGATGCCGGCAACGAAGAAGCGGTTGCGCGGCTTAGGGAGCGGAAGCACCGCACGCACAAGCCCTTCGCACTGATGGCGCGCGATCTGCGCATGATTGAAGACCATGCTTGGCTTTCGGAGATGGAGCGTACTCTGCTGCAGCAGCCAGCATCGCCGATCGTCCTTCTCGAACGGAAAGCGAACAGTGCCTCGCTCGCCCCCAGCGTGGCTCCCGCCCAAACCACGCTCGGCTTCATGCTGCCTTATACGCCGCTCCATCATCTTTTGCTCGATGGCTTGGAACGCCCTATCGTGCTGACCTCCGGGAATAGAAGCAACGAACCGCAATGCATCGGAAACGGGGAAGCCCGCGCAAAATTGAGCGGCATCGCGGACTATTTCCTGATGCATGACCGCGAGATCGTGAACCGGCTCGACGATAGCGTTGTGCGCGTCATGGCGGGCAAACCCCGGATCATGCGGCGCGCGCGCGGCTATGCGCCATCCCCCATTCCGCTGCCTCAAGGCTTCGAGGCTGCGCCGCGTATTCTAGCCATGGGCGCGGAGCTGAAATCAACCTTCTGCCTGCTTGGCGAGGGGCGCGCAATCGTCTCGCAGCATATTGGCGATTTGGACGATGCCGCGACGAATGCCGATTACCGGGCCGCCCAGAAGCTCTACCGGGAGATTTTCCGCTTCGAGCCGCAACTAATCGCCATTGACGGCCATTTCGATTACCATTCTACGCAAATAGGCAAAGCGATTGCCCGCGATGGAGGCCTTCCCATTGAGGCCATCCAGCACCATCACGCCCATGTCGCCGCCGTGCTGGCGGAACACGGCGTTGCGCTGGACCATCCGCCGGTTATCGGCGTCGCACTTGACGGATTGGGCCTTGGCGGAAACGGAGAGCTTTGGGGCGGAGAATTCCTCCTTGCGGACTACCGGTCTTACCGGCGTGCGGCCTCGTTCAGGCCAGTGCCGCTGATCGGCGGCGACAAGGCGACGCGCGAGCCGTGGCGCAATGCGTTTGCGTATCTCCACACCTACCTGGGCTGGAAGACCGTCGAGGCACAATATCCCGGCCTTGAGATCACCAAGCGCCTGGGGCGCAAACCTCTCGCCATGGCGCTCCAGCTCATGGAGCGCGGCATCAACTCCCCGCTCTCGTCTTCCGCTGGCCGGCTTTGCGATGCCGTTGCCGCCGCCCTTGGAATTTGCTTCGATGCCATAACCTATGAGGCGCAGGCAGCGATCGAGCTTGAAGCGCTCGCGGCGCCCCGGATGGCAGATGCGGGCGAGGGCTATCGCGGCGCATTCATGGAAGGCGATCCTGCATGGCTCGATTGGGCGCCGCTTTGGCATGGCCTCCTTGAGGACTTGGCGGCGGGCCTGGAGCAGGCGCTCATCGCCGCCAAATTCCACGCGGGGTTAGCGGGTACTGTTGCCGGAACGGCGGCAGCCCTTGCACGGCGCTACGGTTCCAACACAGCCGTGCTTTGCGGAGGTGTATTCCAGAACAAGCTGCTACTGGAACAGGTGAGCGAAAAGCTCGCCGCGGAGAAGCTTAAGGTCCTTTGCCCGGCCCAATTCCCCGCCGGCGACGGCGCAATCGCGCCCGGTCAGGCTATGATCGCGGCCGCGCGGCAGTTGCCTACGCAGGCTGGCCCGCCCAGCCTTTAATAAAAATAGCGGCACAAATTGACACCCGTCAAACCATTGGCGCCTCAATAGCCGATAAAGATATACTCATGCGATAATGCGAGCGAACATGGTTTTCGTCCTCGGAATCGGCAACCGGCTCCTCAGCGACGACGGTATCGGCCCCGCCGTAATCGACCGTCTCGCAAACAGTCCCGCGCGCCAGGGGAACGCAATCTACCGCGACGGGGGCACGATTGGCCTTGCCCTCCTTCCTGAAATCGAGAACGCCTCCGCTCTTATAGCCATCGATGCTGCGGAGCTGAATGCCCCTCCCGGTACAATGCGTATCTTCGAAGCCGAAGCCATGGATGCCCCGCTCTCGGGCCGCAAGCGGACGGTGCACGAAGTTGCGCTCTCCGATCTCCTCTGCGCTGCGGCTTTGATTGGCGCCCTGCCAATGCGCCGGGCGCTCGTCGCGATACAGCCCGGCACGATCGAATGGGGCACGAGTCCGTCACCGGCCGTGGCCGATGCGATTCCCGCCGCATGCGCGGCTGTCATTGAGCTCGTGGAAAGGTGGGCGAAGTGATGACAACAATCATGGCCCAAAGCTTCAAATCAGGCCTCGCCGATGCGGTGCTGCGTGAGATCCCCGTCCTCATGCAGCGGCTCTCCGAAACCGGCGAAGGCGGGATCATCGACCTCAGAAGCCTGCCGATGACGGACAGCGACAGGCAGGAGCTTGCCGCAAAGCTGGGCGAAGGGGAGGTGAAGGCTTTTCTCGATGTGAGCGGCGCCTCCATGGTGTTCGAAACCCAATTCGCGGGTGTGTGGTGGGTCAGGCACGAAGGCGCAGATGGCCGCGTCGCCGCCGAGCAAGTGGTTGTTGCGCGCGTGCCGGAAATCCTGCTCGCGCATCCCGCGGACATTGCTGCCGCTCAGCTTCGTTTGAGCGCGAGTCTTGGCAAGGCCGCGGAGGCCAGTTTTGTGGAGGCCGGGCATGGCGGATAACCGGACACTGGGCGAACTCTTGATCGAGCGCGGCGTGTCCCGCCGCGCTTTCCTGAAATATTCGTCTTACCTGGCAACTCTTTTTGCCCTGCCGCCAACCGCCGCGGCGGCAATGGCGGAAGGTCTCGCGAATGCACGCCGTCAAGCGGTGATCTGGCTCTCCTTCCAGGAGTGCACAGGATGCACGGAATCGCTGACGCGGTCCTTCAGCCCCACGCTGGAAGATCTGATCTTCAATTTCATCTCGCTCGACTATCATCATACGCTGATGGCCGTTTCCGGCGAGGCCGCCGAAAAGGCGCGGCTGCAATCGATGGCGGAGAATAAGGGCAAGTACATCGTTATCGTTGACGGCTCCGTGCCCGCGAAGAATGACGGTGTCTATTCCACCATTGCGGGCCGCACCAATCTCGACATGCTGCGCGAGACAGCCGAACACGCCTTCGCGCTCATTTCTGTTGGAACCTGCGCCTCGTTCGGAGGGCTGCCGTATGCCAATCCCAATCCAACGGGCGCGGTGGCGGTTCAAGAGCTCGTCAAAGGCAAGCCAGTGATCAACATCCCAGGCTGCCCGCCTATCCCGGAAGTGATGACCGGGACGGTCGCTCACCTCCTGTCATTCGGCAAGCTGCCGGAGCTCGACGATTTGCACAGGCCGAAAGCGTTTTTTGGCGAAACGATTCACGACCGCTGCTACCGCCGGCCCTTCTATCAGCGCGGACTTTTCGCCAAGGGCTTCGATGACGAAGGCGCGCGTAAGGGCTGGTGTCTTTATGAGGTAGGCTGCAAAGGGCCGGTTACTTACAACGCCTGCGCCACACTTAAATGGAATGGCGGCGTGTCGTTTCCCATCCAATCCGGCCATGGCTGCCTTGGCTGCTCCGAGCCGGGCTTCTGGGATAAGGGCGGCTTCTACCGTCCGCTACCCACGCCGCTCGGCAGCATGCGTGAGAACATTGTTGAGGCCGCTGCCGCAGGCGCGGTCATCGGCGGCGCTGCGGCATGGCTCGCGCGCAGGCATCAGCACGCCTATCGATCCAAAACCCAGAATTCGGAGGAGGCTTGATCCATGGACCTCCTTGAGTTCGCCCGCGGCCCGGCGCTCACAGTTTCGCTCGCCGTCTTCGTATTCGGGGTGACTTGGCGGCTTCTCGGCATACTTCTTTTGCCTTGGATCACAGACCGCTCCGAAGCGCGGGAAGGCGCACCCTGGCCGGTTATAGCGGCATTGCAGGGCAATCTGAGGAAGCTATGGCCGCATCGGACGTTCGTAAAACCGGCGCTATTTCAGACCGTTAACGGCTACATTTTCCACTTTGCGCTTGCCATTGTGGTGTTCGCATTTGCGCCGCATATTCTCTTCATCAAGAGCCTGTTCGGCGTTACCTGGCCCGCGCTGCCGTCAAATCTCGTCTATGCGGTTGGCGCGATTACGGCGGTCTCGCTGCTTGCGGGGCTCGTGTATCGCCTGACAAGCCCCGTGCTGCGACTCATTTCCCGCATGGACGATTACCTAAGCTGGCTTGTCACGCTTCTGCCCGTGGCGACCGGCCTCTTTGCCGTCATCCAAGCCGGTGCGCGCTACGAAACGCTGCTCGCTGTGCACATTCTGAGCGTCTGCCTGTTTTTCATTTGGTTTCCGTTCGGCAAGCTCATGCACGCCTTCCTTTTCGTCTTCTCCCGCGGAGCGACGGGCGTGCGCCTCAGGCATAGGGGAGCACAAATATGACCGCGCGCGTAGCAGTTTCGGGCACGCCCTATGACGCACAAGGGGAATTAGCCGAAACCGAGCGGCTCGATCACGCGATGCGCACCTTCGTCCGCGACTTCGGCGCAGCGGCGGCCATCCATATGGAAAGCTGCGTTCGCTGCGGCATGTGCGCCGAAGCGTGCCATTTCTATCTTCAGACGCATAATCCGAAATATACGCCGATCCACAAAATCCGGCCCTTCGAACAGGCATACCACCGGCACATGGGGCCGTTTGCCCCGGTCTATAAGCTTTTCGGGATCGCGCCGCGTGTCACCATCCAGGAATTGGAGGAGTGGCAAGAACTTATTTTCGACTCCTGCAATATGTGCGGACGCTGCACGCTCATATGCCCGATGGGCATCGATATCTCCGAGCTTGTGAAGGAAGCCCGTCACGGCATGTACGCGGCTGGGCTCGTTCCCGACCGGCTAGAGCTGATGGACCGCACCACGAAGAAGTGGAGCAGCCCGGCGACGCCCGCCGAAGACTTCGCGGACATTATCAAAGAAGCGGGCGAACAGTACGGCGTTGAGATGAAAGCCGATCTGCCTAAGGCGGACTATCTCGTAACTGTCGCGCCAGCGGAGCTGACCGAGCACCCCAAGGCTCTCGCCGATATCGCCAAGATTTTGAACAAAATGGGCGTGAGCTGGACTTACAGCTCCAAAGGTTTCGAAGCTTCGAACATCGGCTTCCTGAACGGCGATGTAAAACTCCAGGAGCGGATGACACGCCGGATAATCGACACCGCCATCGAAACCGGCGCCCACACGCTCATCCTGCCGGAATGCGGCCACGCTTACGGCGCGGCACGTTGGGAAGCGGCGCGATGGTACGGCAAGCAACCGCCCGTGCGCATTATCCACATGATTGAATTTTTGGCCGAGTCGATCGCCGGCGGCAAAATCAAGGTGAAGCCAACCGGTTCAACGGCCTCCTTCCATGATCCCTGCCAAGTCGTGCGCAGGGGCGGCGTGAAGGAGGAACCACGGGCCGTGCTCCGCGCGCTCGGGTTCGAGATCAAGGAATTGGCCGATCATGGCCCGTTCGCCTTCTGCTGCGGGGGCGGAGGCGGCGTTGTTTCGAACACACGCGCAGATCCGCTGCGCTATCGGGCCTTCGAAATCAAGAGGAGGCAAATCGAGGATGCGGGCGCCGAGCATTTCGTGACCGGCTGCGGCCAATGCCGCATCACGCTCGAACTGGGCGCCAAGCATTTCAAATGGGACAAGAAAACCGAAAGCCTGCTTGAACTCGTGGCTGACAATCTGGAGGGTGAATGATGGCGAACCGCGTCGTAGTCGATCCCATCACCCGCATCGAGGGCCACTTGCGCATCGAAGCGGAGACAGATAGCTCGGGCGCCATCAAGAATGCGTACAGTTCTGGCACAATGGTCCGCGGCATCGAAATCATTCTGAGAGGGCGCGATCCCCGCGATGCTTGGGCCTTTGCGCAGCGCATATGCGGGGTTTGCACGCTCGTACACGGAATTGCCTCGGTCCGGGCGGTCGAAAATGCGCTGAACTACAGCATCCCGGCCAACGCACAGCTCATCCGCAATCTCATGATCGGCGCACAGCATGTGCACGATCATGTCATGCACTTTTATCACCTCCATGCATTGGATTGGGTCGATGTTGTCTCCGCGCTGAAAGCCGATCCGAAGGCTACTTCAGAACTTGCGCAATCCATTTCCTCTTACGCGAAATCGAGCCCCGGCTATTTCGCAGACACGCAAAAGAAGCTGAAAACCTTCGTCGAGAGCGGACAGCTTGGTATTTTCGCCAACGGTTTCTCGGGACATCCGGAATATAAGCTTCCGCCCCGAGGCGAACCTGATGGCGGTTGCACACTACCTCGAAGCGCTGGCATGGCAGCGTGATGTTGCGAAGCTCCACGCCATATTCGGCGGCAAGAACCCGCATCCGAACTTTCTCGTGGGCGGCGCTCCAAGTCCCATCGGCGCCGGTCCTGCGTCCGCGAGCGGCGGCACCGCAGCGACAACGCTCGGCATCGCCGGCCTGCAAGAAGCGCGCAACGTCATCAAGTCGATGCAAGACTTCGTTGACCAGGTCTACCTGCCCGACATCGTCGCCATCGCCGGCTTCTATAAGGACTGGTTCCAGCGCGGCGAGGGCGTGGGCAATTTCATGACCTTCGGCGACCTGCCATCGAAGGGGGCGGATGGCAAGCTGACTTGGTTCTTCCCGGCAGGCGTGATTTTGAACCGCGATCTCAGCAGGATCGAACCCGTCAATCTGAATGATCCTTCCCAGGTTCAGGAATTTATCGCGCACTCCTGGTATGACTATTCCGCTGGCAAAGATGCCGGACTGCATCCCTATGCTGGCGAAACGGCGCTCAATTATACCGGGCCGAAACCGCCCTTCGAGCAGCTCAATGTGACAGAAAGCTACTCTTGGCTGAAAGCCCCGCGATGGCGCGGCAAGGTTGTAGAGGTTGGCCCGCTGGCGCGCGTTCTCATGCTTTACGCGACAGGGCATGAGCAGACCAAAGCTTTGGCGGCGTCCACGCTGAAGAAGCTCGATCTGCCGTTGGAAGCCATGTTCTCAACGCTGGGGCGGACGGCTGCGCGTGCGCTGGAGACAAAGATCATCGCCGGTCAGATGCGGAGCTGGCTCGACGCTCTCGTGGCGAATATTAAGGCCGGCGATCTCGCGGTGCATAATCCGGAGATGTGGGAGCCATCTACCTGGCCAGCAGAAGCGCACGGCGTTGGCTTCATGGAGGCGCCCCGCGGCGCGCTGGCCCACTGGGCCGTCATCAAGGACGGCAGGATTGCGAATTACCAGGCGGTCGTGCCGAGCACTTGGAATGCGGGTCCGAGAGACGCGGCGGGCCAGCCTGGCCCTTACGAAGCGGCGCTGATGGACCGGCACAGCCTCTACGACTCTAAGCAGCCGCTCGAAATCCAGCGAACGATCCACAGCTTCGATCCCTGCATCGCCTGCGCTGTGCATGTGCTCGATCCACGCGGTGAGGAGCTCACAAGCATCAGGATCTGCTAGGTTACGCTGTCTCTACCCTGTGGCCTCCCCTTAGTGCGCGCCTTCGCCCACCACGATAAACGGCGCCCAATTGGCCGGCTGCGCGTCTTGCGCTCCGCCTTTGTCTATGAGGGCGAGCATCGACCGGCGCATGGCCTCGGCGCGGCCCATGGTCCCGCCTTCGGCAAGCCTCTGCATGGCGCCTGTGACGAGCTTAACCGTTGCATCGGAGTTCACAGCCCAGTGCGAGACAAGCAGCGCGCGCGCTTGCGCATAGATGAAGGCGCGGGCAAGCCCTGATAAGGCGTCCGCGCCTTGCGCGCCGCCTGCCGCCGTGTTGCAGGCCGAAAGGATCACCCAGTCGGCATCGAGCTTCAGCGCCGCGACCTCCGGCGCGCTAAGATAGCCGTCGTCCTCTTCGCTCGCTGCGCCGGGCGGCGTCAAGACGAGGCCCGGCTCACTATTGCCTTTGAGCTGGCCCGCAAGCGCGCCATGCGTGGCGAAATGCACCATGCGGTATTGGGCAAGCTCTCCGGCCACGCTCAAGCGCTTGAGCTCGCGCTCAGTGGCGCGGGCGCCAAGGCGGATTTCGCCCAAGTCTGCGTTAAGGCCGCGGGCTACGGCGCAAAGCTCGTCGGCCGTCTCTGGGAGCGGCGCTTGCTTGCTGATGAAAGACACATCCGCAAGCCCGCCGCGCATCGTCACCTGCGTGACGCCGCCGCGCAAGCCGGAAACCTGCAGCGGGCGCTGTTCGCCCCCGCCGGGGCAGCTCTGCTTGCTGCGGGCGGACTGGGCCAGCTGCGCATAGCCGTTGTTGGGCCCGTCGAGCAGCGGATTGCCGAAGCCGATCATGGGCTTTTCCGCAGCACTCGGCCGGCCCACCCGGCGCAGCGCCTTGAGCGACGAGACGGCCGGAAGCACCGAGAGCGCATGCTCCCGGATGAGCCATGCTGCAGATTTGTCATCGCCCTTCGCGGGCGGGGCTGTCACCAATACCTGGAAGGGCAATTGCGTGAGCGGACCGGACGGCACGAGCAGGAGCTGCTTGCCCCTAATGACGTCTTCGACTTGGCCGAACAGGGCTTTGTAAAGCCTATAGGCGCGGGCGTGATCGAAGGGCAGCGGCTTGCCGGCCTCCTCATCCGCCCTGGCGTAGGTCCGCCCTGTAAGCTCCTTGCAGCGCGGGCCACTCGTCCATGCATTGGCATCGAGGCCGCAGCGCAGCGCCTGCACCTCGCGGGTAAGCGCCGCCGTGCCAAGGCCGGAGCGCACCCAGCGCATCTCCGTCCTGGTCACCACCCAGATGAAGGTTTCTTCGGGCGTTGGCTTCAATTCCGGCGTATCGAGGAACGCGACGAGCGCCTCATCCGCGCCGAGCAAGGCTTGCACCTCTTCAGCCGCGAGCGGCGCAGGGCTTGTGAGCAACGCATAATCCGGGAACTGGGCTTTGAGCTTTTCGTCGATCTCTGCAATGCGCGCATCGATAGCGGCGAGCCGCGCCAGGTTCCCGGCCTCAGCCTTGGCGTTGCGCTTGTCCGGCGCCTGGCCGAGCGCCGCGTTGCGCAGGCTATCGCGCTTTTGCCACTCAGCTACGAGATCCTGACGTTCACGCACTAATGCTGCAAGCGCTGCATCGCCCACGGCCCCACGCGCCGCCATTTGTGCCAGCGACTGCGCGGCTTCCGAGCTTTGCGCCCATTGCGCGGCCTCGAACATTTCGCGAGCGAGGCCAGCGTCCGGTGCGCCGCCTTCGGACGCAAGCCAGCTTGCCGCCTTGACAAGCTCCCAGAATTGCCAGCTCGCTTGCTCCGCCTCGGTTTTTTTCTTGCCCGCCACGGCCCCGCCCTGCGCGCCGTGCAGCGTGCGCGAGGCAATCCCTGCCGTGCTGCGCCGCCAAAGCTCCGTGGCGCGGGTAAAGTCACCTTGCTCGAAATAGAGCGCCGCTAGATTGTTGACGCTCCCAAGCGTGAAGGGATGCCCCTGGCCCAGCACGCGCTCTGATGCGTCCAAAGCTCGCTTATAGAGCGGCTCGGCTTCCGCGTAGCGGCCCTGGGACTTATAGAGCGCCGCCAGATTGTTCACGCTGATGAGCGTGGAGGGATGCTCCTGGCCCAGCACGCGCTCTGATGCGTCCAAAGCTCGCTTATAGAGCGGCTCGGCTTCCGCGTAGCGGCCCTGGCTCTTATAAAGCAGAGCCAGATTGCTGACGCTGGAAAGCGTGGAGGGATGCTTCTTGCCTAGCACGCGCTCGAAGCCTGCCAAGGCACGCCTAAAGAGCGGCTCGGCTTCCGCATAGCGGCGCTGGCTCTCATAGAGTGCCGCCAAGTTGTTCACGCTGAAAAGCGTATCGGGATGCTCCTGTCCCAGCACCCGCTCTCTTGCCGCCAAGGCGCGCTTGAAGAGCGGCTCGGCTTCCGCGTAGCGGCCCTGGGTCCGATAGAACTCCGCCAGATTGTTCACGCTGATAAGCGTATCGGGATCCTGGCCCAGCACGCGCTCTGATGCCGCCAAGGCGCGCTTATAGAGCGGCTCGGCTTCCGCGTAGCGGCCCTGGGCATAATAGAGCGCCGCCAGATTGTCCACGGCGATAAGCGTGGAGCGATGCTCCTTGCCGAGCTTGCGCTCGCCGAGGGTTAGCGCCTTCTCTGCGATCGCGATTGCCTCGGCATATTTGCCCTGTCCATAAAGCTGAGCAACTTGGCTGTTGAGCGCGTCGATGTCAGGTGCGCCTTGCGCATAAGCGTCCGCAGGCACGCCGGCGGCCAGCATCGCAACGAACAGCACTATTCCCGTAACGCGCCAAAGCCGTGCCCGCACCATGTGTCCCCCAAATGTAATGAATTAATTCCGCTGTTGTGCGGGGACAGCGTGGCGTAATGGTGGCGGCCAAGCTATTCCATGCGAGCCTTGTGCACCCCTCAGCCAGCGGGGACGTCTCCGCATATTTCCCGGACTGCGAAAGCTCGAGCGCGGTCTCGTCCAAGACCTCGGGGCTTTCCGGTGCCCGGCGAGCGCCTTTTCAGCGCGATGCAGCTGCGGATGGTCGAGCCCGCGCTTTCAGAACTCGGCAAAATCCTGGAGGATCACCTCTTCCCACTTGCCGTTGCCTGGGATGGTCTCGCCCTTGTGACCTGTGTAAGCTGCGATCGCCTCTCCGGTGCGGCCTAGAAATAGAAGCGCGTGCGCGCGGTTCGTCTCGATCCAAAGCGTGCCCGGCTGCGGCGCCAGCGCACGCTCCGATGCCGCAAGCGCTCTTTCGGGGCGCTTCGCGAACAGCGCGTACCAGGCCACAGTGCGCAAGGCGGTTGCCGTCGAGGAGCCTGGCTTACGAATACTGTCCGCTTTTTCTGCCGCTTTGACCCATTCTTCCGCCGCGCCGAGAGCCTTGGCATAGCGGCCGGCTTGAAACAGGGCCTCGGCACGCTCGCTCAAGGCTTTGAGTTCGCCTTCGCCCGGCGTTTGGGCGAGAGCTGGCATGACGCCGGAAAGAACCAGGAAGATCGCAATAAAGAGCGCACCGGCCGCGCGCGGTGTCCAAAACATTTGCCCCTCCAATGCCCCGGACAAATGTATCTACTATGCCGGGAGAAAGTGTGGCGGCGATGAGAGCGCGGGGGCTATTCGTCCGGTCGCCGAAGCTGCCGCAAGGAGCATCAAGGAAGGTCTAAAGCGGCGATGCGAATCGCGCCCTGCGCCGCCGCGCGCCCGCGAGGGAGGAGGGATTGCGCCGCCCAACCCGTCACTTGCCCGAAGCCGCCGTTTTGATCTCGGCGATAAAGGCGTCAAAAGCAGGCTTCGAAATCGCCTTAAGCGCGTCGATGCCGGCCTTGGCGCGTTCCTCGGCATTGGCCGGCGAGCCAACCTCCTTCACGCTGGCAGCGAGCGAGATTGCATCGGCGTCCTTCGCAGGATCGCGAATGAGATCGGAATCATACTGGCACGCCCGCAAAGGGTCATCGAGATCGCATGCCTCAGCGGCGCGGCCGATTGGAAGCTTGAATGCCGGAAAGGTCAGCTTTGCGACTTCCTGGACGACGTCCTTTCCCTTATCCACTTCGACCGCGCTCAGCGTGAAGGCGAGCGTGGCTTGAACCGAGGCCGCTTGGCCCCCCTCTCCCGCGCCGGTCACGGCAACGGCATTGTCCATCCGCAAATAAACCGGCCGTAAGGTTGAGGAATGCGTGCCCTGCCGCAATCTTTGCAGCACGATGGTCAGGCCCTTATCCGCGGACGTGAACGGCCTGTGTTTATCGACTGGCGCGTTGAAACCCTTCGGGACGTCAGGAAGCAGCCTGCGCTGGATGACGATGCATTTCACTTTGCTCCATTGCAGACCCTTCGGGCCAGCCCCAGTGCCGGCAGCGATCCGGACCGAATAAGGCGGTGGCGATGCGCGCTGCTGCAACTTCTTTGCGCCACGCGCCAGCTCGTCAAAGGCTGCGTTGTATAGAATCGACGCTGCTTGGATCCCAATATTTGCGAAGACAGGGGGAAGGAAAGTTCTCCCCGCCGGCGCTTTCGCAAGCGCCTCAGGCTGGCACTTTTTTCGTAAGACCTGGGACAATTCCCCGTCGCTGACCGCCAGCAGATCGTTGTAATCCTTGAGCGGGCTAGTCGTGCCGCCATTGAGCTGATAATCGGAGACGACGCTCATTAACAGGTATTGCTGCGCGGCCTTTCCGCTATCCGGGTCTTCCTCGAAGCTGAGGACATTGAAAGATTCATGCAGGCTGGAGCAGCCGGAAATCAGCGGAAGCAGCAAAATGGCAAAATACAATCGCAAAGACATGACACCAACCTTGTGCGAAGCTGGGTCGATTGAGCGATAACGGCCGGGAAACGTCAATACGCAAGTTGCAGGCTACAAAATTGGCCGCAACTATGTGATCTGAATACAACTTGGAAAGTTGCAGATTGTGGATTCTTCACGCCTGCCTTGCGGCACGGCCTCGCCGGGGATCGCTCCTCGCCAGCAGCTCCATGTACTACCGTTGGCCGGGACAAAGCTATGATTGAGTTCAGTAGGCCGGTCTTACGGTATAAAGACTACCCATCTACGATATTTTTGTAGCGAAGCGGTTTGTAATTTCTTGCTTTCAGCGTCAGAACCTCATAAGGCCGTTCGCAAAGACCGCCGCATGACTTCGCCGACTCAAGCGCCTTCACGATGGTCTTATCCTCGTTCAGAAATTCGACAAACATGCGGATATGGCTGCCCTTCGCGTTGAGAGCGTCCGCGGGCTTAAGGTCT
>CAZCIF010000071.1:0-544 GCA_964498645.1 uncultured Rhodomicrobium sp. | reverse complement strand
TCGGACATCCTGCTGGTCGTATAGTAATCCGATCGCCATGCCGCTGATACCGAGCCGGAGCAATCGAGACCGGTTGACTCTTTCACGAGGCATTCAGGAAAGATCTTGCACGTGCAAATATTGCCCGCGAGCTTACCCGTACTGAGGTGAGCCTGGAAGACGCCCGTACCAAGATAATAACCGCCCCAGCGGTAGGGTAACCCCTTGTGTTTGAGACCGATTTTGCCATTGAGCCGCGTGGGCCTTTGCCAGTAGCGGCGGTGTCCTGAATCGCATTCACTTATAAAACCCGGTTTATCATGGTTCTTGGCTTCGAGCACCCACTCGTAATCGAGAAACGCTCGCATCCTTTGTATCGCTTCGGTTCTGGTAATGGGTCCGTTTGTTTTTTCTCCCGCTTCCCGGCCAGCTCTCTCCTCGTCTGCATCCTTGGCTGCTTTCTCAAGCTCAATTTCAACCTGGTCCAGTTCGCCACCTGCCATCCGGCTAGCACTGCGTCCGCCTTCAAAAGCTGCACGGCCAGTTGCTAATAGGACTTTTTGGG
>CAZCIF010000070.1:0-15871 GCA_964498645.1 uncultured Rhodomicrobium sp. | reverse complement strand
CCACGGCCGCGCGCACCTGTGGTTCGTGGAGCAAAGGGTACGGAAATTGGGAAGCGGTTGTTTCATTGAAGATCCCTACCTATTCATCGGGGCGTCAGCTTTCGCCTGCCTGATACCGTTAGCCGAAGGGAATTCGTCTAACTGACAAGCTGCTCAATACCCGTTAAGCTGGTTGGCGAAAACAGGTACGGGCGCACGAAGCACCCTGGAAAAACATAAGGAAGGCCGCGCTCCGGAAATATTAGCCGGCAATGGCGGCATCACGTTCTGACGCCGTTCTGCGAGCCTATGGTAGCCTTTCGATAGGGGAATGGAAGCGATGCCAACCGGAAAGTCATCTGCCCTGAACAGGCGCGGCCTTTTGAAAGCCGCCGGGTTGTCCGTTGCAGGCATGGCCGCGGCAAAGACAACGGCCCTAGCCGCGGAACCGGATAAAGCGATCACGGAGCTGCCTGGCTGGTCGCGTCATCTTGGCGATGGTGTCGAAAAGCATCCCTATGGCATGCCATCGAAGCACGAGGCCCATGTGGTGCGCCGCGACGTCCGGTGGCTCACCGCCGCGACAGAGACGTCGGTGAACTTCACCCCTATTCATGAACTCGACGGGATCATCACCCCGAACGGCTTATGCTTCGAGCGTCATCATAGCGGCATAGCGGACATCGATCCCGCGCAGCACCGGCTCATGATCCACGGCCTTGTGGAAAAGCCGCTCGTCTTCACGATGGACGACATCAAACGCTTCCCGCGCGAGAACCGCATCTACTTCCTCGAATGCGCGGCCAATGGCGGCATGGAGTGGCGCGGCGCGCAGCTCAATGGCTGCCAATTCACGCACGGCATGATCCACAATGTCATGTACACGGGCGTGCCGCTGAAGCGCCTCCTGGATGAGGCCGGGCTTAAGGCCAATGCCAAATGGATTCTCGCGGAAGGCGCCGACGCTGCGGCGATGACCCGCTCTATCCCAGTCGAGAAAGCCCTCAAGGATTGCATGGTCGCTTTCAAGATGAACGGCGAGGCGCTGCGGCCCGGCGCAGGCTATCCGCTGCGTCTCGTCGTGCCGAGCTACGAAGGCAATTTGTGGGTGAAATGGCTGCGCCGTCTCGAAATTGGCGACCAGCCCTGGCAAACGCGTGAAGAGACTTCGAAATATACCGATCTCCTTCCCGATGGCCGGTCGCGGCGCTTCACCTTCATCATGGATGCGAAGTCCGTCATCACCTCTCCCAGCCCGCAAGCGCCATTGAAGTATAAGGGTGCGAACGTTCTGTCCGGGATCGCATGGTCGGGCCGCGGCACCATCGCCCGCGTCGATGTGAGCATGGACGGCGGCAAGAACTGGCAGACGGCGCGGATTGATGGGCCGGTGCTGCCCATGTCGATGACGCGCTTCTATGTGGATTTCGACTGGGACGGGCGCGAGATGATGCTGCAGTCGCGCGCGATGGACAGATCAGGTTACGTGCAGCCGTCATATCAAGAGCTGCGGAAGATCCGCGGCGTGAACTCGAGCTATCACAACAATGGCATTGCGACTTGGCTCGTGCGCAGCTCGGGGGAAATTGAAAATGTCAATGTCTCTTAGGATTTACGTTGGAGCAGCGGGACTTCTCTTCCTCGCACAGGGCGCGGACGCGGGCTCCTTGGAGCTTGGGCGGGCCGCGCTGCCGGAAGAAATCAAAGCCTGGGACATCGATGTCCGGCCCGATGGAAAGGGACTTCCCGCCGGTCAGGGCTCCGTCAAGGAAGGCGAAACGCAGTATCAGCAACAATGCGCATCCTGCCATGGCGAGTTCGGCGAAGGGGTTGGACGCTGGCCCGCTCTGGCGGGCGGCAACGGGTCCTTAAAGTCCGAGCGGCCCCTGAGAACCGCCGGTTCCTTCTGGCCATACGCAGCGACGCTTTATGATTACACCTACCGCACGATGCCATTCGGTAACCCACAGTCGCTGACGCCGGACCAGACTTACGCTATCGTTGCCTACCTCCTGAACTTGAACAATTTGGTGAAAGAGGATTTTGTCCTCTCCGCCAAAACGTTCGGCACCATCCGCCTTGAAAATGAACCGGCCTTTTTCGACGACAACCGCGAGGAGGCCGAGAAGACGTTCTGGCAGAAAGACCCCTGCATGAAGAACTGCAAGGCGGATGTGAAAATCTTGAGCCGCGCCGGCGCTCTTGAAGTGACGCCCGAAGGCGGGAACGGCGCGGCCAAGGGCGAATAACAAGAAAGCTATGAAGCCAGGATGATGTCACGCCGCGCGGTGCGCCGGGCGGTGCGAACCCCACGGAGCTGGTGTCATTGCGAACGAAGTGAAGCAATCCAGGGCTAAGTCTCTGATGTTTCCATGGATCGCCACGGCGGCTAAAGCCGCCTCGCGATGACAGTTCACTTTACAGGTCTCTTGCTTCTTCACGTTGAACTCCCGGAAACGTGAACAAAAGCAGATGTTTCTCCCCGGAATAGGCAACGAAATACAGCGTCTTCCGTTGATCCTCACAAATAGGAGAGAGACCGGAATGCGAATATTCCTTCTAGCATTGGGCGTGATACTGCCGCTTGGGAGTGCGAATGTTTTCGCGCATGAGATGCAAAGCCACGAAGGCGCTGTAAACACGCCTTTTCAAGCCGCGATGGCCGAGGCGATGGCGCGGATGGATGCGGGCATGGCAGCCGCAAAGCCATCGGGCGATCCGGACCGCGACTTTCTGTCGATGATGATTCCGCACCACCAGGGTGCCATCGATATGGCAAAAGCCGTTCTCCTCGCAAGCAAAGATCCCAAAGTCAGAAATTTGGCGGAAGGAATAATCGCCGAGCAGCAGGTCGAGATCCAGCGAATGCGGTCGATACTCGCGGCCCTGCAGGGGACACACGATAAAACCGGCAATGTGAGCAAGGAGCAGGTCCAATGAATAAATTTACCGCTCTTCTTGCAGCGCAGCTCTGGCTCGTGACTCCCGCCTTCGCAGGGCAAGCGCTTTTACCGGCCGGCGCCCCGGATATTCCTATAAGCGCTCGCGACAGGGTCTACACCGCCGACCAGACGTCCAACACGGTATCGGTTTACGACCCAGCGAATGAGAAGCTCTTAGGCGTAATCGTTCTGGGCCTGCCAGCCCCGCAAAATCTAAGTCCGCTGTATCGCGGCCAATTGCTCGTCCATGGCCTTGGTTTCTCGCCCGATCACAAGACCTTGGCGGTGGTCTCTGTTGGCTCCAATTCGGTGACCTTCATCGATACAGCCACGAACGCGATTAAGCGCTCCGTTTATGTGGGTCGCTCTCCTCATGAGGCGTTCTATACGCCAGACGGCAAAGAAGTTTGGGTTACCATACGCGGCGAAGACTATGTTTCGGTCCTCGATGCAAACACTTTTGCAGAGAAACGCCGCTTTCATGTTGGCGATGGGCCTGGCATGACCATGTTCGGGCCTGACGGGAAATATGCCTTTGTCTGCTCAAGCTTCCGTCCTGAACTTGCTGTTATTGAGGTGGCAACCTCGAACATCGCGGGAAAGCTCAAACAGGCCTCTCCGTTTTGCCCCGATGTCGCGGTTACTCCAGATAACCGCCAAGTCTGGATCACGCTCAAGGATATCGGCAAGACGCAAGTTTTTTCAGCACTGCCGCCTTTCAAGGAGATCGCGCTTTTAGACACAGGCCCAATCACCAACCACGTCAATTTCGCGCGCAATAAAAATGGCCAATTCGCTTACGTGACAGTAGGTGGTGAAAACGGCGTCAAGGTCTATACAACGGGTGAGGCGCCGAAGTTCGTTACAGCAATACAGACGCAAGACCTTCCCCACGGTCTTTGGCCTTCAGCCGATGGCACGCGCATATACGTGGCCCTGGAAAACGGTGCAGGCGTGGCCGCGATCGACACGCTGACTAATAAGGTTGCCTCTGTCATGCCTGGGGGGCAGTCGCCGCAAGCTCTAGTCTACGTTCCGGACGCCGTTCCGGGCGGGGAAGGCCTTAGCAATTTGCAGCCGCTTGGCGCGGAACGTCAGGTCAAACATCTTGCGCTCGGCGCGCCCGGCAGTTCGAAAGTCCTGACAAGCGTCGCAGTGAACAGCCAAGGACTGCTCGACCTCGTAGAAGCGGCGGTAACCGGACTTGAGCCTAAGGCGAAGTATCAGCTCGTTCTCATCGAAACCTCTGCCGGCGCGGCACCCCGGACGATCCCAATCGCCGGCTTTCAGGCGAATCCTGCTGGCGCAGCAGTCGTGGTAGCATTTGCGCCAACAAAAACATTGGTAGCAGCCAATGCCCCCGAGCCAGGCTCATACAGCTTAGCGATCCGCCCTGTAGGCGATCGAGGTCCGGGCGAACCCGTGCAGACGCAAATCGCCACACAATAACGGCCATTCCATACTGGATTGCCGCTGAACGAATGGGGACGCCGGGAGCCGGCGTCCCCATTAACTTTTTTACGTGCTTCACCGATTAACCTATGCTGCCTCAATCTTAAGCCTGACATCACAAATAAGTGATCGCGAGACGTATCGCGAAGCGGAATATTGCAGCGTTGGGGGGCGTCTCTGGCGGCGTTAACATCACCACTGGAGGCACTATGAAGAAGCTGATCCCGGCATTACTGCTCTCATCCCTCGCCATCACGGCCGCTCATGCGGGCCCGGCCGCCGATAAAGCGAAGGCTCACATCGACGCCATTGCGAAGGGCGACGTTGCGGCGATCACAGCCGCTTACGATTATGGTTCGACACTGCAATGGGTGGGCGGCCCGCTTGACGGCGTGTATGCCGGGGGCGAAAAGCTTGGCGAGGTTTGGACGAAGTTTACGAAGGCCCAAGGGCCTCTCAAAGCGACTGTCTCAAGCTCTCTCGAAAGCGCAAATCCAAAGGGAGCGACGGTTATTTCGAACGTCACCTTCGAAGGCAAAGCCCCGATTAAGGTCCGTTATGTGATGACCTTCCGCGAAGACAAGCTCGTCAATGAGGTTTGGCAGATCGATCCGAAGCTCTAAGGTGGCCTAATCTATGGACGAGATCGCAGCACTACTCGAACCGCTGATCCCAGCGCTCCGGCGCTACGCCTTTGCGCTCATCGGCGATCACGAAGGCGCCGACGATCTCGTCCAAGAGACGCTCGAGCGCGCGCTGAGCCGCTGGCATTTGCGCCGGCGCGACGGAAATCTGAGAGCCTGGCTTTTCACGATCGAGAGAAATCTCTTCGTGACAGGACTTCGCAAGAAAAGGCGCGGCGTTCAAATTGCCGATATCGAAGATATAAATTCGATTGCCGCCTCCATGCCCCCTGCCAATCTACCTCATACGCGGGATATTCTGTCGGCGCTTGCCTCTCTGCCAGAAGAGCAAAGCTCCGTCCTCCTTCTTGCCGGGGTCGAAGACTTCTCCTACGAAGAAGTTGCGCAAATTTTGGATATACCCATCGGCACCGTGATGTCGCGCCTTTCCAGAGGGCGCGCCCGCTTGCGCGAACTCCTCGATATGGAGCGCCAGCCAATCCTGAGGAGGGTGAAGTGACACAAAAAACGCCCATCGGGGAGGATGATCTGCAAGCCTTCTTGGACGGAAGGCTTTCTCCGGCCAGAATGCCTGCTCTTAGGGCCTACCTTGCGGAGCACCCGGAGGTTGCCGGGCGCCTTGATATCGAACGCCAGCAGCGCGCCCTCTTGCGTGAACGGCTCTCATTCAAAGCGGGCGAACCGATCCCCGCCCGCCTTCGTGTCGCCTCTTTGCGCGAGCGCCGGCGTCCTTCAATCACTGTGTTTACCCGCGTGGCAGCCATTGCGGCGTGGATCGTCACCGGCGGCGTGGCTGGCTGGGGGATCGCAAAAATAAGCGGTATGCAGCAGGAGACGATGAGCGCTTCCGCTGCGGCGGAAGTGAAGGACGCGATGGCCGCTCACCGTGTCTTCGCCGTCGAGACGGTGCACCCTGTAGAGGTCAAAGCTGAAGAAGGCGCGCATCTGACGCAGTGGCTTTCAAAGAGAGTTGGCCGTCAGCTCATCTCTCCGGAATTGAAGAATCTCGGCTTTCGCCTCATGGGCGGCCGGGTAATCCCGTCGGAGGAAGGTGTTGCCGCGCAATTTATGTATGACGACGACAAAGAGGCAAGGCTCACGATCTATGTCACAGCCAGCGACGCGCAGGATACAGAGAGTCTTTACAAGCAGGCTGGATCCTTATCGTCCCTCATATGGATCAAGAACGGCCTCGCCGTCGTTGTAACCGCTCCCCTGAAGCGGGACCGGCTTTCCCAAATCTGTGACACGATAAGAAGCCAATTCGACGGCGGAAAAGCCTCTCCAAAGGATCTGCTTTAGCGGACTGCTGAAAAAGCATGCGGCCCATGGACGGCAGGCTCGCCATGAGGTTTAACCCGTTGATAGAACTCGGCCTCATCCTGAGCTTGTCGAAGGATGGAGCCAAAGTTTCCAGTGTTTCAGCACCTGCCAGTCCTTCGTCCGCCTCACACGGCGAGATCGGGCACAAGGAGCAAATAGGCGTTGAGCATGTATAAGCCCGCCAGGATCAGCAGGATACCGCCGGTGAGTTCGAAGGCTTTCTGGAACCTGCTCAATCCCGACAGGCTTTCCAGCCAGCCTATGGCGAGTGCGCCAATCAGGATGGGGATTGCCCGCCCAAGCGCAAATGCCAGCAGTAGCATCGCTCCGAACGCCGGAGAGCCGATGCCGGCGGCCACCCCGAGCAGCACCACCAGCGCCGGGGTACAGAAGGGGCAGACCGCCACCGAAAACGGCACGGCGAGCGCGAACGCGCCCCACGCCCCTGTCACGGGCTTGGCGCGCAAGCGGAGTGCGGGCAAAGGGAGCGGCAGCCATCCCGGCCAGATCAGGCCGAGCACGATCAGCAGCGGGCCGAGGATCAGCCCCCATTCGCGTCCAAGCAGATAGCGGACCCAACTGCCTCCCCAGCCGGCCACCAAACCCAGGGTGACATGGGTCACGATCATGCCCAGGATGAAAAGCCCGCCGGGGATGATGGCTTGGCGCAGCGTGCGCGATTTCGTGACATAGGCGATGGAAACGGGAATCGCCGCGAGAGCGACGGGATTGAAGCTGAAGAGAAAGCCGGTTACGAGCCCGATCCACAGGGCACCGAACCCGGCTTGCGCCACCGCCTGACGCAATGCTTCCACGTCCATCAGCGCCGCTCCAGGCTGGTCAGCAAAGTCCGGAATTGCGCTGCGGTGGGCAGCGAGGAAAACTTCAATTCGCCATTCACGGCAATGGCCGGCATGGTCAGCACCCCAAGCGCCACCGCAAAATCAAGTTCTTCGAGCACGTTGACCTCCCGCCAGGTGAGGTTGCCCGCGCCAAGAACGGACATGGCCACCGCGCGCAGCTCTTGCAGGGCGCCCGCACACTTCTTGCAGCCCGGCGAGTTAATGACCTCGATTTTCACCGTCACGGCGAAACCTCTTTCATAGTGTTTTCAAATGCCTGCAAGATGGCGCAATCGCCGATCGCCTTTTCCCCGCCGTCGCAGCTGCCGATCAGGCCGGCAAGCGCGCGGGACATCGCCTGCAAGGCCCTGATCTTCTGCTCGATCAGCAGCCGCTTTTCGATGGCGAGGCCGCGCACGTCCTGACAGCAGGTATCGCCGTCCGCCTTGATCCTCAGAAGCGCCAGAATTTCCGATAGCGTAAAACCGCACTGCTGGGCATGCTTGACGAAGCGGATGCGGCGCACGGCTTCGCTGCTGTACAGCCGGTAGCCCGCGGCCGTTTTCGATGCCGGCCTGACCAGTCCTTCCTTCTCGTAGTAGCGTAGCGTGTCCACAGTGACGCCCGCGAGCCGCGCCACTTTGCCGATGGTATGGTGCATGGTTTCCCCAGTGTTCACGGCGCAAGTGTAAAGCTTGGAGTGCACTCCAGGGTCAAGGCCCAAAAAGGAGGCCCGGCGGGAGATGCTCTCCCGCCGGGACAGGTAGGCTAAGGCTGGCCGAGGCCGGCGGCACGAAGCGCCTGCTCATCGGCACCGCGTCCCATGCAGCAAGAGGCCAACTGGCCGTCGATGGCAACCGCAGGAACCGACTTCACACCGAGGGCCTTGGCCTGCTTGGCAACGGCGATGTCGTTCATGTCGAGGACGGTCACCTCGCACGAAGGGCAGGCAAGCTTTTTGACGAGAGCGATGGTGTCCTGGCATGAGGGGCAGCCGGCACTGAAGACTTCTACTTTGCGTTTTGCCATGGTCATTCTCCGGGTTAGGGCTTCTCTATGCGAAGACGGTACCCCTTGGACCGCGCTCCAGAGTCAAGCGCCATTCCGGCGCGGCGCCTCAAACTGCTGCCGTCGCTGGCTCGGACTTTCTTAACTTTCTTGGCACCTATGCGGAGGCATTCCTTCCGGACAAGACATATGCTGAAGAAGCTGTAGGATATCGGGAGGATGAAAATGAAGAAAATCATAGTCATAGCCGCCGCCTTGCTCATTGCCTCGCCTGCCATTGCGAAGGAGAGCTGCCAGGATCAAGCCACGGCAAAGAAACTTGCGGGCGCCGCGCTCACGAGCTTCATGACCAAATGCGAGAAGGACGCAACCGCGAGCTGCCAAAAGATGTCGGCGGATAAGAAGCTCTCTGGCGCAGCCAAGTCGAGCTTCGAAACGAAGTGCGTGAAGGACGCGATCGGCAAGAAGTCTTAGTGCGGATTAAGCAGCCGTCATCGCGAGGCGGCTCTCGCCGCCGTGGCGATCCATAGCAGCATCAGCGTCTTAACCCTGGATTGCTTCGCTTCGCTCGCAATGACGATGACACCGGAGAAGGCTTATCCCCGGCCTGAGACCTTGAACTCGAAACGCTCGCCGTTCGCCGTATTCCCTTCGGTCAGCAAAGTCAGCGTGAACGGCACGATCGCATCGGGCAAGGGAAGTGTGTTCTCGTCCTCGCCAGGATAGGCCTGCCGCCGCATACGGGTTCGCATGGCACCGGGGTCGAGGAGGTTCACGCGCACGGCCGTCGTTTCCACCTCATGAGCATACGTCTTGGCGAGCGCTTCAAGGGCCGCCTTGGAAATGGAATATGGGCCCCAATAAGCGCGGCAGCGCTGGGCTGCACCGGACGTTAGAAACAGGACGCGCCCCGCAGGGGAAAGCCGCAAGAGCGGGTCCAGGGTGCGCAAAAGCCGCCAATTGGCCGTGAGATTGACGGCGAGCGTTTGCGACCAGTCCGCTTCGCTGACATGCCCAAGAGGCGAAAGAGGGCCGAGAATGCCGGCGCTGCCAACGAAAATATCGAGCCGCTGCCAGCGCTCATAAACCGTTGGGCCAAGGCGATCGATCTGGGCGCCTTCTTGAAGATCAAGCCGCAGCAGCGAAATCTGCGCCCCCAGCGGCTTCAACTCGTCATCAAGTTCTTCCAAGCCGCCCTTGGTGCGGGCCACCGCGACCACATGGGCGCCTTGGAGCGCAAGCCCTTTTGCAATGGCCCTGCCAATTCCGCGCGATGCGCCCGTCACAAGCGCGACCTTGCCATCGAATCTGGGAAGCGTGTCTGGCATGGGAACCTTGACTATACGGCCATCAGCGAGAGCCGGTGCTGCTGGCCCGGCTCAGGGCCATCCCAGTCTTGCAGGCGTGTAGGATAGCTTCCGGTAAAGCAATGATCGGTGAATTGCGGGCTGTTGGGATCGCGCTTTGGGAAGCCAAGGGCGCGATAAGTGCCGTCAACCGACAGAAAGGCGAGGCTGTCGCATTCGAGGACGCGCCGCATGCCTTCGAGATCGTAATTTGCGGCAAGCAGCGTGCCGGCATCGGGTGTGTCGATGCCATAGAAATCGGGATATTTAATCGGCGGACAGGCGATGCGCATATGCACCTCGCGGGCGCCCCGTTCGCGCATCATGGTGATGATCTTGGTTGAAGTCGTTCCCCGCACGATGCTGTCGTCGATGAGCACGATACGCTTGCCCTGAACGCTGACGGTCGGCGTCGGGTTATGCTTCAGCTTCACGCCGAGCTTCCGGATGCGCTGCTCCGGCTCGATGAAGGTGCGGCCTACATAATGGTTGCGGATGATGCCGAGTTCGAAGGGCAGGCCGGATTCATGCGCATAGCCGATCGCCGCCGGTACGCCTGAGTCGGGCACGGGAATGACTAGATCGGCTTGAGCCGGGGCCTCCAGCGCAAGCTCGCGGCCCAGCGCTTTGCGCACGTCATAAACGCAACGCCCGCCCATGATCGAGTCGGGGCGGGCGAAATAAATATATTCAAAGATACAAGGGCGCGGCGGGCAAGGAGGGAAGGGTTTGTAGCTTTCGATGCCGTCCTCGGAGATGACAACCACCTCGCCATTCTCCACTTCCCGCACGAAGCGGGCCCCGATGATGTCGAGAGCGCACGTCTCAGAAGCGAGGATCGTCGCATCGCCGAGTTTACCGATCACAAGCGGACGGATCCCGAGCGGATCGCGGATGCCAATGAGCTTCTTTTTGGTCAATAGAACCAAGGCGTAAGCGCCCTCGATCTTATGGAGCGCATCGAAAAGGCGGCCGATAAAGCCACGCTTACGGTCCATGCTCCGGGCGATCAAGTGGACGATCACTTCGGTATCGGATGTCGACTGGAAGATCGCGCCAGAGGAGACGAGCTCCCGGCGGATCGTAAGGGCGTTGGTGAGATTGCCATTATGGCCTAGCGCCAAGCCGCCGGCATCGAGATCGGCGAAAAGCGGCTGGACATTTCTTAGCGCCGTCTCGCCAACGGTTGCATAGCGGACGTGGCCAATGGCCGCAGAGCCGCGCAAGTGATCGATGACTGGCTTGGTGTTGAAGTGGTCGCCGACAAGCCCAAGCCGGCGCTCCGCATGAAATTGGCTGCCGTCGAAGGTGACTATCCCCGCCGCTTCCTGGCCGCGATGCTGGAGCGCGTGAAGGCCGAGCGCTGTGAGCGCCGCCGCATCGGGATGGTTGATGACGCCGAAAACCCCGCATTCCTCATGCAGCTTGTCATCGCCGAAGTCCAATGGCCCGGCGCTCGAAGCCCTCATGCCAGCAATTTCGTCCAACTCAAACGTCCTTCACTCAATCGGGCACCCAAAGGGGCATGCGCCAAACAGCACTAAAAGGCTGCGAATTTTTGGCTCCATCCTTCGACAAGCTCAGGATGAGGCCGAGTCATATTCAAGAGTTGAGCCTCATGGTGAGCTTGTCGAACCATGGGCCGCATTCGCCCAACAGCACTAATTCCTATCCGTTTCGGCCGCGGGCGGCCGGTCACGTTTGAACAGAGACTCAGGGTTGTCAGGCAACAAAGATTTAATCGTGTCTCCCGTGCTTTCAATGAGGTAAAGGGACCGAGCCTGCGTGACCCATCCCGGCATGTTCTGGCGTTCCACGATTTGGCCGACGATCAAATAGGCGATCACGACAAGGATAAGTCCCCGGACCAGCCCATACACAAAGCCCAGCGTCCGGTCCACGGCGCCAACCCTGCTATCGAGAACCCGCTCGGAAATATTCGCTGTGAGCAGGCTGAAAACGATCAGGCTGGTGATGAAAACCACGGCGATGAGCGTGGCATCCGCAAGCATCGGCGTATCGATCAAGCTCCGCACCGTGTCCCTGAAATTGGAGTAGGCGAGCAGCGTGACCAGAGCGGCTAGCGCCCAGGACATGATGGAAAGCATTTCGCGCGTCAGCCCCCGAAGCATCGCAAGGAAGCCCGAAAAGATCATGATGCCTACGAGTATGATGTCGAGTCCTTGAACCGGCATGAGCCTTGCCCTTTCATGCGGATATCACGGCCTTCGCCGCCCTTGCGGTCAATCCCGCCGTGAACGGGATCAACCGAATAGAGCAGCCAAATCCCTCAATTGTGCCAAGCGCGTCAGTTTAACGGCCAAGCCGTTGCCCGGAATTTCGCCTGCCGCCGGTAAAAAAGCGGAGCGGAAACCCAGCTTCTGCGCTTCCTTCAGCCGCACGTTCATTTGTTGAACGGGCCGCAATGCCCCGGACAACCCGGCCTCACCGAAATAGACGCAATCGCGCGGAAGCGCAATGCCTGAGAAGGCGGAGAGAATTGCCGCAGCAACGGCCAAGTCTGCGGCCGGTTCGGAGATCCTTAAGCCCCCCGCAACATTCAGGTAGACGTCCTGCGCGCCGAGCTTCACGCCGCAGCGGGCCTCGAGCACCGCGAGAATCATGGCGAGCCGGTTCTGATCCCAGCCAACAACGGCCCGGCGCGGCGCAGCGTAAGGGGAGGGGGCCAGCAGCGCTTGAATTTCCAGGAGCAGGGGGCGCGTGCCTTCGATGCCGGCGAAGATCGCGCTGCCTGCCGTCTCTCCATCGTCCTGGCTTAGGAAAAGCTGCGAGGGATTGGGGACTTCGCGCAGGCCATCGCCATGCATATCGAAGACGCCGATCTCATTGGCGGGGCCGAAGCGGTTCTTGGTTGCCCTGAGGAGGCGCAGATTGTGGCTGCTATCGCCCTCGAAGGTCAGCACCGTATCGACCATGTGCTCGATCACTTTGGGGCCTGCGATCTGGCCGTCCTTGGTGACATGGCCAACGGCGACAAGCACTGGGCCTCGCGCTTTCGCGAGCGCGATCAAAGACTGCATGCTTGCGCGCACCTGGCTCACCGTTCCCGGCGCTGAATCGATAGCCTCCGTCCAGAGCGTTTGGATCGAATCCACCACAATGAAATCGGGCGCGCCCGCGTGCTCGATGGTCGAGAGGATGCGCTCGGTGCAGGTTTCCGCGACGAGGCCGAGCGGCGCCTGGGATAGGCCGAGCCGGGCGGCGCGCATCCGGATTTGATCCGTCGCCTCCTCGCCGGAGAAATACAGGGCGCTGTGCCCTTGCGTTGCGATTGCGGCGGCTGCTTGCAGCAGAAGCGTGGATTTGCCGATGCCCGGCTCGCCGCTGAGGAGCACCGCGGAGCCCTGCGCAAATCCATCGCCCACCGCGCGGTCGAGTTCGGCGATGCCCGATACCACGCGGCGGACGGGCCGCCCCTCGGAGGCGAGGTTTTCAATCGGGGCGGCCTTGGCTTTGCTCCTGGATTTCAAGCCCGCCGGTCCGGCAAGCGGAAAAGCGCTGCCTTCCTGCGACAGGCTGTTCCAGGCGCCGCAGCCGGGGCACTTCCCCTGCCATTTCGGGGTGACCGCGCCGCAAGATTGGCAGACATAATCCTGTGCGGCTTTCGCCATGCTGAATGCTCCCTGGTGCCACCCGCCTCTTCCTTCGAGACGCCGCTGCGCGGCTCCTCAGGATGAGGCGGTCCCTTACGGTGATGAGCCCGCCCCTCCGCTTGCTTCGGGTAAGGGGCCGTCTCGAACCCCCATGGCGCGGAGGCCGAAGGCCATCTCGAACCATGAGGGCCACGATAAGGCACGATGATGAAAGGGCCCTTAGCCTAATCATCCAAGTAAACCCGGCGATAGCGGCGGCCGAGAGAGGCCAGCACTTCATATCCAATCGTGCCCGCGAAAGCGGCAAGATCGTCGGCGGTCTGGCGCTTGCCCATGAGTTCGATAAAGCCGCCCCGTTGAAGCAACTCGTCTGGAACATCAGTTGCATCGAAGGTGGCGAGATCCATGGAAATGCGGCCCAGAAGGGGCAGGCGGAACCCTTCTATGAAGCCGGACGGGCCGGCGCGGCTGTCGCTTGCCGAAAAAGCGCGGAAATAGCCATCGGCATAGCCCACGCACACGGTTGCAATGCGCGTGCGCCGCTTGAGCGTCTGCACCGCGCCATAGCCCACGGTTTCACCGGGTCCGGCCCAGCGTATTTGCGCGATCCGGCCAAAGAGCCAGACGGCAGGCTCGGTTTGCGACTCCTCCGTAGATTGACAGCGGCCGCCATAAAGGGCGATGCCCGGCCGCGTCACATCGAAATGAAATCCCGGTCCGAGAAATATTCCTGCGGAGTTGGCAAGGCTGCGCGGGACCCCGGGGAACAAGGACGCCAATGCCGCGAACCGGGCGCGCTGCGCCTCATTCTTGCCATGGCCTGGGTCATCGGCGCAGGCGAGATGACTCATGATGAGGCGCAGATCCAAACGGGACAGCCACTCAGGGGTCTGCGCAACGAGCCGCGCATGCTCCCCCGGTAGCCCAAGCCGCGTCATTCCGCTATCCACATGAACGGCGGCTCTCAGGCGGGCGTCTCGCGCTTTGCAATGCGCGGCCCACTCACCGATTTCATCGAGGCTGCTCAGAACCGGGCGCGCCCCGATGTCCTCGAACAGCGGCGCCATGCGGGGAAAAAGCCCGTCGAGGACGTAAATCGCAGGCTTTCTCGATAGCGCGCGAAGGGCTTGCGCCTCGGCAAGCGTCGCGACAAAGGCCGTCCGGCAGCCTTCTTTTTCCAGGGCCGGAAACACCTCCGCAGCGCCAAGGCCGTAAGCGTCCGCTTTCAAGACCGCCGCCGTCTCTGACGAAGGGGCCAGTCCGCTCAGCCTGCGATAGTTGCGGCGGATGGCGCCCAGGCGGATGATCAGCACGCCCGTGGCATGCGGAGGAGCGTTCGCAAGCTGCCGGTTAACTTCTGCTGCGAACGCCTTATCCATGCTTATTCATACCGCTCCGGCAAGCGCCGGTTATCGGCCAAATCGCCGAAGCGCGTAATATCGGCCTGGAATTGGAGCCTAACCGTGCCGGTCGGTCCGTGACGCTGCTTTCCGATGACGACCTCGGCAAGACCTTGTACCTGGTCCATTTCATCCTGCCATTTTTGATGCTCTTCCGCCTTGGTGAGCGACGGCTCACGCCGGGATACATAATATTCCTCGCGGAAGACGAACATCACCACGTCGGCATCCTGCTCGATCGAACCCGACTCGCGCAAGTCCGACAGTTGGGGCCGCTTGTCGTCCCGGTTCTCGACCTGGCGCGAAAGCTGCGAAAGCGCAAGGATCGGAACGTTCAACTCCTTGGCGAGCGCCTTCAATCCAACCGTGATTTCGGACACTTCCTGCACCCGGCCTTCCGCCGAGCGTTTCGCCGAGCCGGTGAGGAGCTGCAGATAGTCCACCACGAGAAGCCCAAGCCCCTTTTGGCGCTTGAGCCGCCGCGCACGGGCTGCGAGCTGGGCGATAGAGATACCGCCAGTGTGATCGATGAACAGCGGCAATGTCTGCAATTCCATCGCAGCCGATTGAAGGCGGTTGAATTCCGCGTCCGTGATCTGTCCGCGTCGGATTCTTTCCGAAGGCAGTTGCGCCTGCTCCGCGAGAATACGGGTGGCGAGCTGTTCGGACGACATTTCGAGGCTGAAGAAGCCGACGATCGCGCCATCCACGGTTTCCCCGGTGCCGTTTTCCTCCTGCGCGGCCCGGTGCGCCTTGGCGATATTGAAGGCGATGTTCGTCGCAAGCGCTGTCTTGCCCATGGAGGGGCGGCCCGCGAGGATGATAAGGTCGGAGCTTTGCAAGCCGCCCATCATGCGGTCGAGATCGGCCAGCCCGGTAGAAAGGCCGGATAGCCCGCCATCGCGCTCATACGCCCGCGCCGCCATTTCGATGGCGTCGGCGGTGGCGTCGCCGAACGCCATGAAGCCGGAACCGTATTTGCCTTTGTCCGCGAGGTCGAAGAGCCGCTGCTCCGCTCCCTCGATTTGCGCCTCGGGCGGCGCATCCACTGGCGAATCGTAGGCCACATTCACCATGTCTTCGCCGATGACGATCAACTCGCGCCGCACCGCCAGATCGTAAATCGTGCGGCCATAGGCTTGGGCATTTATGATGGTGGTTGCGGCGGCAGCGAGCCGGCCGAGATATTGCGGCACCGTCAGCTCGCCGATGGGCGGCTCGGAATCGAAAAAGGTCTTGAGCGTGATGGGCGAGGCATGCTTGCCGGCCTGGATCAGCTTGCCCATGACCTCGAACAGCTTGCCATGCAGCGGCTCGAAAA
>CAZCIF010000069.1:0-15946 GCA_964498645.1 uncultured Rhodomicrobium sp. | reverse complement strand
TGCTTTGCACATATGAGAATCCGGGAAGGAGCACCGGGCATGAGGCTTTTCCGTGTAACTGCAATTCTCGCAGCATTGGTTTTCTCATCAGGGGCGGGGTATCCGGCTGCGGCGCCGGCGGGCGCTGCTTACGGCGGCATTTCGCAATCGCAGTTCACCCCGGTTCAATATGTTTCTGGCGGCAGATGTCCGCTCCTTTGCACCGAATGGTTCGACGGTTGTAATTACTGCAGATGCGGCCATGGCCGGATCAATGTCTGCACGCGATATCGCTGCCTGTGGCGTGGGCGCGCGCGCTGTATACGCCACGGGTTCTAGTCCGTTAGAACGCTGACTTCACCACGCCGCCATCGGCGCGGAGAACGGCGCCGTTAATGGCGCTCGAAAGCGGGCTTGCCACGAAAACAATTGCCTGTGCGATCTCCATCGGATCTTCGAATCGTTGGAGCAGCGAGGTAGGACGCGCCGTCTCGAAGAACTTCCCTTCAAAAGCCTTCGCGTCTTGGCCTTGGGATGCGGCCATGTTCTTCACGAAATCGATGACGCCTTCCGAAGCGGTTGGGCCAGGCAAGACGGCATTCACGGTAACGCCCGTGCCTTTCGTCAACTCGGCCAGGCCGCGCGAGACGGCAAGCTGTGCTGTTTTCGTCATCCCATAATGGATCATTTCTTGCGGAATGCTGATCGCAGACTCTGCCTCCTTATCGCAGATCGCCGGCGACGCGACGGGCGGCCGGTAAGTCTTTGCGTGCGCGATCGACGCTTTCTTTTGTCCGGCCGTGAATGATGACTTCGGCGCCCTCGCGGCGCAAAAGCGCAGCCGTTGCCTTGCCGATGCCCCTGATGGACCCTGTGACGAATGCGAGCTTGCCTTCGAGCTTGTAATCCATGGTACGTTCCTATCCCGGCCGGAGTGGCTTTCGCCTCTTCACGCCCTTAAATATCCGGTTACGCATGATCGAGTTCCAACCCAGCGGGGGAGAAAGCATGTTTATCGCAATGAACCGGTTCCGGGTACAGCGCGGGTCCGAGGCGGATTTCGAGGCGGTTTGGATGAATCGCGAGGTCTTCATCAATCGCGAGCCGGGCTTTGTGGCGTTTCACCTGCTGAAGGGGCCGCAAACGGAAGAATACAGCCTTTATGTCTCGCATACGATTTGGGCGAGCACGAAGGACTTCGAGAACTGGACGCGTTCCGAAAGCTTCCGCGCCGCGCATAAAAGCGCAGGCGGGAACAAGCCGCTCTATATCGGCGGCCCGCAATTCGAGGGCTTCGAGGTCATCCAGGAGGTGAAGCCGGCGTAGCGCTCTGTTCCTGCGAGGAGCTTTCTACTTGCCGGCCGTCCGGCAGCGTTCGCGATGCCTATGCGCCGAAAGCGCGTGCCGAAGATGCAAAAAAATGCTTCGGTGCGTTCCAGATGCATATGTGAAGTACGCTGTATATACAGGAGAAGGAGCAAATCCCGTTGCCGGGAAGTTGCGCTTGAAAAAAACTTGGGGTGCGTCGCGTAATTCTTTCATCATGTTTTGATGATAGGCGGTACTTGCCGGCGTTTAGCGCGCGTGAACCCTAAAGGGCAGGCGGCCGCCCTGCGGCGTCAGCGTCACGGTTGCCGACATGCGCGCCGGCACCTCGCCCGCATATTCGAACCGGAACTGGCGCAACAACCCGGCCAGCGCGAGCGTATTCTCCACGATACTGAGCGCGCCCCCGATGCAGGCCCGCTTGCCGGCCGAGAATGGCAGATACGAATAGGGCGCCCGCTTCTTGGCGTTCTCCGGCATGAAGCGCGACGGATCGAACTTCTCAGGCTCGTCCCAATAGCGGGCGGAGTGGTGCGCGATATAGGGGCAGAGCACGATCTTATCGCCGGGCAGGACCCCATGGCCCGCGATTTCGTCTTCGGCGAGCGCTACGCGGATGATGCTCCATACCGGCGGATAAAGCCGCATCGTTTCCTGGATCACGGCGCGCGTATAAGAGAGTGCGTGGATATCGTCCCAGCTGGGTACGCGATCGCCATAGGCGTCCCCGGCTTCCTGCCGGATGCGCTCGGCCGCCTCGGGATGGAAGTGCAGGAGATAGAAGCACCAGGTGAGCGTGAGTGCTGTCGTCTCGGTGCCGGCCCAGAGATATTGCTTCATCTCGTCCAGCACTTGCTGGCGATCGAATTCGGGGCGGTCCGGATCGGCGGCCGCCGCTTGCAGCATGGTGAGAAGCGTGCGCTCGCGATGATCGCGCGGCACGGCGCCCAGCAGCTCCGGGATGATCGTGAGCCAGGATGCAATGGCGTTTGCGGCGGCGTCATCGGCCGGCACCTCGGTAAGCTCGCCCTTGACTTTCCTCAGGCGGATGGTCCGGTGATGGCTGACATCGGTATAGGATTTGATCGCGCGGAAGATGGCGTGCGGGTTGAATGGCATGTCCCGGTCGAAAAGCGCCTTGCAAACCATGCTGGCGGCAAGCCCCCAGGTCTCCTCGAGGAGATTGACCGTCTCGCCCGTCTTGGCATACCGGCCGAGTTCCCGCGCCTTATCCTGCACTGACGAGAGAAAATATGGCAGGTACTCGCCGAACATCTTGGGCTGGAAGGCGGCCTGCTGCGGTATGCGGATCTTCTGCCAGAGCGCGCCGTCGACAGTGATCATGGCCCTGCCGAAGACCGGCTTCAGCCCGTCGAAATATTTTCCGTAATTGTCCGCCTGGGTTAGCAGCACATGCTTGAAGTGCTCAGCCTCGGACAGGAAGAAAATCCGCTGGTCCTTCAAGTTCACGCGGATGCAGCCATTCATCTTTTCGCTCAGGCGCTGCAAGACTTGAATGGGATTGTCCGGCTTCGTGAGCACGGACAGCTTGAACCAGATGCTTGGCTGTTCCCCCAGCTCTTGCGCAGCCCGGTACGCGTCGGTTTCCGCGTCACTGCCGGTGCCAGCGCCGGTTTCGATTTCGCCGGAATTCCACCCGCGATCCTGCGCGTTTTGGCGCGCCGCAGCGTTGTCCATTATTCCCCGCTGGGTACGATTACGTCTTGCCGGTTCTCAAGGAGGTTTCCCAATGCGCCCCCGGGCCCGCGCTCTGATAGCACCTGCTTCCGGCGAATGTCTAGCGAACTGCGGATGTTAGCTGAGTCCGGCCCAGAATGAGCGCCTTTAGGGCATGTCCCGGCAGCGTGAAGGAAGTCTTGATAAGTCTCATTCAAACCGCTTGACGTAATCGTCTTTTCACAGAACTAATTACGGGCAAGAGTGGTCATGGGAACGCGTGCCGTTTCCTGGCGTTGTGCAATCAGAGGTGCGAGCAAACCGCTGCCTGCGCCGTCCAGCCCATTCATAAAAACAGGGAACACCGCCATGGCTCAAGACCCCATTCAGGATGTAAACGCCACCGCTGCCGGTAGCGGGCACGCGGAGATCGAGGAACTGCGCCGCCAGGTCAAGGACCTTACGGACAAATACAGCTCGATGGCGCACAGCAGGCTTTCGGACGTGAAGCACACGGTTCAGGAGAATATGGGTGAGGTCGAGAAGCAAATCCGGGAGAAGCCCGTGCAGGCGACCCTCATCGCTGCGGGAATTGGCTTCCTGATCGGTGCCCTCATCAGCCGTTGAAGGGGTAACGCCCATGTTTGGAGCGATTCTGAGGCTGATGGCCGCCGCCGAAGCAGGGCGGCGCATGGGCGATTACATGAGACTTCTGGCCAGGAGATATCTCGTGCTGAGCGCGGCGGTGATCCCGTTCGCGGCGGCGGCGATATTCGCGATCCTGGCCATTTTCTGGGCTCTCAATTCATGGATAGAGAATCCCGTTTGGCCGGCGCTGATCATGGTTGGGATTCTCGCCTTGGCGGGCTTCTCGATCGTGTATATCGCTTATGGAATTACAAGGGAGAAGCCCCAAAGCGTCAGGCAGGCGATTGAGGAGCCTCTCCAGGCCGTGCAAAGCCATATCCCCACGGTGGAAGATGTCGGGCGGCAGATCGAGCATGCCGTCCATCGATATGGGCCAGTGCGGGTGGCGGCGGCGGCCGCGGCGGGCGGACTGGTGGCCGGTCTTTTGGCAAGGCGGCTCGGCCAGACGCGCATGCATCATATGCGCATGCAAGAGCGGGCAGGGAACAGAAGAAACTTCCGGCGCTACGCAGGGTTCAGCCCGCGTTGAAGCATGCCTACCCTTGTCATCCCGGAAACGCCGCAGGCGTTATCCGGGATCGTTCCAGACATGGCCTTTATATTTTTGACGATCCCGGATAGCCGCAAGCGGCTTCCGGGAAGACGCCGTTGCGCGCCACGTGCGCGGCATCACTTCACCTTCAGCATGTTGCGCAGCGCGAGGCCGAACAGGAAAATCATCAGCGCGGAGAACAGCTTCTGGATCGCGCTCGCGGTGGACACGGCGCTTGGCAGGATCGCGAGCGGGTTCGAACCGCCATACAGCTCCACGCCATAGAGGCAGCCATAGGTGCGGTGCGCGGCCTCGCTCGATCCGTCGAGCAGGATGAAGGCGTTGCGGAAGGCGAGATGCCAGGCTTCGTTGGCGAGGTCCGTGCCGGTTTGCAAGCTCTTGGAAAGCGCGCCGACATAGGGCGGCGGGTTATTGCCCTGCGGCTTGTCCTTGTCTCCGCCGTAACAGGGCACCGGCTCGCTCCACCAGGCGCCGAAGGCCGTGCCGAGCGTGGCTACCAGCGCGGAATGCCCCTCCGCGCGCGCCTTCGCCCGCGCTTCGACCATGGCCGGGCTTTGGCTGACATAGACCACCGCGCCAAGGACAACGGCGAGCACCCAGAACGCCAGAGGCCGCGCCAGCGAGCGCCCGAAATCCGAGGCAACCTGATAAAGAATGCCGGACCAGAAGCGGAAGAAGCCGCCCCACGCCTTGCCGCGCCAGACCGGCCAAGGAGCCGGCCAATCGCCCGCGAAACGCGCCGAACGCTCCTGCCGCGCGTGAAATTCCAGCTCGCGGTCGGTGTCGTGAGCTTGAATCGCCAGCCGCTTCAGCGCCAGCCAGCGCGCGGGAATATCGCGGTCTGCGGCTAACACGCGCCAGGAAATGCCAACCTTTGCTCGCCTTGGCCAAGTCCACGCCCTGCCGCCTGCATAGCGCGCCTCCCGCCACAGCTTAATCCATCGCGATTCCGTCTCCTTGCAGCCGGGCCGCGGATGCGGGGCGATCATCCGCCCCACCACCTGCACATTATCGAGCCGCGGCGCCTCCTCGAAATGCGCCTGAATAAAATCCGGCACGCCCTCGAACGACGCGGCTGAAAGGCTGAAAGTCCGCTTGCCCCAAACTGCGTTGAAATCCGCCGGGCCGAGGAAGCATGCCCCATTGAACTGCGCGACCCGTTCGAAGGTCGCGAGCGCAAAATCTGCTTCGGCTTGAAACGCCGCGCCGTTGAAAAAGACGTCGTTGGTGAAGGTTTGCCCGCCGAACAAGGCGGGGCCGGAGAAGGCGGCGCTGTTAAACCGGGTGTAGCCGGAGAATGCGGCGTTGCTGAACAAGGCGAGGCCGGAGAAGGCGGCGCGGTCGAACCGGGCGCCGGGAAAGGCGGCGTCGTCGAACAAGGCGGGGCCGGAGAAGGCGGCGTTGTTGAACCAGGCGTAACCGGAGAAGGCGGCGCGGTCGAACAAGGCGAGGCCGGAGAAGGCGGCGCGGTCGAACCGGGCAGGGCTGGAGAAGGCGGCGCTTCGGAAGCGGGCCTCGCCGGGAAAAATGAAACCGCCGAAACGCACCAAGCCATCTTTAATTCTAATTAACTTGACACGCTCTTTTGGGGACCCAGACTCTTCATTCGCTTCTCCTTCTGCCGCTTCTTCCAGCCAAGCTCGCGTCTGTTTGTTCTCGCCTTGTTCCGGATACCAAGGTATGAAGTGCCGACTGGCTTTCCAGGCGCCCGCCTCCTCCAGCGCTCTCCTCTCGGCAAGCAGGCCCTCGGCCCAGGCGTTCCAATGCGCCTTCGCTGCTTCGTGGGCTATATTCTCAGCATCGTCCCCGGATTTGCTCTCGGCCAAGGCGGCGGCGCGGGCTTCCGCGCGCTTCGCCTCGCACTCCAAAAACAGCGCAACCGTCTCGTCCCGCGTCATGCCCCGCGCCCCCTTGCGTCGCGGGAAGCTTTAGCCGGAAACTGCTTGCTTTGACAATCGGAACGTCATCGCGAGGCGCCTTAGCGCCGTGGCGATCCAGGGCGCCTGCACCGCCCCACCGCTACGGCCCTGGATTGCTTCGCTTCGCTCGCAATGACGGCTGCGGAGCCATTCAAACGTATCCAGCACTAAAGGTGCTGCGTCGCTGCCTCGCGTGTGGGCAAAGCCTCGATCTCCGCGCCGCCGGCCTTGCGTGCCTCCCAAAGATCGTATGCCGATTGCAGATTGAGCCAGAACTGCGGGTTCATGCCGAACCAATGGCCCAACCGCAGCGCGGTGTCGCCGGTTATGGCGCGCTTGCCCTGCACGATCTAGGTGATGCGGTTCGCGGGTACCTGAAGCTGCCGGGCCAATTCAGTCGCCGTGATGCCAAGCGCCTCCAGCTCATCACTCAAAATCTCACCGGGATGGGTGGCAGGCCGCGCCATGACGGTTCTCCTAATGATAATCGACGATCTCGACATTCGAGGGTCCGGCATCGCCCTCCGGCCATTCAAAACAAATCGCAGTTTTCTGTCATCCCGGAAACGCCGCAGGCGTTATCCGGGATCGTTCCAAATACTGCCGCCGCACTTTTTGCGATCCCGGATAGCCGCAAGCGGCTTCCGGGATGACGAACCCTCATAATAAGTAAGGTGCGGGCGCGCCATCGGCGAAAGCCACGCGCCCGCCATCGAGCCAGGCCGCGCCGCTCGCCACGAGCCGCAGCGCGAGCGGATAAAGCCTATGCTCCACCCCAAGGATGCGCGCGGAAAGCGCTTCCTCATCGTCGCCGGGCAGCACGGGCACGGCGCCTTGCGCGATGATCGGGCCTGCGTCCATCTCCTCGCTGACGAAATGCACGGTCGCGCCCGAGATGCGCACGCCAGCCTCAAGGGCTTGGGTCTGCGGGTGAAGCCCGCGAAAGGCCGGCAGCAGGGAAGGGTGAATGTTGAGCTGCCGGCCACGCCATTCGCGCACGAAGCCCGCCGAATGGAGCCGCATGAAGCCGGCGTTGCAGATGAGGTCCACGCGCGCCGCTTTGAGCGCGCCGCTCAGCGCGGCGTCGAACGCTTCGCGGCCTTTATAAGCCTTGTGCTCGATGACGCGTGTTTCGATCCCGGCTTCCCGCGCGCGGACAAGCCCGAAAGCTTCGGCCTTGTTGGAGATTACGAGCACGATCTCCGCCGGATAGCCGGGCTCGCGCACCGCCTCGATGAGCGAGGCGAGATTGCTGCCGCGCCCGGAAATGAGCACGCCCACACGCTTGCGCCCGCTCATTGGCCGGCCCCGAGCGCGCCGGCATAGCGGACGAGCGGCTCACCGGCGCCGCGCTCTTCCACCATGCCGATGGAAAAAGCCTTCTCGCCATGGACGTGGAAGCATTCGATGATGGAAGCGGCATCGCCCGGCGCAGCAATGGCGACGAAGCCCACGCCGCAATTGAAGGTGCGCAGCATTTCGGCCTGTTCGACTTTGCCGGCATCGGCGAGCCAGCGGAACACCGGCTGATAGGGGATAGCGTGAAGGTCGATGTTGAGTCCCATTCCCGCCGGCAGCACGCGCGGGACATTCCCCGGCAGGCCGCCGCCGGTAATGTGGGCGAATGCTTTCACTCGGCCTGTCGCATGCGCCGCAAGCGCGGCTTTCACATAGATGCGCGTCGGCTCGATCAGCGCTTCGCCGAGCCGCCGCGCGGGATTGAAAGGTGCTGCGCTTTCCCAAGTCAGGCCCGCGTCGCGCACGATCTTCCGCACCAGCGAAAAGCCGTTGGAGTGAACGCCCGAGGAAGCCAAGCCGATGAGAAGGTCGCCCGCGGCGATGTCCTCCCTTGGCAGAAGCGTGCCGCGCTCCGCCGCGCCCACGCAAAAGCCGGCGAGATCGTAATCGCCCGGCGCGTACATGCCGGGCATCTCGGCGGTTTCGCCTCCGGTGAGCGCCGCGCCGGCCTGTTTGCAGCCTTCCGCGATGCCCGCCACCACGCGCGATGCCACTTCCACATCGAGCTTTCCGCAGGCGAAATAATCGAGAAAGAAGAGCGGCTGCGCGCCCTGCACCGCCACGTCATTCGCGCACATCGCCACAAGATCGATGCCGATCGTATCGTGCAAACCGGTCTCGATCGCGATCTTGACCTTGGTGCCCACGCCGTCGTTCGACGCGACGAGAATGGGATCGGCGAAGCCCGCCGCCTTCAAGTCGAAAAGGCCGCCAAAGCCGCCAAGCGCCGCCGTGGTTCCAGGCCGGGCTGTCGCCTTGGCGAAAGGCTTGATCCTTTCGACGAGGGCATCGCCGGCATCGATGTCGACGCCTGCTTCGGCGTATGAGCCCGCCGGTTTCTTATCCTTACTGCTTGTCATCGGGTTCTTGGCTGTGGCCGGCAAAGGCTTGCGGGGCCGTTTGACACCTATTAAACAGGGGCTAGCATGCGGCGCGCATAGTACACAAGCGCCACCGGCCTGACGAGCGGGGAGTTCCACCTATGGCGTTGACAAACGCAGCGAGAATATTGGCCCGCGCGGCTTTGGCGGTCCTTATCATGGGCGCGCCCGCTCTCGCGCAGCAGCGGCTCCCAAACGTCTTCACGGTCGCCAATGTGACCGCGGAAGCCGAGGCGGCCAACGCGGTTGAAGCGAAAAAGCTCGCGACGCAGACGGCGGAAACGCGCGCGTTCCGCCAGCTCCTTAGCCGTCTGACCGACTTCCGGGCGCAGCCGCGTATCCCTGAGCTTCCGCCGGAGGAAGTGGAGGGGCTGGTGTCTAACATCGCGACTTCCGGCGAAGGCGTTTCGGCCTCCACCTATGTCGCGAACTTCAGCGTATCCTTCTCCGAACGGGCGGTGGTGGCGCTTCTCGCGCGTTATGGCGTTATCCCGATCCTGGATCGTGGACCGGAGATCCTGATCGTTCCAGTTTACATACAAGACGGTGCTGCGGCAGCCTCGGCCCGGAATCCCTGGCGCGGCGCGTTGCTTGGCCTCGATCTCAAGCATGCCCTCGTTCCGGCCCGGGTGGCACCCGTGCGGAGCGACCTTACCGCCGCTATCGCCAACGCCTATGCGGCCAATCCGGCCGCAGGGGTCGAAACGCTCAAGTCGCAATACCGGACGACGCAGATCCTTCTGGCATTGGCGGAACTCGATTCGCGCGGCGATGCGATAAACCTCAAGCTTATCGGGAACGATGCGAGCGGCCCGCTTTCCCTGGAGCGGAAAGTGAAAGACTCCGATGACAAGAGCTTGATGCAGGCTGCGGCGCGGCTCGCCTTCGAAACGGTTCAGGAGCGATGGAAGCTGACACGCGGCGTCGCCAGCGGGGTGGCCGCGGATGAAACATCGGGCGGCGCCCTGGGCTACACGGGTGGCGGGTTCGCGTCCATTCAACTCACCGCGCAGTTTTCCGGATTGAAGGAATGGCAGGCCATCCGGACGCGCCTGCGAAACATACCCGGCATCCAAAACTGGGATTTAAAGTCGGTGAACCCGCGCAGTGCGGAGATCGGCTTCGACTTTCCCGGGGGCGCGGACCGGCTGATCGCAATGGCAGCCAGACAGGGCCTGAGTGTTGAGAAGGGGCCGGATGGCCTCATCGTCAAAACACGTTAGCAAGCCACTGAACAGCTGGATTTTTCTGGCTCCATCCTTCGACAGGCTCAAGGATGAGGCTTCGGCATCCCTTAAGGGGGCATCCGGCCCGGAGGCAGATGCCGCAGACCTTATTGCCGCCTACCTGGCCACACCGGGAATTGACGGACCAGCGCCGATATTGCGGAAGATTTCTTTCAAGATGCCCTGGTCGCGGCCATAGCTTGGGGTTTCGCGGCTGATGAAGTCGAACACCTTGCCATCCTTCACGCCGTAGTTCGCGATTTGCTCGACGCGATCCTTATTGTTGAAATAGATGGCGACAACCCGCCTGTCGACAACCTTCGGCGACATGAACGCCATTGGCTGCTCTTGGGTCGTTGAGATGTAGTAATAGACGCCGCCACTGGTCGCGGATTGCGTGTCGGGCGTGCCGAGTGCGAGCACAACCTGATCTTTGCTCATACCGGGACGCACCTGCGCGAGGTCCTCTTCCTGGAAGAGGTGCCCCTGCCGGATGACGTTACCTCCGCAAGCCGCCAGCAGGAGGGCGCCAGCCAGGACTACCGCCGCAGAAGACAGACCGCGGCTCTGCGGTACAACCGCATTAAAGCGCTTCGATCGTGCATCCTTACAGGATTGATTTGACATTTTGCCCCCAAGCTTGCTGTTTGATATCAGCGCCTCGGCTCATTGACCTAACTTTGCCGCAAGGCAATTGCAACCTTTTCGGATGAGATTAAGGCTTTATAAGGTACACTAGCCGGTAAGCGCACAACTGGAGTACAGACCGTAGAATGTTCCGCTGGTTTGCAGAACGCGCAGCCCGCCGCGAGGCTGCGGAGAAGATATACGATTCGATTGTGGCGCAGTCGCGCAATCCTGTCTTTTATGTGCGATGCGGCGTGCCCGATACTTTATCGGGGCGCTTCGACATGCTCGTTATTCACATGTTTATCGTGATGCAGAATTTGAAACTGGGCGCGAATGAAGGAAAGCTCCTTGGCAAGGAGATCATCGAGGCTTTCGTTCGCGAAATGGATAGTATGGTTCGCGACTTGGGCATCGCCGATATTTATGTCGCTCAGGAAGTGCGCAAGATTGCGGATCTGTTCTACCGGCAGCTTGTCGTTTACACGAACGCCGTTGAGCAGAAGAACAAAGCCGCGTTAGCGGAAGCGATTTGGAAAAGTTTTCAGTCCGGCGATGAGAACGCCGATGTTGCGGCCGATGAATTGGCAAACTATATATTCCAAGCCATTAAAAACGTCGGTGAGATGCCATTAAATCTTCTTCTGCAGGGGCATCTTAATTTTCCCGAAGTCTATGGATTGAAGCAAGCTGTCTAATCGTTATCAGACTGTATCATGAGTACCCCGCCGCTCCAGTGGACCATCGATATCAATTCCGCCGCCCGTGCGCCCGCGGTCTTTTCCTATGAAGCGAGCGGTGAAGAGCTCGAAGCGCTCAAGCGCTATGCCGAGGTCGAGGATTTGACCAGCTTCAAGGCGGAACTGAAGGTTACCCCTCTCGGCGGCGGCAAGTTCAGGCTAGCGGGTAAGCTACAGGCAAATGCCGTGCAATCCAGCGTCGTTGACCTGGGAGCTGTGCCGTCGTGCGTCGAGGAAAGCTTTTCTGTGGATTATTGGCCTGAGCATCTCATCGAGGAGATGGGCGGCGAGGCGATGCCGCTCGATGCTGACCCGCCCGAAGTTCTTGCTGACGGACGCATTCCGGTGGGTTCGCTGTTGTGCGAACTGCTTGCCGTTTCCATCGATCCCTATCCCCGCAATGAGGGCGACAGCTTCGAATGGGATCCGCCAGAGCCTAAAACCAGTCCCTTCGCGGAGCTGGCGCGCTTTAGGCAGAAAGATAGCAGGGAAGATTGACCGGCGGTGTCCCAAACCGTTTGCCATAATCTTTTTGATTGTCACCTGAACCTGATACAGTATGTTCTGCGCCGGGCTCCGGGGGGAGTTCTCACGATGCGCTGCGGGTTTTCAGGTACTTGAGCATGGGGTCGCCAATCACGATTGCGCTAGACGCGATGGGGGGAGACTTTGGCCCGTCCGTTGTGATCCCCGCCGCGGCGCTTTCGCTGATCCGGCATCCCGATACACAATATATCTTATTCGGGCGCGAAGCCGAGATCCGGGCGCAGATGTCGGAGGATTCTCCGCTCGCGAAGGTGAGCCGGATCGTTCACACCGATGTCGCCGTATCAATGGAGGACAAGCCGAGCCAGGCTCTTCGCCAAGGGCGCTGGAAAAGCAGCATGTGGCTTGCGCTTCAGGCGGTAAAAAATGGCGAGGCGCAGGCAGCGGTCTCGGCCGGGAACACAGGCGCGCTGATGGCGATGGCGAAATTCTGCCTGCGCATGCTGCCGGGCATCGAGCGCCCTGCGATTGCAGCGCTCTGGCCGACGCTGACCAGCGAAAGCGTGGTTCTCGACGTCGGAGCCAATGTCGGGGCCGAAGCGCGTTCGCTCGTCGATTGCGCAGGCATGGGCGCGGCGCTCGCCCGGGCTTTGTTTTCGGTGGAAAAGCCCACCGTCGGCCTTCTCAATATCGGCGTTGAGGAAATCAAGGGCCTCGACGAGATAAAGACTGCCGCCGCGGCTCTCCGCAACGAAAGCCTGCCTATCGAATATAAAGGCTTCATCGAAGGCGACGATCTGGGCAAGGGCCTTGTTGACGTCGTGGTAACCGAGGGGTTCAGCGGCAACATCGCGCTGAAAACCGCCGAAGGTACAGCGAAGCAGATCGGCGTGTATCTAAGAGCGGCCATGAACAGGTCTCTTTTGGCTCGCATCGGTGCCGTATTGGCTCAAGGTGCATTCCAGGCGCTCCGTGCAAAGATGGATACAAGAAAAATGAACGGAGGACTCTTCCTCGGTTTGAATGGTCTTGTAATAAAAAGTCATGGAGGAGCCGACGCTGTAGGCTTTGCAAGCGCCATCGACCTGGGCTACGACATGGCAGAGAGTGGGCTTGTGGCAAGCATCGAGCGCGACGTCGAACGCTTCCATGGCGCTCTTCAAACCAAACCGGGACGTGCCCTGAAGGCGGCGGCGCAGTGACAGAAACCAGATCCGTAGTGCTCGGCTGTGGGGGCTACCTTCCCAGCAAAATTCTTACCAATGACGATCTTGCTCGCATGGTCGATACGAGCGACGAGTGGATAACCGAGCGGACTGGCATAAAAACGCGGCATATCGCGGCGGAAGGGGAGAAGACCTCCGATCTCGGCCTCGCGGCCGCGGTAGACGCCTTGAATGACGCGGGTACCGGGCCGGAAAGCATCGATCTCATTGTTCTTGCCACTTCGACGCCGGATCAAACCTTTCCTGCTACTGCGGTCACCATTCAAGCGGCGCTCGGCATCACGCATGGCTTCGCCTTCGATCTTCAGGCTGTGTGCTCGGGCTTCGTTTACGCCCTGAACATCGCCGATAACTTTCTGCGCATGGGCCAGGGAAAGCGCGCGCTTGTGATCGGCGCGGAGACATTTTCCCGAATCCTCGATTGGGAGGATCGCAGCACTTGCGTTCTGTTCGGTGACGGCGCCGGTGCCGTCGTTCTTGAAGCGCAACAGGTCTCGGATCCGATGCGCGAGCGCTGCGTCATCGGTTCGCTGTTGAGATCCGACGGCAGGCACCGGGACAAGCTGTATGTCGATGGCGGGCCGTCGGCAACGCAAACGGTCGGCCATCTCCGCATGCAGGGGAAGGAAGTTTTCCGTTTCGCGGTGAATGCAATCTCGCAGGTCGTCGAGGAGTCGCTCGCAGCCAACAATTTACGGCCCAGCGACATCGATTGGTTCGTCCCGCATCAAGCGAACAAGCGTATTCTCGACGGTACGGCCAAGAAAGTCGGAATTGCCCCCGAAAAGGTGGTTATTACCCTGGATAAGCATGGAAACACATCCGCTGCGTCCATTCCGCTCGCTCTGGTGACCGCGGTACGCGACGGACGGATTAAGAAAGGGGATCTCGTGCTCCTCGAAGCCATGGGCGGTGGCTTCACCTGGGGCGCGAACCTCATCCGGTGGTAATCCCTAAGGTAGAAAAAAATATTAAAATCGTACTGAACCGCAAAAAAAGGTTGATTTAAAAGGAAATTCCTGGGCTTAGTATTTGCCGAAACGCTCTTTTTGCATTAATATTGTTTGCGCTTCGTTCTTTGGGAGGGACATAGCGCGTCATGGCGCTCAACGGCAAAACACTGACGCGGGCCGACTTGGCGGAAGCGGTCTTCGAAAAAGTAGGCTTGCCTCGCAATGAGGCGGCTGAAGTGGTGGAACTTGTTTTAAAGCAAATCGTTTACGCGCTTGAACGCGGTGAACCCATTAAGCTTTCTTCTTTCGGTTCCTTCGGCCTCCGTCAAAAATCCGAACGCGTCGGCCGCAATCCAAAAACCGGTGAGATTGTTCCAATCACACCGCGCCGCGTGATCGTCTTCAAGGCGAGCAACATCATGAAAGACCGGATCAACGCCAACCTTTCCAAACCCGTGCCGGCTTCCAAGCCCGCGCCAGCTTCGAAGCCTGCGCAGGCGAAAAAACGCGCTTCGCGGGCCTAGCCGTGCGACAGCCCTTGACGGGACTGCCGATAGTCATCAAAGTGCCGGAGATACGGAGCGTAGCGCAGCTCGGTTAGCGCACCGGTCTGGGGGACCGGGGGTCGTGAGTTCAAATCTCGCCGCTCCGACCATTTAAATCAGATAGTTAGAAGCCGACTTTGATCTGCAAAATTCGCTACGTGGTACGCAACGGAGTGGTGCCGCAGGGTTTCGTGGCATGTTGCGGCTTACGATCTTCCCAGGACAAGAACCGACGAAGGGTCTCGCGAATCGCTGTACTGTGTAGCGCCATTTCGGTAGGCCATGCACATGCGGAGGAAGGTCGGAAAGCTCGGAGAAAAGGCGTTTGCGCTACTGTGTGCGCAGGCAGGATTCAATGCGCACCCGCCAGACGAGGATCTGTTCGGCTGGGACTATCTGGTTGAAGGCCCCGTCGATCTTTGTTCGCACGGGAAGCTGCTCGACAGCGCGCCCGCTCCGGTGGAATTTCGTGTTCAGGTTAAATCCAGCGATGGGTCACGTGGCACCGAAGCTATATCGCTGGATCATATGCTCCGCTTGGCGAAGCTGCAGATGCCAGTGTTCTTTTGTTTCCTTGCCTTCGATGGAGACCCCCAACCGGTTCGGGCGTATCTCGTTCATCTGGGCCAGGAGTTGATCGCGCGCACGCTGGAACGTGTCCGGCAGCTGGATGCCGCCGGTGATCGGGATCTAAACAAGCACACGCTGAACGTCGGTTACGATGAGTCGCACGCCGTTGAAGCGCCGCTGTACGAAGGCCTCAAGAAGGGCGTCGCGGCCTACGTGCCGGCCGGAATGGATGCATACGTCGCTTGGAAGAACAGCATCCTCCAATCGGTAGGCTACGGCGATCCACGAGTCACCGCCGAGGTAATTTTCGAAGTGAAAGATCGCTCTGAATTGCTCGATCTCTTCCTGGGCGTTAAGGAGAGCGTTGGCCTCAAGAGCGTGCACGCCCTTGAGCGTCGCTTTGGTATCGGTCAGACGATCGGGCCCTCAGGTAGAGGCCCGGGTGTGCTTTCCATCACTGACCATCCCACCTCTGAAGGGGCGATCTTGATCAGGAGGGACGCTTACTCGCCGGCGATCACGTTTCCGGCTCGCTGGTACTTTCCGCCGTCGGCGATGAACCTACCCGAGGATGAGGTGAAGCTTCGCCTAGTGTCGCCTACGTTCGAAGTGTTACTGTGGCCTCACGCGAGCAGGCTCCGTTTTCACTGCACCACCATCAACCCAGATGCACAATATCCGTTGCAACAGCTCAGAAATCACGCTGCCGCCATGCATTTGCTTACCGGCGCGGCAGTGCCAGGCTGCACGATTGAGTTCGCGCTTCGCGGCAAAACGGTCCTAATTTGGACAGCGGAAATCCCCGCTGGGGCGGGATGTTGGAGCAAGATTGCGGCAGTGACCGACGCGGCGTTGGATGTTGCCCAACGCGCAGGCGTCGCTGCTGATGTCCAGAGCAGTTTGGCGCAGTTGATGCGCGTGAGGGATGTGCTGCAGGCAATCCATGGATGGGCCAATGGCGCGTCCGCCAAGGTTCAAGTCGACGACCCCACCTGCCATTCTGCCGGCCAGCGTACTGGCTTCATTAAGATGTTTTCTATACCGGTCGGAAACATGCGGGTCGCAGGGATCT
>CAZCIF010000068.1:1327-15987 GCA_964498645.1 uncultured Rhodomicrobium sp. | reverse complement strand
ATGTCTCGAAGGGCGTGTCCCCAAGGGCCTTGGCCGCAAGGGCACGCCAAGCGGCCTCCGGCACCGGCGGAAAATCACCGGCAAGCGAAAAATCTTCCATGCGGCGTATGATAGTTGAAGCGCATGGGGCGCGCCCATCACCGGTTAGCTTTCAAAGCTTTTTTCAAGCCGGCTCAGATCTTGGGCGACCAGACAGCGCGCTGATAACTGTAGCCTTGAGCCTCGCGCGTAACGTAGCCGAGGCCAGGGAAGTCGAGATGCATGCCGGCGACAAGTGTACCGTCCGCCGAAAGCTGGTCGAAAAGCTTTTTCCTGGTTGTGCCAGCTTGCGCCTGATCGGTATCGAAGGCCATCGTCCATTCCGGCCTCGCAAATTGCAGAGCTGCGGAATGCACGATATCGCCCCAGATGAAAAGCGTGTCTTTGCCTGACGAGATGCGGAGCGTACTATGGCCGGGCGTGTGACCGGGCGCGGCTGAAGCCGCGATGCCTGGCGCGATCTCCTCGCCATCCTTATAACGCTGGAGCCGCTTCCCGTATGGCGTCACGGCTGTTTGAGCCATCTTGAAAAATCTTTGCATATTAGCGGGAGCGCGGGATGCGGCGCCCTCATCGGTCCAGAAAGCATATTCCTTATCGCCCACAAGCAGCGTGGCATTGGCGAAAGCAGGTTCTCCGAACCCGTCAAGCAAGCCGCCAACGTGGTCCGGATGCATGTGCGTGACGAAGACGGCGTCGAATTGTTCAGGCTCGAATCCTGCTGCCTTCAGATTGTCTGGGAGACGGCCTGTGTCCGGCCCAGCGATGTTGCCGTAGCCCGAATCGACCAGGATGAGCTTTTCCCCGGTGTTGATCACGTAAGTGTTAACTGCGGTTGGCGCCAATTCGGGCCGGTGCGCCTTGGCGAGGAGCGCTTGCGCTTCTGCCTTGTCCGCCGATTGGAACGCCGAGAGTGGAAGCTCGATCGTGCCGTCCGTTATGGCGGTAACTTCGAGCGTGCCAATTTTCAGGCGGTAGTAGGCCGGTACTTGCGCGGCCGCGAACGGCGCTTTCGCGAAAGCCTCCCCCGCGCCGCGAAGGCCGAGCATGTTCGCCGCGGCGGCTCCAGCCGAGGCAGCTAAGAATTTGCGGCGGTCGAAAAGCATCGCATCCTCGCTCGATTGGCATGACGAGGGCTTACTCTTACCGTGGCCGCAAAAGCCGCGCTAGAGTTTTTGCGGGCAGCCTTGCTTGGGACGGGACCTGCGCCTTCGCCTTCCCCTGCGGCAAAGACGACGCACTAAACCTGTGGGATATGGTGGAATGGCCCGCGCCGCTACCCAATCCGCGCTTGCTCTGCGTCAGTTGCCTTGACGCGCGCCATGGCGGATGGACCTGACGATGACCTCGCCATTACGCACTTGATACAGAATAACGTAGGGATAAGGCGTTGCTACAACACGGCGGATGCGCCGGTCGCTCGTTGTGACGCCAATGAAAGGGTGCGTTTCCAGAACGTTTATCAATTCGCAAATTCGCCCTTGCACTTTCTTGGAGCCTTGCGGCGAATGCATTTGGATGTACGTCAGGATTGCCTCAAGCTGATTCAGCGCCGATTTAGTGTAGCGGACTTTCACAAGCCGAATTTGGCCCAGACCGCGCGAATCTCCTCATCGCTCGCGAACTCGCCTCGAGCTACTTCGGCTTCTGATTCCGCGATTGCGGCCTCTTCCTCTGGCGTGAGGACGTAGACCTCATCGCTTTCCTTGCCTTCTGCTAACATGAGCATGGCGCGGGCGATATCATCCTGCGTCTCGGGCGGCAGGCGGCGAACGGCTATAACGGCCTCGTCAAGAAGTTTCGTCATGTCAAATAATGAGCTTCGCTGATAAATTATCCTGGATGAATAATAGCTCCCGGCGGAATTTTGTCCAGGATCGCAGGCTTCGCATTGCGCCCCCCTGCCGGCACGTCCAGGTTCTTGAAAGCTTCAGCCCCGCCACCGTTTTCACTAGCTATCGCCTTTTTCCCGCCTTGGGACCGCGTTACCTCAAGCTGTTGTTGAAACGCTGACAGCTTCCTTTATAACGCTCGAAACCTGAGCGCCAAGAATGCCCAAACGTACCGATATTGACTCCATCCTCATCATAGGGGCTGGCCCGATCGTGATCGGCCAGGCCAGCGAATTCGATTATTCCGGCACGCAAGCCTGCAAGGCGCTGAGGGCGGAAGGGTATCGAATCGTTCTCATCAATTCGAATCCGGCGACGATCATGACCGACCCGGATTTGGCGGACTCCACCTATATCGAACCGATCACGCCCGAAATCGTCGCCAAGGTGATCGAGCGCGAGCGGAAAGCCTACCCGGATGAGCGGATGGCGCTGTTGCCCACGATGGGCGGCCAGACGGCGCTCAACACCTCGCTGAGGCTGTTCCGCGACGGGACGCTGGAGCGCTTCGGCGTCGAAATGATCGGCGCAAAGGCACATGCGATCGATAAGGCGGAGGACCGCCAGCTCTTTCGCGAGGCCATGCGGAAAATAGGCCTGGCAACACCAAGGTCCATGCTGGCCCACAATCTCGCGGAGGCGGTCGACGCGTTGGATTATGTGCAGCTTCCGGCGATTATCCGTCCCTCCTTCACGCTCGGTGGAACCGGCGGCGGCATCGCCTATAACCGCGAAGAATATATGCACATCGCCGAACGCGGCCTTGAAGCATCGCCAAGCTCCCAGATCCTGATCGAGGAATCGGTTCTCGGCTGGAAAGAGTATGAGATGGAGGTTGTCCGCGACACGAAGGATAACTGCATCATTATCTGCTCCATCGAGAACGTGGACCCGATGGGCGTGCATACCGGCGATAGCATTACGGTGGCCCCGGCGCTGACACTGACGGATCGCGAATATCAGGTGATGCGCAATGCCTCGATTGCTGTTCTGCGCGAGATCGGCGTGGAGACGGGCGGTTCGAATGTGCAATTCGCGGTCAACCCTGTGAACGGCAAGCTTGTCGTCATCGAAATGAACCCGCGCGTATCGCGCTCGTCGGCCTTGGCATCGAAGGCAACCGGCTTCCCCATCGCCAAAGTGGCGGCGAAACTAGCCGTGGGCTACACACTCGACGAGTTGGACAACGACATCACCAAGGGCGCGACGCCTGCCTCTTTCGAGCCGTCCATCGACTACGTCGTGACCAAGATCCCGCGCTTCGCTTTCGAAAAATTCCCGGGCGCGCCGACGACGCTCACCACATCCATGAAATCGGTCGGCGAGGTGATGGCCATCGGCCGCACCTTTGAGGAAAGCTTGCAGAAGGCGTTGCGGTCCATGGAGACGGGACTGACCGGCCTCGACGACTACGTGCTGGAGGGGCTAGGCCGGGGAGACGATAAGAACGTCATCCGGGAGGCGCTCGGTACGCCGGCCCCAGACCGCATTCTGAAGGTGGCGCAGGCCCTTCGTCTCGGCGTCGATCATGAGCAGATCTATTCGTCTTGCCGTATCGATCCGTGGTTCGTCGAGAGGCTCCAAGGTATTATCGACGTCGAGGCCAAAGTCCGCGAACACGGTCTCCCTGAGACCGGGCGCGCCTTCCGCGAATTGAAGGCCATGGGCTTTTCCGATGCGAGACTCGCCAATCTCGCGGGCCTCACCGAAGCCGAGGTGACCGCGAAGCGGCAAAGCCTCGGCGTGTTTCCGGTCTATAAGCGCATCGATACCTGCGCCGCCGAGTTCCCCTCGCCCACGGCCTATATGTACTCGACATTTGAGAACCCGCTCGGCGGCGAGGACATGTGCGAGGCCAATCCGTCGGATCGCGAGAAGATAATCATCCTGGGCGGCGGCCCCAACCGCAGCGGCCAGGGGCTCGAAGTCGACTATTGCTGCTGCCACGCCGCATTCTCGCTGTCGAAAGCGGGTTACGAGACCATCATGGTCAACTGCAACCCTGAGACGGTGTCGACGGACTACGATACTTCCGACCGCTTATATTTCGAACCGCTTACGCCCGAGGACGTGCTCGCTATCATCGAGAAGGAAGCATCGCGCGGTAAGCTCAAAGGCGTCATCGTCCAATTCGGAGGGCAAACTCCCCTCAAACTCTCGCAGTCGCTTGACGAGCACAACGTGCCGATCCTCGGTACCTCTCCCGACGCCATCGATCTCGCCGAGGACCGCAACCGTTTCAAGTCGCTTGTCGAAAAGCTTAATCTTCGCCAACCGAAAAATGGCATTGCCTATTCCATCGAGCAGGCTTTGGCTGCGAGCGGGGAGATCGGGTTTCCTATTGTCGTGCGGCCCTCTTACGTTCTCGGCGGACGCGCCATGGCGATTTTGCCGGACCAGTCCGCATTAAAGGAATATTTCGAAACGACGCTGGCGGCCTTCGTTTCCCCGGACCTCCAGCACCGCTTCGCGGGCAACAGGCACGCGCAGGTCAATGCTGTCCTGAGCAAGAATGCGCTGCTCCTCGACTCCTATGTGCACGACGCGATCGAAGTTGACGTCGATGCAATCTCCGATGGCGAGGAGGTCTTCATCGCGGGCATCATGGAGCATATTGAAGAGGCGGGCGTGCATTCCGGCGATAGCGCTTGCTCGCTGCCGCCTCATTCGCTCTGCCCGGAGACCTTGCACGAACTGGAGCGGCAAACCGCAGAGATCGCCCATGCGTTGAACGTCATAGGCTTGATGAATATTCAGTACGCGATCAAAGGCAACGAAGTATATGTGCTGGAGGTGAACCCGCGCGCGAGCCGGACGGTGCCATTCGTGTCAAAGGTCATCGGGCACCCGGTCGCATCCATCGCAGCGCGCATCATGGCCGGCGAGAAGCTGCGCGATTTCAAGCTGACGCGGTTTGAAGCCGGGCATGTCGGGGTGAAGGAGGCAGTGTTCCCATTCGAGCGTTTTCCCGAAATCGATCCCATTCTCGGCCCGGAAATGCGATCCACGGGCGAAGTGATGGGCATCGACCGTAGCTACGCCGTAGCCTTTGCGAAAAGCCAGATAGCAAGCGGCAGCCGCGTGCCAACATCGGGGACATTGTTCGTTTCCGTGAATGAGGGCGATAAGGAGCGAATCGTTCAGCCTGTGAAGGAACTCGCTGCAATGGGATTCAAGGTGCTCGCAACGCGGGGCACGCTCCGGCATCTTGAGGCGCATGGTGTCGCTTGCATTAAGGTGAACAAAGTTTTGGAGGGGCGTCCAAACATTGTCGATTTCATGAAGAATCGTGAGGTCGATCTTGTCTTCAATACAACCGAGGGCGCGAAGGCCCTTGCCGATAGCTTCACAATCCGGCGGACGGCGCTGATGTACAAAATACCATATTACACCACGATCGCGGGTGCGCTTGCGGTCACTAAGGCCATTGCAGCAATGCGTGCAGGTATCCTTGAAGTTCAACCCCTCCAGAAATATATCGCCTAAAATGTGCGAGCCGGTGCCAAATGGCCCCAGGCCCGTGCTAGTATTGTAAATTCCACTTAATAAAACGCGTTAACATGGTCCAGGAAAGCGAACTGGGCTGGGGAGAATTGGTATGACCGACAAAGTGCCGATGACCGCTGAAGGACATGCCGCGATCGAGACCGAGCTCAAATATCTGAGAACGGTTGAGCGCCAGCGCATTATCAAAGCGATCGCGGAAGCCCGGTCTCACGGCGACCTCTCCGAAAACGCGGAGTATCATGCCGCGAAAGAGGCACAGGGCATGAATGAGGCGAAGGTTGCGGATTTAGAAGATAAGCTGTCCCGCGCCGAGATCATCGATATTTCCAAGCTCTCCGGCACCACTGTAAAGTTCGGTGCCACCGTTACGCTCGTCGATGAGGACACCGAGGAAGAGGTCAAATATCAGATCGTCGGCGATTTTGAAGCCGATGTGCGCAAGGGCAAGGTTTCCATTGGCTCGCCCATCGCGCGTGCGCTGATCGGCAAGAAGGCCGGCGACTCGGTCGAGGTCAACACGCCGCGCGGCGCGAAGTCATACGAGATCTTGAAGGTCGCCTTCACCGGCTGACCCCGGTCGAAACCCCCATATACGCGGCGCCGGCGCAAAGAGCGGCAGGCCGGCTTAGTTCGCCGGAACTAACCCGTGTTGCGAAGGCCCGCCGCAACGCCATTGATCGAGACCAGAATGCCACGGCGCACTTTATCTTCATGCTGGCCGGCTCGCCACCTGCGGATGAGCTCAATCTGAAGATGATTAAGCGGCGCGATATAAGGAAACCGGTGCCGGATCGATTGCGCCAAGTTCGGGTTGTCGGCCAAGCGCTGCGTTGTTTCCGTGATCGCATTCATCGCTTCGATTGTCGCGTTCCATTCGGAGAGCAAGGCACCGAATATCTTTTGAGCCAGCGCCGGGTCTGGAACGAGATCGGCATATCTCTTCGCCAGCCTCATGTCGGCCTTGGCAAGCACCATGTCCATGTTCGACAACAGAGCGTGGAAAAACGGCCATTCCTTTTTCATCCGCTTTAGAAGGGCCATCCTTTCCTTCGGCGCGCTTGCGCTGAAAACCCGGACTGCGGTTCCAAAACCGAACCATCCTGGCAATGCAGAGCGGGCCTGCCCCCATGAGAAGCTCCAAGGAATAGCGCGGAGATCCTCGATGCGGTTCGTCGAACGGCGCGATGCCGGACGCGAGCCGATATGGAGCCTAGTGATTTCGATGATCGGCGTGGCGGCGAAGAAGAAGTCATTGAACTCGGGTGTGTCGTAGACGAGTGCCCGGTAAGCTTTCATGCTCGCCTCGGAAAGCTGCGCCGCGGCGTCGAGGAATTCCGCCGGGGCGGCCTTGCCTGGGGCCAGCAGCGTTGCCTCCATCGAGGCAGCGGCAAGCGCTTCGAGGTTGCGCCGGGCGATTTCCGCATTGGCATATTTTGAAGCGATGACTTCGCCCTGCTCGGTCACGCGGATCTGACCCTTTACGGTTCCGGCGGGCTGCGCAAGAATAGCCTGGTAGCTTGGCCCGCCGCCGCGCCCCACCGTGCCGCCGCGCCCGTGGAAGAGACGCAACCTGATGCCGCGCTGCTCGCCGAACTGCTTCGCGAGCGCAATTGAGGTGCGGTAAACTTCCCAGTTGCTGGTGAAGATGCCGCCATCCTTGTTGCTGTCAGAGTAGCCGAGCATGACCTCCTGCACGCCGCCGCCGGCCTTCACAAGCTCGGCCATTCCGGGCAAGGCGTAGAAAGCATTCGTGATGCCTTCGGCGTTACGCAAGTCTTCAATTGTCTCAAAAAGCGGAACAACCAGCAGTTCAGCAGAGGCATCCTTGTCACCAGGCACGCCGCGCATCAGCCCGGCTTCCTTCTGAAGGACAAGGACTTCCAGGAGATCGCTAACTGTCTCCGTGTGGCTGATGATGTATTGGCGGATGGCACCTGCGCCGAAATCCTGACGCAGCGCGAGGGCGGCATCTAGGATCGCCAATTCACTGGCCGTTCGTTCGGAATAGCTGGCGCCAGGCACCCGAAGCGGGCGCGGATCGCGGAGAACCGCGAGAAGCAGGTCAAGTTTCCCTTTCTCTTCAAGGCTCCGGTAGTCGCTGCAAAGACGTGCGACGGAGAACAGTTCGGTTAGCGTCTCCTCATGCCTGTCGGAATTCTGCCTAAGATCCAAAGTGGCGAGATGAAAGCCGAAAACCTCGACGGCGCGCAGCAGCGGACGGAGCCTTGCCTCAGTCAGCGCGGCGCCCTTATGAGCGCAGAGCGAGGCTTCCACGATCGCCAGATCGGTGTGCAGCTCTTCTGCGCAAATATACGGCTGGCCGGGTACCAGGGCCGGCCTGGGAGACGGGACATTGGTGAGCTTCATAAGCGTGGCGGCCAATCGCGCGTAAACGCCGATCAGGGCGCGGCGGTAAGGCTCGTCCTCGCGATGGGGGTTCATGTCGCCCGACCGGTCCGCGAGCGCCTGCAATTGCGGGCTGCAGCCCACGAGTATGCCCGAAATGGAGAGCTCGGCGCCGAGAGCATGAATCTCGTTCAGGTAGTGGCGCAGGGCCGTCTCGCACTGGCGCTGTATCGCAAAAACGAGCGTCTTCGCATTGACATTGGGGTTGCCATCGCGGTCGCCGCCAATCCACGATCCCATCTGAAAGAAGGGAGCAACGCCCTCTCCCCCAAGATGTTTCTCAATGGTCCCGTAAAGACGCGGGATTTCCGCAAAAAAGCTCGTTTGATAAAAGCTAAGCGCGTTCTCGATCTCGTCCTCGACGGTCAGATGCGAATAGCGCAGCAAACGCGTCTGCCATAGCTGAGCGATCTTCGCCCGCAGGAGCTTTTCGTTCTGCTCGATCTCGCATTCCCCGCGCAGCTTCTCCCGGGCGGCAAGCAGCTCGGCAATAGACCGGGCAGCGTCAAGCAGGCTTCTGCGCGCAACCTCGGTCGGATGGGCCGTGAGCACCGGCGACACAAGGCTCCCGCTGAGCGTATTTCTGATTGTCTCTGGAGAAATCCCGGCCTCGGCCAAAAGCTTGAATGTCAGGGTGAGGCTGCCCGGCTGGAGCTGCTCGGGATGGTCGTAGGCTAAGGCCGCCCGGCGCCGGATCTGATGGCGGTCTTCCGCGATATTGGTTAAATAGGAGAAGTAGCTGAATGCGCGGACAACCGAAACTGCTTGGTCCGCTGTCAGCCCGCGAAGCAATGCATCGAGAGAACGGCCCGACTCCTTATCGGCACCGAGTTCGAAAGCGACGCTGAGCCGCCGGATGGTCTCAACGCGTTCGAATGCCGCCTCGCCCTCCTGCTCCCGGATCGTGTCTCCCAACAGCCGGCCGAGCAGGCGGATATCCTCATGAAGCGGGCGTTCCGTTTCAGCCGCGTCATCCGGCGGAATCGAATCAGGCCTGTCCGTCATTGGAGCCTCCGGGCAGTACGATTCCGGTAATAATGAAGTCCGCCACATTTCCAGCCATATCAACGGCAAGCCGAATGATACGCGGACCTGGCGGTACTTCCTATTCAATAAAATTAACGGCTAGGTATAAGTTTCTTTTTCTAGCATTCCATTGACTTTGATTTTATTTAACTTCCCGCTTTCCGCGAGTAGAAACGTCATTACCTACTTATAGATGAACAGCGGACCGGATCTTCCTGTTCCAGCGGTCGCATAAGTTGTGGGGCCCGTGTCGAACGAAGCTGGCCAATTCGAGGCGATCGCGCTGCAGATGGCTCTGCAAATCCACGGGCAAACCCCTTTTGAATGCTTGCGATCTCTTGCTGAAAACGGCGCCAGGGACCAAATCCATGCGGACTTAAGTGCTATTCGAGCGAAAGGACTTGGCGTGCACGCTGAAAATATCCTGCTTCAAGATTGGCAAACACCCTTCAAGATGCCGCCTTTCGGCGCCGTCCGGGACGAGGACTTTCTGCCAGCCTTTGAAGAGGCGATGCGGATGCATCTGGCGGAGGTAGCAGGCATCGCGGACAGCGCGGAAGAGCCTTCGTTTGAGAACACGGTCGAGGCATTGGAACGCGCCGGGCGCGGACTTCAGCAGGCTGGCGCCGTGTTCTTCAATCTCGCAGCCGCCGATACAAATGACGAGCGGCAGAAAATCGAGCGCGCTATCTCGCCGCTCTTGAGCAACCACACCATGGCGATCCTCACGAATGCGAAGCTGTTTGCGAGAATCGATAAGCTTTTTCAGCGGGCGAACGGGCTTGGGTTGAATGCAGAGCAGTCACAGCTTCTCGAAAACTACCACAAGAAATTCGTGCGTGCCGGCGCGCGGCTTGACGAAGCCGCGAAGGCCCGCTTGAAAGAGACCGGCGCCCGCCTCTCGGAACTGACCACGGCGTTCGCGCAGAACGTTCTCGCTGCCGAGAAGTCGTTTCAGCTTGTCCTGGAGAGCGAGGACGATCTCAAGGGGCTGCCGGATTTCGTAAGGCAGGCCGCCGTGCAAGCGGCGAACGAACGCGGCCTTCCCGGCAAATATGTCATCACGCTTTCGAGAGCGAGCATCGAGCCTTTTCTTGAATTCTCCCAGCGCCGGGACCTGCGGGAACAGGCATATAAGGCTTACATAGCGCGCGGCGAAGAGAACGGCCCGGCCGACAACCGGCCGCTGATGCAGGAGATCCTGGCGCTGCGGGCCGAGCGCGCGGAACTCCTGGGCTTCGAGAGCTACGCTCACTTTCAAATCAGCGACGCGATGGCGAAAACGCCGGACAACGCCCGGCGCCTGCTTGAACAGGTATGGGACCGGGCCCGGCAAAAAGCGGACGGCGAGCGGGCTGCGCTCGAGGCTATCGCGCAAGCCGCGGGGCATAACGAGCCTTTGGCCGCCTGGGACTGGCATCATTACGCGGAGCAGCACCGGAGCGCGGAATTCAGCATCGATGGCGCGGCGCTGAAGCCTTACTTCGAGCTGAACAACATGATCGCGGCGGTATTCGACACCGCTCACCGCCTTTTTGGCCTCAGCTTCAAGGAATCCACCAGCGTTCCAGTCTATCATCCCGATGTGCGCGTTTGGGAGGTCATGGATCGCGGCGGCAAGGTCACCGGCCTTTTCCTTGGCGACTACTTCCACCGCCCCTCGAAGCGCAGCGGCGCGTGGATGAGCAGCTTCCGTAAACAGGAGCGGCTCGGCGGCGAGGTGCTTCCCATCATTGTCAACGTGCTGAACTTCACGAAGGGCGGCGAGGGCAGCCCCACGCTTCTCAGCCTCGACGATGCCCGGACCTTGTTCCACGAGTTCGGCCACGCGCTGCACGGCATGTTGTCCGACGTAACCTATGGCAGCCTCTCCGGCACGAGCGTCGACCGCGACTTTGTCGAGCTGCCGTCCCAGCTTTTCGAGAACTGGCTTCTCAAGCCGCAGACGCTGAGCCGTTTCGCGCTTCATGCCGAAACGGGCGAGCCTATCCCTGAAGCTCTCGTTGAGCGCGTGCTTGCCGCGCAGAGGTTCAATCAGGGGTTCGCGACCGTGGAATACACGGCGTCGGCTCTTTTCGACCTCGATATCCACGAGCAAACCTCGCCCGGAGCAGAGGCCGATGCCGCCGCTTTCGAACAGGACCTGCGCGCGCGTATCGGCATGCCCGACGCGATCGCTCTGCGGCACCGGCCCCCGCATTTCCAGCACATTTTCGCCGGAAGCAGCTATGCGGCCTGCTACTACACCTATCTATGGGCCGAGGTCATGGAGGCCGATGCGTTCGAGGCGTTTGCGGAAACGGGCGACATGTTCGATCCCGCCATCGCGGAGCGCCTGCACAAGTTCATTTACGCGTCCGGCGGCACGATGAAGCCGGACGAAGCCTATCGCGCCTTTCGCGGGCGCGATCCCTCGGCCGGACCGCTGATGGAGAAGCGCGGGTTGACCGGGGGCGGCGCCTAAGCTGGCTGCTGAAAAGTTCGAAATCTCTGCTCCTTCCTTCGAAAAGGATGAGGCCGGGTTAAACCAACGGTTAAGCCTCATAGTGAGTCTGTCGAACCAGGAGGCGCATGCAGTAGCCAGCATAGTGACCGGTGCGCTCTACGGCACGTTCATTTCCCCTGCCCTGCTCCAAGGAGCGTCTTTCGCAAAATAAAGGCTGCCGGAAATCGCGGCTCGATGTAAAGCTTCATCACATGAGCTGGAAGCATGGCGGCCCTGGCCGCCGGGGATATCATCACGGCAACCTTCGCGAGGCGCTGATCCAAAGCGCGTTGAGCCTGATCGGCGAGAAAGGCCCTGCCGGTTTCACCATTGCGGAGGCGGCGCGGTCCGCAGGCGTAAGTCCTGCGGCGCCCTACCGCCATTTCCGCGACCGGGAAGAGCTCATGGCCGATGTGGCGCGCTTGGGTTTCGAGCGTTTTGCCAACGATCTCGAAAAGGCTTGGCATGGCGGCCAGCCCGCGGCGCTCGAAGCTCTGCAAAATGCCGGCCGCGCCTATCTCGCCTTTGCACGCAACGAGCCCGCCTATTATGCAGCCATGTTCGAGACCGGGCTTCCTAAAACGCGCGATGCGGCGCTGGAGCAGGCGGCGAACCGGGCATTCGAGGTGCTGCATACCGCGACAAAAAAATTGATCGAAAGATTGCCGGAAGGGAGCAGGCCGCCATCGCATATGGTTGCGCTGCACATTTGGTCGATGTCTCATGGGATCGCCTCGCTTTTCGGCAGGCCAGACAGGCAAGCGCTCATCCCCATGCCGCCCGAGGAATTGCTGGAAGCGGGTGTGCTGGTCTATGTCCGCGGGCTGGGATTGGCCGGAGGTTCTTTGCCCCAAGAGCCGTAACGTTGAAGCCAGCAGGCGGGGCAAAGCCTGCCCGTCAGCGGCGCGCAATCCGTACTTGACAGAAAGCCGGTATTACGCCACGTTATGTTAATGTAACTTACATTTACATGAGGGTTACGCAATGCACCTCGCTGAGAGGCTCGACGGCATCGGCAAACCTGCGTGGATCGCGCTGATGGCCGTCTCGTTCATCATCTGGTGGCCCTTAGGCTTGGCCACCTTGGCATTCTTACTATGGAGTGGACGGATGGGATGTGGACATGGCCGCATGAGCTGGCAAGAGCGGCGCGAACGCTGGCGTGAGGCGCGCGACGCCTGCGGTGCCTGGCGAAGGGGCGATTATCCGGCGATGCCGAGCAGCGGCAATCTCGCCTTCGACGAATACCGCGCGGAGACGCTGAAGCGGCTCGAAGACGAGCAAAAGGAGTTTTCGGGCTTTCTCGACCGGCTGCGCCGCGCCAAGGATAAAGCCGAGTTCGATCAATTCATGGCCGGACGCGGAAACACGCCATCAGGCGAAGAAGCGAAGAGCTGAAGGCGGGCGCTCAAGGCGCCCTCCCCTCCCGTTCTTTTGCACCCTCACATGCTGCGCTAACTATCACGCATGCGGCTGGAAGCGATCGGCGACTCCATTTGGCTGGCAGAGGGCGAAATCGTGAGCTTTTACGGTTTCCCCTATCCAACGCGCTCAGTGATTACGAGACTTGACGGCGCCAAGCTCTGGGTTTGGTCGCCCATCGCGCTGACACCGGAGTTGCGGGCGGAGACCGATAGTCTTGGCTCCGTCGCCCATCTCGTAAGCCCCAACAAACTTCATCATCTCTACCTTCAGGACTGGAAAGCTGCTTATCCCGATGCGGACCTCTGGGGGCCGCGATCGGTGATTGAAAAGCGAAGGGATCTGACCTTCCGCGAGCCGCTCCAAGATGTGCCGCCACCCGCTTGGAACGGCCTCATCGATCAGGCGTGGTTTCGCGGCTCGCCATTTCTGGACGAAGTGGTTTTCTTTCATCGCCCGTCAGGCACGGCGATCCTGGCCGATTTGTGCCAAAACTTCAGCAGCCAATTTGTGCGCACCCACTGGATCTGGTGGCAGCGCCCGCTCGCGAAATTCTGGGGCATTGTCGAGGGTAAGGGATATGCGCCCCTTGAATGGCGGCTATCGTTCCGCAACCGGCGCCACGCCCGGGCCGCGCTTCATAAAATGCTCGGCTGGAATCCCAAACAGGTTATCATGGCGCATGGTGTCTGGCAGCGGGAGAATGGCCGCGCTTTTCTGAAGCGCGCTTTCGCCTGGCTCGAACGCTAGCCGCCTAATGGCCAGGATACCACTCGCTATAAAACGCCACGCCCTCGCCATCCGTCAGCCACGGCACTGAATGCGAGACCCAGATATGTTCAGCGGGGCGCGCACCGGGATCATCGTCGAGCGTTGCGACCCGCAGGATAACGTAGTCGCGCGCAGGATATTCAGCCAGGATGTGCGAGCCGCAAACCGAGCAGAACCGCCGGAACTTTCCCGGCGAGGATTCGAACGAGGCTAGCTTATCCTCGCCCGAAATCCAGCGGAACCGTACGCGCGCCACGGCTGCCGACGTGTTGAACGCGGCAGCCTACGATTTGCGGCAGGTCATGCAATGACAATGGCGGATCGGGGATTCGAGACCGCCGATTTCATATTGCACGGCCTTGCACAAGCAGCTTCCCTTGTAGCTCACGTCTCTCCTTCCGGCCGCTTCAAGCGGCGGCTTCGTCATCCTCATCGAAAGCCATATCGCGCGACGGATAGCCTTCCTCTACGAGGTAGGGCCCGCCGCCCTGATTGGGCCGCGACGAGAACAGCACGAACCGGCTCACCTCGAAAGGCCCGGTGAAAAAGCCGCCATAGCGCGCCAGATATTCGGCGACCGCGAAGGGGCTGACATTGCGCAACCGCCCCAGCGTGATATGCGGCACGAAATTCCGCGTCTCCGGCGGCAGGCCCGCGATGCGCGCGGCGCGCTCATGCGCCTTCTGCAGGAGTTGAATCGCGGGCGAAGGCTTCACCCCCGCCCAGATGGCGCGCGGCTTATTGCCCCCAAAGCTGCCCAACCCGCAAAGTTCGATGTCGAAGCTATCGAAGCGGACTTCGACAAGCGCGCTGGCGAAATCGTTTGCCTGCGTCTCCGGAATGTCGCCAGCGAAGCGCATGGTGATGTGATAATTGCTCGGGTCGATCCAATGCGCGCCGCTAAGGCCGGCCCGGAACATCGATAAACGCCAAACAATATCCTCTGGCAGTTCGATACCGGTGAAAAGTCTAGGCATGGGCTCACCTCCTACGGAGTTAGGGGGGCGATGATGCGGAAATGGCCGCATCAGCCTAGAATAACAGGGTTGTGGCTTTTCATGTTTTAATCAAGGCGAAAATCGCCCGCCTTTCGGTTAAGATTTTTTCACGTC
>CAZCIF010000068.1:0-1317 GCA_964498645.1 uncultured Rhodomicrobium sp. | reverse complement strand
TATTGTCTGGAGCATTGACCGGTGACGGCAACCGGCGGTGCCTTGCCTTCAGTCTCCCAGGGATATATGCGTCAAGGCAATTAGATTAACGCTTGGTGGAATAATGGGGCAACGGGGCAGCCAAACGTTCTTCGAGTCTCCGCATGCGGTGACCTATGTTCTGATCCTGTTGAATTCAGCGGCCTTCGGTCTCACCCTTCTTGGCAACTCTTTGGCGCAGATCGATCCGGCAACCCTGTTTCATTATGGGGCGATTTATAAAGATGCGGTCACAAGGAAGGAGTACTGGCAATTTATTGCCTATGCTTTCCTGCATGCGAATGTCCTGCACTTCGCCTTGAATATGCTGTGCATCGCGGCGTGGAGCGGGCTTCTCGAGAAGCGTCTCGGTGCCACTTATTTCATTCTCGTTTATTTGGCTTCGGCTATAGGTGGCGGCGTTGCGAGCCTTTATGGCCATCCTGGCCCCTTCCTGACTGTGGGCGCCTCCGGCGCGATATCCGGCATCGTGGGCGGGCTATTGTGCCTGACGATCTTGGGTAAGCTTCAGCTTTCCGCCCAATTTTTTGTCATCACCATCGGGATAAATGCGGCGCTTGCTGCAAGAGTGCCGAATGTCGATTGGATGGCTCATCTCGGCGGCTTCACAGCAGGCGTTGCGGCCTGCGCTTTGCTTGATGCCCTGGAAACTCTCAACCGCTACTGGCTGCGTTGCAAATTCCCCGAATTCGTCAAGTTCGGCATTGCAACCGCAGCCTTCGCCGCCGTCGTGCTTTTTCATTCGAGAAAGCCCTTGCAGGCTGACATCGATATACTTGCCTCGGCTGCTGCTGGGAGCGCCGTGATCTTGCTTGTGACTAAGCTCGCGGATCTGATCCTGGCCCGGCCCAAAGGGCTGGCGGTTCTGGTATTCGCAATTGCTGCGTTTTACGGCGGGCTCCTCCTTCTCGTCAGCAGCGCAATGACAGACACCTTGCCTGCATATTGTGAGAAGGCCGGGTTGCTTGCCCGCAATATCACAGAGTTCCGCGCGGCAAGTCCCTATATCGGCGCAGCCTGCCGGCATATCTCGCTCTTGCCGGTGGTGCTGGCCTTGATAACATTCGTTACCGCCCTCTTTCTCTTGCGCGCTGAATTGCGCCGTGGCCTCAACGATGTTGGCTTCGTCGCGAATACACTTCGCGCTGAGCGCAAGCGGAGGCAGGGATTGTGAGGGCGTCCGCGCGAGGATGCGTATCATCTCCCGGACTCACCCCCGCAGTTCCGCCCCCGTCGCTTTTCTCACCTGTGCCACGACCTTCGCCGAAACCTCCTCGA
>CAZCIF010000067.1:0-15993 GCA_964498645.1 uncultured Rhodomicrobium sp. | reverse complement strand
ATTCATGCACGACGCGGGACCAGATGAGATCGCCCGACCGCAGGAACTGGAACGTGCCGGCCATCCGGTGGGCATCGAGATAGCCTTGATCCCACATAATGTCATCGAGATAGTTGAGCTGGCTGTCGTCAACGAACAGCATCAGCTCGCCCGCCTCGGTGAAATCGGTCTGAGCGGCGAGCAGCGTGATCGAGTTCAGGGCCGGATTTCTCTCCTTCGCCAGATATGCAGCGGCGACCGACAGCAGCGTTCCGCCGAGACAGTAGCCGACAGCATTGACCTTGGTCTCCGGCACGACCGTCTGCACCGCTTTGAGCGCATCCAGGACGCCCAGCCGGAGATAATCGTTCAGCCCCAGATCGCGATCCGCGGCGGTTGGGTTGTGCCAGGAGATCATGAACACCGTATACCCGTTGTCTACCAGGTATTTGACGAGGGAATTTGCGGGCGAGAGGTCGAGAATGTAGTATTTCATGATCCAGGCGGGGACGATCAGCACTGGCTCCGCATGGACCTCCCCGGTCGTGGGCGCATATTGGATGAGTTCGATCAGCCTGTTGCGGTAGATCACCTTGCCATTCGTTACGGCGACGCGCCGCCCGAACGAGTTGGTTGCGGTGATCGAGCACCCGCAGTTCACCAGTCTCTACGAGGAGGAACTTGAGCAGGAAGGGCTCCCGATCGGAGGGTGTCCTAAACGATGTGTAAGTAGGTTTCTGTGAGGTTAACCCGGAGAGGGAGACACACATGACCACGAAGACGGCGATAGCTGCGGAGCTCTTGGATCAGCTCCTTGCGAACTACAGAAAGCCCGAGGATTTGACGGGCGATGACGGGCTTTTCAAACAGCTCAAGAAGGCTCTGATCGAGCGGGCGCTCGGCGCCGGGCTGACGGAGCATCTGGGCTACGAGAAGGGCGATCCGGGCGGCCGGGGCAGCGGCAATAGCCGCAACGGCACAAGCTCGAAGACGCTTTTGACGGAGGACGGGGAGGTCGAGATTTCTGTTCCCCGCGACCGGGCCGGAAGCTTCGAGCCGAAGCTGGTTGCCAAAGGCCAGACCCGGTTCGACGGATTTGACGATAAAATTTTGAGCCTTTACGCGCGCGGCATGACGGTACGCGAGATCCAGGGGCACCTGTCCGAGCTCTATGGCATCGAGGTCTCGCCCGACCTCATCAGCCGGGTCACCGATGCCGTTTTAGACGAGGTTGCCGCGAATGGCAGAACCGGCCGCTCGATCCCGTCTATCCGGTCATTTTTTTCGATGCCCTACGGGTCAAGATCCGCGATGAAGGCCTCGTCAAGAACAAGGCCGTCTATGTCGCGCTCGCCTTGAATGCCGAAGGCGGGAAAGAAGTCCTCGGCCTGTGGATCGAACAGACCGAAGGCGCAAAGTTCTGGCTTAAAGTCATGAACGACCTCAAAGTCAGGGGGCTGAACGATATTCCGATCGCCGTCGTTGACGGCCTGAAAGGCTTTCCGGAAGCGATTGCGGCGGTCTTTCCTCAAACGCTGGTGCAAACCTGCATCGTTCATTTGATCCGCAACAGCCTCGCCTTTGTGACCTGGAAAGACCGCAAGACGATCATGCCGTGGATCAAGGCGATCTATCAGGCCGAAAACGCCGATCGGGCCCTTGTCCGCCTTGATGAGTTCGAAGCGGAATGGGGCAAGCGCTATCCGGCGATCGGGCAGGCCTGGCGGCGTTCCTGGGAGTATGTGATCCCGTTTTTCGCGTTTGCGCCGGCGATCCGCAAAATGATCTACACGACGAATGCCGTCGAGGCGCTCAACCGCTCTTTACGGAAAATCATCAAAACACGAGGAAGCTTCCCAACGGACGAGGCTGCGTTTAAGCTCCTCTATCTCGCCATCAAAAATGCAGGCGTGCATTGGCGAAGGCCTGTCGAATGGACCGCCGCCATGGGGCAGTTTGCCATCCAGTTCGGCGAGCGTTTTCCTTCTTCAGCGCGCTGAAGAAGGAAAACAAAAAAGGAAACAACACCAGGCAGAAACTGCTTACACAAAGCTTCGGACATTCCCCCCGATCGGCATTGTCGACACCGACAAGATCGAACCAACAAGCGTCACCATTTTCCCCGACGACACCAAGAACATTCCCGCCCTCGAAATTGTCCTCCCCGCTCTCTCCGCCGCGCACGCTATCAATCCCAAACTCGAAGGCATCACCCTCGCGGATGTGCGCGAGGCCTTCAAAGGTTACAAACCGCTGCCATTGGGCGGGCAAGGCCCGTCCGAAGTGCTCTACCAGGGCCGACATCTCATCACCGATGAGGTAGTCGAGCAGATGAAGGTCAGCCTGCCCCTGTTGCAGAACGGCCTGACCGCCATTTCGTTCTTTGTTCGCGAACTAGAATCCGCCTGCAAGGTTCAGAGTACCCACACGATACTGGCGCCCCTCCTGCAAACGTTTCTTGGCGAACTGCTCTTTGGCGAAAAGGTCGGGCTTACCGACCAACGCCTCACATCTCGCCTAACTGCACAGGATGTGCGCGAGCATATCCGAGCAGTCTTCGTTCCTCTGATCAGGGCAAGAACCGTTACAACCGAGAAGCGCCGCACTACCGGAAAAACGGAAATGCTCAGTTCGTGGAAGCCTTTTCAGGTCACCTACTCTCAGGATCGACCGGCGGTTCCGGCCAAGAACACACTTTTCAACTTGGTGCCCTGTAATCGTTCGCTTGAGCTGGCTATCGCTAATTTCTGCGACAGCGCGCCGGACGTGGCCGCCTTCGCCAAGAACGCGGGGCCACAGGCCCTACGCCTCGATTATCTCTCGGCCGAGCATCGGCTCGCGCTCTATACGCCGGATTTCTTCGTGCGGGCAACGGAGGGAATGCTTTACATTGTTGAGACCAAGGGCCGTCAGGATTCTGATGTAACTCGAAAAGCTGCCGCTGCTCTAGAATGGTGCAAAACAGCCGGCAAAAACCACAGGTGCGAATACGTCTTCGTTCCCCAGAACGTCATGCAAGGGCTTACATCGAACAACTTTGCCGACCTTGTGCGGGCCTGTGCACCTGCCCTCAAGAACTTGCTAAGCGAGGCGAGCCGCGCTCCAGAGCTTCCGTTATTTGGGGATCGTGGCGGCGACGATGACGAGCACTTTTTTGGTCCCGATGCGCTCTCGCGTCTCAAGCCTCGTGCGCGCAAAGCCGCCCAAGATGCACTCGACCTGTTCCGTTTTCTTGAGAAGAAGAAGGATACGACGACGCTTGCACCCGTGTTCAATACCTTGCTGGGCTCTCTCGATGAATCGGCCCGCATCGCCATTGCGCGCGGGCTTCAACCTCAAATGCCGCAAAAGAGGGCCGATCAGGATGCTTGGCTTAATCCGGATCTATCCAAGGTTCCGGCCAGGGAGCGGAATTTCTTTGAAAACACTGCGCGCTACCTGAGCCGTGGCCTCGTGCACGGCACGTTCCCTTCGGCCGTCGGCCTCCTGCGGACGTGCCTCGATCACGGGCTCAACGGACCTGCCGAGCCACGGGGCGTTTTTCTCGAACTGAAAAAAGCCTTCGGTAGTCCTACTAATGCACCTCTTCTTGAGAGGGTCACCCGCGTCAATACGTTCCGCAATACCTACATCGCCCATCACGAGAAGGCGCTCTCAGATCCCAAGCAGGCAGAGATCGAGCTCAAGTTCTGGGTCGAGACGCTGGCTCAATTATCGTGATCGGGTAAGGGGTAGGAATTTACATAGCGATTTCAATCACATAGGTGTTCGCACTTTTATCCTGTATGGCGCACCATTCGAGATAAAATTGCGAACACTTATATTATCGATATAGCGCTATAAAGGCCGTTCACGCCGGCCATCAGCCGTGCAGGCCGGGCGCCTCATGGCCGGTGCGTGCGACATATTCAGTATAGCCACCGTTATAGCTATGCACGCCTTCGGGGGTCAGTTCGAGCACGCGATTGGACAGGGCCGCGAGAAAATGCCGATCATGCGAGACGAAGAGCATAGTGCCCTCATATTGCGCCAGCGCCGTGATCAGCATTTCCTTTGTTGCCAGGTCGAGATGGTTGGTCGGTTCGTCGAGCACAAGGAAATTCGGCGGATCGAACAACATGATCGCCATCGCCAGCCGCGCCTTCTCGCCGCCGGACAGCACACGGCATTTCTTTTCGACATCGTCGCCGGAAAATCCGAAACAGCCCGCGAGCGTCCGCAGCGTGCCTTGCCCCGCCAGTGGGAATGAATCTTCGAGCGACTGGAAAATCGTGCGGTCGCCGTCGAGTAATTCCATCGCATGCTGGGCAAAATAGCCCATCTTGACGCTGCCGCCGATCGTCACCGAGCCCTGATCAGGCTCGCTCGCGCCGGCCACCAGTTTCAGCAGCGTCGATTTGCCGGCACCATTGATGCCCATCACGCACCAGCGCTCCTTGCGCCGGATCATGAAATCTAACCCTTCATAGATCACCTTGTTTCCATAGCGCTTGTGAACATTCTTGAGCGCCACGACATCGTTGCCGGAGCGCGGCGCGGGCGGAAAATCGAACAGCACGGTCTGGCGCCGCCGCGGCGGCTCGACGCGATCGATTTTTTCGAGCTTCTTGACCCGGCTCTGCACCTGCGCGGCATGCGAGGCGCGCGCCTTGAACCGTTCGATGAACTTGATCTCTTTGGCCAGCATCGCCTGCTGGCGTTCAAATTGCGCTTGTTGCTGCTTCTCGTTCTGCTCGCGCTGCTGCGCGTAGAACTCATAATCGCCGGAATAGGTGTTGAGCGAGCCACCGTCGATCTCGATAATCTTGTTGACGATGCGGTTCATGAACTCGCGATCGTGCGAGGTCATCAGCAGCGCGCCGTCATAGCTCTTGAGAAACTGTTCGAGCCAGATCAGGCTTTCAAGATCGAGATGGTTGCTTGGCTCGTCGAGTAGCATTGCGTCAGGCCGCATCAGCAGAATCCGCGCCAGAGCAACGCGCATCTTCCAGCCGCCCGAAAGCTTGCCAACATCGCTGTCCATCATTTCCTGGCTGAAGCTCAGACCGCCGAGCACTTCGCGCGCGCGGCCTTCAAGCGCGTAGCCGTCGAGTTCCTCGAACCGGCCCTGGACTTCGCCATAACGCTCAATGATCGCGTCCATCTCGTCGCCGCGCTCCGGGTCGGCCATAGCGGCCTCAAGCTCCTTGAGGTCGGCTGCAACAGCGCTGACCGGTCCGGCTCCGTTCATGACCTCGGCCACGGCGCTATGCCCCGACATTTCGCCAACATCCTGATTGAAATAGCCGATAGTGATGCCGCGATCGACCGCCACCTGGCCCTCATCGGGCTCATCCTGGCCGGTGATCATACGGAACAGCGTCGTCTTGCCGGCCCCATTGGGCCCGACAAGGCCGGCCTTCTCACCTTTCAGGAGCGAGGCCGAAGCCTCGATGAACAGGAGATGATTGCCATTCTGCTTGCTGATGTTTTCGAGACGAACCATGACCACCGGGGAAGCTGCGGAAATTTGCCCCCCTTATGCCACGGGAGAGGCGCGGCGCCAGCGTGAAATAAGCCGCCACGCGACAATGGGCATCGGACCGGACCCGATAACCACAACTCATGGCTTATTGCTGCCCCTCCAGTCACGGTGCGGGAATGTCAGCACCTGGCCCTCTTTGCCCGTTCTCGCAGCTGCAAAAAATCCTTCCGCTATGAGGGGACAAGCGGCCTCGGCGGAATCGTACGCCATTTTCCCGAGGATGGCCGCCCAGCTCGCCGGCAGCTCTTAGATCACTTCGGGCATCGTCCCATCTAAGCCAGGGCAGCAACATACATTTGCCGGCATCGATCGGGCGAAGAGCGGTCAGCTTGGCACGCTCAGAAGAACGACGCAACGATGGAATCGTACTCGGGGCTCCCGGGGCCCGTCGGCGGCATTACCTCGGTCAGCGGCCGCGTCGAGTACCCCATCAGCCCTTCCAGGATTTCCGCGCCGCGGTGCTGCGCCCTTATCATGCCTTGAGGAGCGGCCGTGTTCCACGAGTAAACGCGAAGACCGTGGTCGCGCACGGCATTGGCGATGACATCGTTGATGTGCTCGTCGCCCCAGCTGTAGCCGACCACCATCAGCCTCACGTGGCCGGAGGCCAGCGCCTTCTCGAAGACGTGGAAGTTCCAGGCCAGCAGTGGGTGCGTAGAGATTGTCAGCATCTTGCGTCGCCCCATCACCAGCCCCGGAGCGTTGGCCACGGGACGCCAGTTGATGGAGCCGTGCAGCTTGATCAGATTGAAGTTGCGGAGCAGCTGAAGCTTCTCAATCTGCGCCTCACCTACCGGCGTCGCGTCCGGGAACGGCAGTCCGCCAGCAGGGCGCTGCGGCGGACGGTCCAGCCAATTCACACCGGGGATCACCAGCTGCTGGCGATTGACAATTGTTCCGTAGATGCGCTCAAGTAGCAGATCCTGGTTGAGCGAGAACACATAACCCGTTCCGATACCCACCGGCCCGGGACAGAACCGGCTGATGAAGTCGTTCGCCGTGGCATTGAGCACCGGAGGATTCGGATTCCGGAAACTCGCATCCATCTGATCGAATGCCGCGCGGATTGCCGTCTCGACGGCAGCCTGGTCCTCGGCCTCCCACACGCCCGTCCGTGTCTCCTGAAGTGCATCCTCGAAGGGTTTCCCAAACACCAGCAGCCGCAACCTCGTCCGGGCCTGCACTCCGGGATGGCGGAAGATGTACTTCTGCACTTCCGACGCCAATAGGCCGCCCCAGTTGCGCGAAAACCCAGCGCCCAGCAGCAGCACGCAGCGGCCGAAATCGACGACCTCGACGCTCGCGGCCCGCGAGAAATCCCGGCTCCCGTCCGGGAGGATCACGTACCGGAATGTGACTTCGTCCACCGAGGAACCGTGACTCGTGGCACGGATCGCTAGAACCTGGATCGCCGCATAGATGCCCTTCCTGTTGCGCAGCAGGATGATCTGGCCCGTGCGAGGCGTGACGTGCCGGGACGAGTAGTCGAAACGCGCCGCATCCCGAACATCGGCGATGTCGACCGCACCGGTGGCCAGAGCGATCCCATCAATCGATGGCGGGTCGTTGTATGCGTGGATGCTGACGTCGCTTGCGTTCGACCACTTGGTCTCGAACAGCATGTTGCCCGCGCCGATGGCGCGAATGCCGTTGTTGCTCGTGTAGGCGAACGTGACACGGCCGGAGGTCGGCATCATGCGGCCTCGGCCAGCCCGGCATTCCAGAGCCAGCGCATGGCGATGGCGGCGGGGTCGCCCTCGATCTCGGCCCTAGCATCGAAAGTGTCGAATGCGACGGCCTTATACCGCCCGCGCGTGTGATCCGGCTGGTGCCCTACCGCCAGGCGCAGCGCGAAGTACAGTATCCAGTCCGGTTTTCCCTTGTCCTCAGGCGTGACCAGATAGGACAGCATGGCGATGCGTTCGGCCGCGAGGAACGCGGCGCGGTGCATGTGCCCTTCTGCCCGATCGATCTCGCGCTTCCATGCGTCTGCCGCTTCTTGCGCTGATACTTGCTCTCATTAGGATAAATGGGACGCGGGGGCGGAGACAGACGGGTTTGATATGCGGCCTGCGCCCAATGGCCGTGTGCGTGGCTCAGCTGCACAATCTGTTGGAACAAAGCCCAGGCGCTGTCGCTTACTGCTTCCTGATTGAATCCGGTCCAGTTCAGTGTCGGCGACCAGTATTGCGGTACATCCATGATGACCCCTCCGGCCGGTTATGCGTTGGCGCTTGGCCGATTCGACTGTGTCAATCTTAGCATGGTTCGAGTGATGCAATCGCCCCCTCTGCTCCCAAAGTGGGGAGCAGCCCAAGGTTGTGCCCAAAGCCGCACTGGCGAAAAAGGGATGAGCGGGATTTCCGGGGACAATGCATTCTGCTAAGCACGCAACCCATCGATTCCCGTAATGAACAACCACGCGGGACTGTCGGCGGAGCCCGCTACCAACAGTACGTCTGGCTTCCGTCAATAACCTACACGGCAGCTCGGGATAGGATTGCAGAACAGAACAAAAACTCATTCCCCACATTTTCCCCATCATCCAGACGCGGTTCGTCGTCTGTTCACGGTGTTAAAGCGCATCGAAGCGCGAACGTCACCGCCCCCAAAGGGCGATAAGTGCTGATTTTCCTTGAGATTTTAATGGTGCTGCAAGAGAGGATTGAACTCTCGACCTCTCCCTTACCAAGGGAGTGCTCTACCACTGAGCTACTGCAGCGAAAGGCGCGCTTTCCGGCGCCGCAAGACCGTGCCACAGCAACCGGGAAGGTGCAAGACCCTAGTCCGGTCTGCTCACGCAATCAAGCCTGGCCATTCATTTCTGGATAGAAATAAGATAGCGATTCAGTTCTACAACCGCCCTGCGCGAATAGGCGGGGCCGCATTCGCCTGAGAAAACTTTGCCCCATGCGGGCATTCTCTGATCCCATTCATGGCCCGGTATGCCACCGCCGTAGCGGATGATTTCGGTAATCCGGTCAGCCGGATATCGACCCCCGTTCCTCTTTTGGATCCCGGTTAGGCCGCCGGGAGGCTGGATTTGTTTAGCCGCGAGCGGTCCGCCCCCTGTGCCGCCGGGTCCGTGGCAGGCGGCGCAATGATCGGCGTACAATTTCTGCCCGGTAATCGTGAAGGCATAGCCGCAAGGGTTCTGCGCTGCCGCCGCCTGCCACAGCAGAAGCAGCCCGGAGGCCAGGGCCAGCCGGAACCATAGGTGTCGCATGGGCACCCCCAAAATAGAAAGTGTTATGCCTATTCTACGGCCCGCGCGGTTAACAAGCTCGAACAGGCTTATTCACAGCGGCCCCGCATTCATCGAAAATGCTTCAGATGGATTGCTCCGTAACGCGCCTGAAGCGCAGCACCGCGAGGCCCAGGAACAAGCTGGCGATCGATGCAACCGTCAAAAAATGCGGCCAGACATCGCTAAACCCTGCTCCCCGGTAAAGAATAGCTTGCGCCAACGAGACGAAATGCGTGGAAGGCGAGGCCTGCATCGCGGTGCGCAGCCAAGCCGGCATGCTATCGAGCGGCGTCATTGAGCCTGAGAGGATATTCATCGGCATCGCGACCAGCATGAAAAGGAGGCCGAGCTGCGGCATGGTCCGCGCGATCGTTGCCAGGAAGATGCCAATCGCGGTCGCAAAGAAAAGATAAAGGCAAACGCCCAGCATGAAGAGTGGCACCGAGCCGGCGATCGGGACTTGCAGTAGCCCCCGCACCACCAATTGTAGAGACAGGCCCGCCGCCAAAGCAATGATGAGGCCATTCGCCCACACTTTCGCCAGCGCGATCTCAAACGGTGTAAGCGGCATAACGAGCAGGTGATCCATCGTGCCGTGCTCACGCTCGCGTACCACGGCCGCGCCTGCGAGAACGATCGCGAGCATGGTAATGTTGTTGATGATGCCCATGACGCTCAAAAACCAGGCCGTCGTCACGTTTGGATTGAACGCCACCCGAATGACGAGTTTGACCGGCGGCTCAGCGGCCGGCTCCGATCGAGAAATGAACCGGTTGACCTCGTCCTCGATGATTTGCGAGGCATAGTTCGACCCGATGCCGGCCTGAATCATCGCCGTTGCATCGACGAGGAGCTGAATGTCCGGTCTGCGTCCGGCGCGCACGTCGCGCTCGAAATGAGGCGGGATGTCGAGGACGAACGTATAGCGGCCCACATTCATGAACCGGTCGGCGTCACGCTCCTCGATCCATTCGGGCTTTTTGAAATAGGGTGGAAGAAACGCACTCGCGATTTGCCTGGACAAAGCGGAATGGTCCTCGTCCACAATTCCGAGTGAGGCGTTGTGCAATTCTTGCACATTGCTTTGTGCCATGCTAATGACCATAATTGAAAATGCATAAATAGTAAACCCAAGCAAGACGTAATCATGAAAGAAACTGCGTAATTCCTTGACGCCTAGCCAGAAAATATTAGAAATGTTATGCATTTTACTTTACCGTTATCGCTCCTGCTTGCGCAAGAAAAGTAAGCTTAAGAGAAAAAGAGCGGGAATAAATAGAGAAAGCCATCCCATGCGGCCGATAAGGTCGGGAAAACCAAGTCCTTTGGTGTAGGCACCAACGCAAATCGGAAGAAAATAAGTCATAGGGTACAGATGGCCCATCAAAGCGGGCATCCCTGACAATGCCGAAACCGGCGTGAACATTCCCGAAAATTGCATTGCAGGCATGAATGTCAGGATCGCGGTGCCGAAGAGGGCTGCGATCTGCGTCCTGGCAAAAGAAGAAATAAACATGCCGTAACCGGTTGTGGCGGCTACATAGATAAGGGCACCCGCTGACAAGGCCAGGAAGCTTCCCTTCAGCGGCACCTCGAAGACGATCCAAGCCATAGCGGCCATCAACAAGAAATTTGCGTAAGCAAGAACGATATAGGGCAGTTGCTTACCAAGTAGAAACTCAACTCTGGAAACCGGCGTGACATAGAGATTTGTAATTGTTCCAAGCTCTTTTTCACGCACAACGGCTAATGCCATCAGGATCGCGGGGATAAGCGCGAGCATTAAAGCTATCGTGTTCGGCACTTGGGCATAAATACTGTCGAAAGATTGATTGTAACGGAACCGGACCTCGACCGTGGCAAGGGGCGGTGCTGGATGCGGAAATGCTTTGATGGCCCGATCGTTTAGATATGCTTGATAAACGCCCGTCAGATATTGGCGCATGGTCTCGGCGCGGAACGGCATGGCTCCATCCACCCAAACGCCGATCTCTGGGCTACGGCCGCTCTTGACGTCGCGGCCAAATCCCGGAGGGATCTCGATTGTCGCATTCACCGAGCCCGTCTTGAGCGCGCGCTGCAACTCTTCATCATTAGTCAGCGGTGCTTTTTCCGTAAAGTAAGGTGAACCGCGAAGTTCTTCCAAAAAACCCCTGCTTGCCGGAGAGTTATCGCGATCGAGCGCTCTCCAGGTAAGATTGTTGACGTCGGTCGTGATGCCGAAGCCGAAAATGAGCATCAGGAATACCGTGCCGAGAATGGCAAACGACAGCCGGATCGGGTCCCGCCGCAGCTCAAGCGTCTCGCGGATACTGTAGGCCAGAAGCCGCCGGAGACTGAAAAAAGGCGCGGATTCCGTCCGGTTGCGAAGACCCGCCAATCTTGGCCCAGGATCGGATGGCTCTTCGCTCTTATCCGGTTCTGCGCTCCGCCCTTCTTCTGCTTCCTCCAAATAGCTGATGAATGCGTCCTCAAGGTTGCCGGCACCCCGGCTAGCCGCGATCTCGCCAGGCGTCCCAGTAATCAGCACTTGCCCCGCGTCCATGAGCGCGATCCGGTCGCAACGCGCGGCCTCGTTCATGAAATGGGTCGAGACGAAGATGGTTACGCCCTGGGTGCGCGAGAGTTCGATAAGGATTTCCCAAAACTGGTCTCTCGCGATGGGATCGACGCCCGATGTTGGCTCGTCCAGGATCAGCATATCCGGCTCATGGACCACGGCCACCGCAAGCGACAGACGCTGGCGAATGCCCAGCGGTAAGCTTTCCGCTTGATCGTTCACATACCGGCTGAGGCCGAAGCGCGCTAAAAGCCCTTCGATGCGCTTTTCCGCTCTATCTTTTGGCAAATGAAAAAGCCGCGCATGCAAGTCCAAATTCTGCTTAACCGTCAGCTCGGTATAGAGGGAGAAGGATTGCGACATATACCCCACGCGCCGGCGCAGGCTTATGTCATTGGCATCGATAGGCTTCCCGAACAAAAACGCTTCGCCGGCGCTAGCAGGCAGCAGCCCCGTCAGCATTTTCATGGTCGTGGTCTTGCCGCAGCCGTTCGATCCCACGAAGCCGAAGATCTCGCCGCGTTCGATGGTGAAGCTCACATGATCGACCGCGGTGAAGCCGTCGAAATTGCGGGTTAGCCCGCGTGCGGCGACAACAGTCTCGCTATCTTGGGGCGGGCGCGGAGGAATCTGGATGGCTTTATACCCGGCGCGCCGCCATTCGGGCAGGAGGCGGATGAAGGCCTCCTCGATGCTTCCTGTCCCCGTGCCCGCCTTGATCTGAGATGGCGAGCCGGTGGCGAGCACTTGCCCGTCGCTCATGGCCACCAGCCAATCGAAGCGCTCGGCTTCCTCCATATAGGCGGTCGCAACCAGCACGCTCATGTCCGGCTGGCGGCCGCGCATGCGCGCGATCAACTCCCAGAATTGCCGGCGCGACAACGGATCGACGCCGGTCGTCGGCTCGTCGAGGATCAGAAGCTCCGGATCGTGGATGAGCGAACAGCAAAGACCGAGCTTTTGACGAATGCCGCCCGAAAGCTTTTTTGCGGGCCGGCCGGCAAAAGGCGTAAGCCCGGTGCTTCGCAGGAGGTCCGCTATCCGCAAATCGCGCTCCTCCGTGGATTGGCCGAAAAGACGTCCGAAAAACTCGATATTCTCGCGGATGCTCAGGTCCGGATAGAGATTCTTGCCAAGCCCCTGCGGCATATAGGCGATGCGGGGGCAAATAGCGGCGCGATGTGCCTTCGAGCGCATATCTCCGCCGAGCACTTCGACCGCTCCGGCTTGGATCTGCCGCGCTCCGGCGATGACCGCAAGCAACGACGATTTGCCCACACCATCCGGGCCAATGAAGCCGGCCATGATCCCGGCGGGGATAGCAAGCGTTACATCGTCGAGAGCGCTAACCCGGCCGTATAGATGGCTAAGATGAGACACACGCGCCGCAATGCTTCCTGCCGGCGGGCCGGGCAGGAGCGCTAAAGCAAGGGCGGCATCCCCGGTCATTGCACAAGGTTCTTCCGCAGGCGGTCCGGCCAAGGGGTGTTGGGGTCGAGGCGAACATAGCTGATGCCCGGCAGCCCGCTGCGCACGTCGCCGGCGTGCGCCTTCAGCAGCTCGGGATCGATCCGCACCCGGACCCGGAACATCAGCTTTTCCCGCTCGCTTTTCGTTTCGACGGCCTTTGGATCGAACTGGCTTTGCGTCGCAAGGAAGGAGACATGAGCGGGAATGGGCTTACCGGGATAGGCATCCAGGACGATGCGCGCGTCCGCCCCAATCTTTACTTTGCCTGCGTCAACGGTCGGAAGGTAAATATCCATATAGACATAGTTCACATCGAGCATGGTGAATACCTTGCCGCCCGCACCCAGTACCTCGCCCGTATTGGCGAGCCGGTACTGAATGCGCCCCTCGCGCGGTGCAACAAGTGTACTGTCGGCAATATTGATCTTGAGCAGTTCGGCGTCGTGCCGGGCAGCCTGAAGAGCGTGTTCGGACGCAATGAGACGGGCTTCCCCTCCGCGAAGGGCCGCTTCAGCACCATTGACCGCCTGCATTCGCTGATCGGCCAACTGATGAGTCGCGTAACCTTTTTTAAGCAGCTCTGCGGTGCGATCGTATTCTTGATGCGCAAGCTTCACCTGAGTGCGGAGCTGATCGGTATTGGAAGTGGCTTCATCGACTGCCTTTTGCGCGAGGCGAACCTGCGCCTCGGCCTTGTTGAGCGATGCCTGAAGATCGCGCGTATCCATGATGGCGAGCACTTGGCCGCCTTTTACGAGATCGCCTTCGTCGGCCAAGAGCTTCTGGACGCGTCCTGCAAATTTTGTCTGGATGTCGATTTCATCGGCTTCGAGACGCCCGTTCCCGTATGCGATGCCCGGCGGCAAAGGCGGTATGCGGTGCGTCCACCAATAAATCCCCCCCGCAGCGCCCGCGATGATGAAGCCGATGATGAGGAGAAGCCGCGTCCATTTCCGTGGCTTGCGCACCGGAACCTTTGCCGGCAGATGCGGCTCTTGAATCGTCAGCGCCCTTTCGCTGTATTGCATCTGCCCGGCGGGGCCGGCCGGCCGGTCATCTTTCCGGGTTGGTTCTAAGTCCATCTTCCCGCTACTTCCTGCGCCGCTTGAAAACGAAACAGAACTCCTCGCCCCCACGGTGGCGGTGCGCCGGCCCATTTCATTCCCAGGCGGGCAAAGGCTGCATTGCGATTGGTCAAGCGACCCTTCCTCGCGGCCGCACGAACGCTCAAACTATTTGACCCCCGGCCAGCTTTCTATTAATTTAATATTGCGATAAGGTTTGTATAAAAAGCTATAATGTTGTTCTCGCAAATGGAAAAAATCTGATTTCAAATATCTATCAAGCATGCTGTCTAGATTTCGTCGTAAAAAAATACTTATTCGAATCCATTCTTTCTTTAGGTAATAAGTGCAAGGTTAGCAGACCCTTTTCGCCTAAGCTTTGACTGAGGTGAGCTTTCGACTATCATATCCGAAGGGCATAGCTAATGAGTATAGCTTCTTAGCTCTAACGGCGTGAATCTAATGACAGATCTATCTTTATTCCCATCCCGCTTTGTGGACGCTTGCAAGGCAAGAAGCCTGTCCCCGCAGCAGGTTGCGGAGCGCGCGGGGCTTCCGGCCGACGCGGGGCGCGATCTCGCCACCACCGCAATTCATCTACCGCTTTACAGGCTTTGCTTCGTCGCTGACGCGCTTGATGTCAGTCTCGATTGGCTGCTCGGCAGGGACCCGGCACCCACCACACGTAAGAGACGCTAGAACGGCTTAAAGTAGCTACCGCTTTGCTTTGGCGGCTTCATAAAAGACGATGGCCGCGGCATTGGAAATGTTCAAACTTTTGATCTTGCCCGGCACCGGAAGAGCATAGAGTGCATCGCATCCCTCCCGGATCAAGCGCCGCAAGCCCCTATCTTCCGCGCCGAAAACAAAAACCACACGAGGCGATGCCGCCGCCGCAGCCGGGAATTCCTGCTCCGCTTCCGAGTCAAACCCAATGCATTGAAATTCGTGGTCCTTAAGGCATGCCAAGGCCCGCGAAAGATTAACCTCCGCGATGACCGGCACATGTTCGAGCGCGCCGGATGCCGCCTTGGCAAGCGTCCCCGTAAGCGGCGGGCTGTGCCGGTCTTGCACAATAAGCGCCGCGATGCCGAATGCCGCGGCGGACCGTAACACCGCTCCAACATTGTGGGGATCGGTGACCTGGTCCAGCATGGCGAGCGCGGCGCCCGCGCCTTCGGGGATCGCGGCGAGGAAATCTTCAAGGCCGGGCTGCGCAAGAGGCTCGGCATGCAATGCAGCGCCCTGATGTACGATGCCGGCGCCGAGCAGCGCATCGAAATCCTGGGGATGAAGAGGAACCGGCGTTATGGAGCGGGCTGCAAGCAGCGGCGCCAGCTTCGCGGCCGCGTTTTCCGTGAGATAGGCGTGGCGGATCGTGCGCTTCGGATTTGAGAGGGCCGCCTCGGCGGCATGCATACCGAAAATCACGCGGTCGTGCGGAAGGCTAGCGGGCCCAGCCCGCCGCGCACTACCCGGCTGCCCGGCTTTGGCGGCGGGCTTGCCGCGCCGGAACGGCTTCGGACGGGATTTCGTGCGCTCCATTGGCAGTTTATCTCACACCCTCGGAAATTGGCGGACGCGGCGTCGTGGCGAAGAGCGGTACCATAGAAGTCACGCCTTTGTCCGCCGCACCAGCAAGACCAAGATATTCCTGGATGCCGAATGCTTCTTCGGTTGTCCGTAACAGCGAGTAATGATTGTAAGGTGCCGGGTCTTCGATGCCGCGAGGCCCGTGGTTCGTCACAATAATTGTTGGAACATGGCCGCCGCCAAAATTCGCGGCGCTCGCCCGATCGAAGCCGCAGCAGCCCTGGTGGCCGGCTTTGTTTCCGTTGTCCTCGTCCCAGGTGATGACGACGGCCATATTTCCCGGTCCCCGCCAGACAGGCGCGGCCATAATCTCATCTACGATCGCCCCGATTGCCCGGTCGCCGCGCCGGATGACGGCGGCCGCGGTTTCCGGATCGCGGGAGTCGATCACGCAGTCTGCCCACGGCGGCGAAACCAGGGTAGGGTTAAGCCCGTGCATATCGTTGCACTGATTGAGGACGATATGCGCATAATTGGGTAGCGTGCCTCTTGACAGATCCGTGCGTAGCTGGCCGAGCGGCACGATCTTCCCGCTGATCTTAGGATCGCGCCGGAC
>CAZCIF010000066.1:1286-16121 GCA_964498645.1 uncultured Rhodomicrobium sp. | reverse complement strand
TTGGCAAAATCCTCGTGCTTAGCGAGCCAGCCGCGAATCGTGCTAGAGGGCGGCATTCCTTCGATTGCGGTTATGCTCGCGAGAGTTGCACCTTCCGCGATCAAGCCGCAGATTTTTTCTGCCCAAGCGGTAGAATAGTGAATACCAGCAGGCACGGCAGCCTCGGGCTTCCCCTTGGCCGCCGCAACCCGCCTCGCATTCTTTGCCGCCTTGCGCGCCATTAGAGCTTCCCCACCTTCTCAAGGTCAGAGACGCGCTTATTCGCAAACTCTTCCGCGTATTTTTCATTTGCCGCCGAGGCCCGCACGGCATTCTGCGTGACAACTTTGACGCGCTCTTTCCGCTTCACAGCCGCCGGGGCGGCCGGAGTGGGTGGCGCTTGATCGGCCGGCCCAGGCGAAGCGCCGGCCTCTTGCCCTGCATGCTCCTGACGGCGCAGCCGGTCATAGTCGCCAGGCTGCATCGGAAGCCGTGCGGCGGTTTGCTTCGCGGAAGCTTCGATTTCTTCGGGATTTTTCCGGCGAGCCCAGCCGGGCAGGGGGAAGGCGTCCTCACCGGCAAGCTCGACAAGCGTTAAGCCGTGGTGCCTGACCCAGATTTCCTCCCGCGGCCGGTTCGGTTTTCTATAGCGGTCGATGCGATCGGTTGAGAAAACCGCTTCCAGCGCATTCCTGAGACCGTGCGCCACGAACTTCTCGCCGTGCGGGATCGGCGGGGAATCGGCGGAATGGAAGAGCACCGCCCCCCAAAGGTCACCGTGGCCCTCGCCAATCGGCGCAAAGATCCGTGTTAGGACGCCCGTGTCCGCCGCCAGGCTGAAATAATCCGGATCGGCGAACGGGAAGGTTCGCAACGTCGAGAAGCTGAAGTCCGCACCGGCAACTACGGCGTTGATCGCGTTCGGTAGAAGTGTTGCGATCCATGCCGGCATTGGCGAGCGGAACCATGTCCCTGCATGGTCACGTTCCGCTCTTATGAAATCGATTGGGCCGGAGGGCGTTAGGGTTATGTGCCGGGTCACGCGGCCTCCCGCGCCGGAGCGCCCAGTTCGGAGAGAGCCTTCTCTGCATCGTCCTTCGTCGCGAACGAAGCCATCGGCATGCCATTGGCATCGAAGAGGACAAAGCCCTTGCCCGGCACCGCGGCAACATGCGCAGCACCAGCCTCGGCTTGAGCTTCCACAGGCGCATGCCACTCGCGCAGCACGCGGAGAATCGCATAGCCGCGATCCGCGGAAACGACACGGCACTCGCAGTCGAAATCGCCGTTTTCACTTACGATTTCAAGGATATCGCCAGATTTAAGCTTTGTTTGATGCTTCCAAAACTCTGGATTTTGCGTATGCTCAAAGGTGAATTTCGCTGGGATCTCAACGTAGTACGTCGCACGCCGGAAGGAGGCGTCGTGCTGGACAAAATCTGCCCGTAGGCATTCGTTGTGGTTGAGCGCCATTTCACTTTTTCCCTTCTAGTGTCGCATTGAGCGCGGCCAGCTCATCGCTGCCGCCAGATCGCATGAAGCCGGCATAATCAGCCTTGAGCCGCTGCTCTAACTGCGCGCGCCTGGTTTCATCTGCGGTTAGATCGCGCGCGGTTTCAGCCCGCAGGCGCGCTTCCTCCCTCTCGCGGGCGCGGCGGTCCTGCTCGCGGAACATGCGTTCGATCTCGCCGCCAGTTTCGAAGAACTCTCCATCGCTCATTGGACCACCCCTTCGGAGCGGGCGCAGGGTTCTACAAGGGCGGAAACTGGGGTTACGTAGAACCCGCCGTCCTCGTGCGGAACGCCTATGAAAAGTTCAATGGTGAACGTTTTGGATATGGCAGTTACGAAATCGCCGAAATGCAAAGTGTCAGTGGCGTCCGCCCAAAAATCGGGCTTCAGCACCTCTTCACAGGCGATGCCGGGCGTCTCTTCGTCGAGATCGAGCAGGAAATGGCGCGGCTCGATCTTCGTGAGTTTGTCAGGTGCCAGGGCGCGTTCAGATAATTCCATTGAGGCCTCGTTCGTGTTCGAGGCCACACTACAGGCGGCGGATTCCGCCCGTCTTCCGAACTTTTCCGATTATTTGCCGGAGTGATATCTCGCGCGGTAGGACTTTGCCAGGCGGGTCGCTAGGCTCAGTTCGGTGCCATAGCCCTGAATCTTCCCTTCACGGGCAAGCTGTAAGGCGGCGTCATCGACCGATTTTGCCTGTTGCGAAATAAGGCGTGCAGTGATCTCATCGTGAAGCAAAAGGTCCGAATCGCGGCATCTCCTGAGCGCCAGGAGTGGATCGATCTCCGCCGCGGTCGTTGTCAGCGCCGCAATGCTCACAATAACACTGCTATGATTATCAATCGGAATCGCAAAGAGGGCGCCACGGTCCGTATTTCGCAAATGATCCGACATGCTTGTCGTGGTCGCGGTTGAGGAAATATGCGTAACGTGGCGGAGTTTCTTCATGCGGCGGGCTCCATTTCCTGAGCTAAACTTAAAGAATAATCTTTGGCGGCTACCAGCTCGCGGAATTTCGCGGGATCTCCACCCGCGTCCGGGTGCAGGCGCTTCGCCAGCCGCCGGAAGGCGAGGATCACATCGCCGCGGGTAAACGAGCGCGGCAGGTCGAGGAGGGCGATCCGGGGATCGATGGGTGCCGGCACCGGGCTTGGTTCCCACGTGCGAAGCTCCGGCCGGAACCGGCGTTTGCGCTCACCTTGCAGCGCCTCGATCTCCATCTTGGCAACTTCGGTGTGAAACGTTCGCCACCATTCGCCACGGCGCTGCCACTTACCGTTCGCCTCCATCGTCCGGCGCGGTAAGATGACGATTGGAGCTTCCCATTCGGAGCCGTCGCGGATGAAGTAATGCCGATCGGTGGCTCTTACGAAGCGATGGCCGATCCATTCGCCTTCGGCGTAGCGCTCGCGGCTTAAAGACCAGATCGTGTAGGGGCGGGGCTCGCGTTGCATCACTCGACTTGCACGCGCGTTGCCCGGACGCGGCCGGTTCTGCGATCCGTTCCAAGCTCAAAGCTGACCCTCGCCCCCTGGACGAGGCTGTCCAGGCCGCTGCGTTGTAAATCGTGCACGTGCACGAATGCGTCTTCGTCTCCGTTGTCGGGGATGATGAAGCCGTACCCTCGGGACGGGTCGAACCATTTTACCCTGCCAGTTTGCATGCCGCGTCCTTGCGTGTTTCAGATCGAAAACTCGAAACGCTACAGACGCAACTCACGAACCGCCTTATGCTGTGGCGGATTGTCCCTCGATGATTCGATAAACGCTTCGCCGTCCGATCCCGAGACGTTTTGCTACTTCGGTAGCCCCAACGCCTTCTTTGAGCAGTGCCAGCACCTCGGCTGCCTTGGCGCGAGCCGTCGGCGCCCGGCCTTTGTACTTGCCATCACGCTTAGCCTTGGCGATGCCCTCGCGCTGGCGGGTGAGCATGATCTCGCGTTCGAACTGCGCAATTGAGGCAAGGACGTTGAAGGTAAGCCGACCGGCAGCAGTGCTTGTGTCCATGGCCGGGTCTATGATGTGAAGGGCTGCGCCTTTCTTATTCAAGCGCGCTTCGATCGTCACCACGTCCGCGACAGAGCGGGCGAGCCGGTCAAGCTTCGTGCAAACAAGCACGTCACCTTCGCGGGCGTACTCGATAGCCGCTTCGAGTTGATCGCGTTTGGCATCGACGCTCGAAAGCTGTTCCTGGAATATCTTCTCGGCGCCAGCCGCTTTCAGATCGCGGAGCTGCGCCTCAAAGCCAGCCTTCTGCTCGACCGTTGAAGTCCTCGCATAGCCGATTTTCATAACAGCCTCCTTTTGAGCCGTTGAAATCCAAGACTATGTGACCTTGCTTGTGTCAAAAGTCAAACCCTATTTATATGGCATAGAAAGCGATGTCGCAGCCATTGAGTCACTAGGCCCTGGTCTATTGGCACGCCAACGCCGCATATATTCGCGATGATACTGCCGATGGCGATCCATGTTTTTCGCCCGCCATCGTCGAACCCTCAACACATCCGCATTGGCTCGTTCGGGTTGCACGTGAGGTACGTGAGGTACGTGAGGCGACGCGTCACTGTCGTCTAACATCGGCCTCGGCTTTGCTGGCACCGCGCGTGGCCTGCAATTGTGCCGGCTGCCAACAAGCGCAAGGCTCGCGCCGCAATCTGGGCACCGCCCCGTCATTCTGCGGCCTCCCGCCGTGCAAATTTACCTCGCACCCGCGGTTGCGTTGCCACGAACTTACGCTGGGACGCCTTCTGCTCCGGCGTCCGCGGAGGCGTCCCGCCGCCGTGCTTGATGCATCGCCCATTCGCGAGCGCCTTACGGCGGCATGGCGTCCCTGCTTTGGTTCGCGCACCGCACTGTATGGCCTCGTCCGCAAGAGCGAGTGCTTGCGTCCATACGATCCCCTTCGCGTGTAACAACTTGCGCGCGAGTGCATCGCGGCGTTCTCGCATCTCACGGCGCATGGCGGGTTACTCGGAAACAGCACGCGTGAGAAGGTGCCGGAAAAGCTAAATAAATGGGAGTTTTCATCATTCAGGCGCTCCAATTCCAAATGTCTTTTCGATGCACTCGAATGGTTCGGGGAGTTCACGTCCAAACTTGCTTTGCACCAGCTTGGCCGTATCGTGCACGTCCTTCGGAAAAGCATCGTCGCCGAAGCTTAGTCCATCGATGATATCCATAGCAGCTTCTTCCTCTGAATAGTCCTGAGAGAAGCCGTCACGGTTCGTGTCGCGAAGCTTGCTGACGATGTTTTCGGAGAGTTGGTCGTCTGTCATTTTGCTGTTCCTTTGCGCTTTATGGCGGCTTCCTCAGAATGAAAGCTGGTCATCGAAGGCGAAGTCATCGCGGCCGACGACTTTTGGCCTTTCACGCGCGGGTCCGGCAAAGCTGCTTGCTGTGATCGGTGTTCCGCTGCGATCTTGACGAGGTTTGTTTCGGCCGATTGCGCTGGCTCCAGCCTTTTCGACTTTAAAAGCACTGACGCTGAGGCCATGCTTTTGCTCGCCGTGCTTGTCGGTCCAGTGATCAAGGCGAATGAGGCCCTCGATGTAGGCCCGGTCGTTCTTCTTGAAGGTGGCGGCAACCCGCTCAGCGACTTCGCCAAAGCAGCTAACTCTGAGCCAATCGCGCCGAAGCAGGCGCATTCTATTCCTTTCACGAGTGTTTCCCTTCCGCGGCGGCGATGCCCAGGTGCACGGCCGTTAGCGCTTCGATTTCGGTCATGGTTGATCCACGGGTTGACGCCACAATGCGGTTTGTGATGGCTGTCTCGCTCATCAGGCCGGTGAGCACATAATTGCGGAACTCGCAAAAAGCGCGGCCGGCGAGAGCGCCGTTTTCAGAGAGGGCGAGGCGGCGCAGGATGGTGCTCATGACAAGAATTGCCTTTCGAACTCACGCAGTTCTGCATCGAGTTGAGCCTGCGATTTCATGAAGGGCTTCGCCTTTTGCTTTAGGCCGGCAGCCATGGAGTTCATGCGCGCGAGGATGATTTCCATATCCTCGGCCAAACCGGCCGCGACGTTTGCGCAGCCATCGTAACTGGCGAGCCTGTCGGCCATTCTAAGCAGCATTAGCGCTTCTTTCTGAAGGGCATTTGCCTCTTCTCTGAAGTCAGGCTGAGAATGCGAGGCTGGGAAGGCTACAATGTTGGTCATGCCGCGTCCTCCGGTACTTCCTCGTAATCGCAGCGGTCACGGTCGAAAAGCAGCCACTTTTCGCCGGGAATACCCATGGTTTCCTGGTCCTTGCATTTCTCGATGTTTAGGCAGACGCTGCTTGAACTTGGGCTTGGTCTATAAACGACAATGCCGTGATCGGCTTTGTTGTACCAATTCGCGCTACCGCTGATGTCGTACAGCGTCGCGCGCTTTTCGCCGTCGAGCTTTTTGGGATGGGCTGCGATGATCAGGAGAAGATTGCAGCGGCGCGCCTTGCGCTTCAGCAGCATGAGCGTCCGCTCGATGTACTGCGTTTCACTCAAGGTTCCGTACTCGTGCAGGATTTCGTTCCAGGGATCGCAGACGAAAGCCTCGCAATCGTGATGCAGCGCGGCAATTTCCATTTCGTGCAGCAAGACGTTGAGCGTGATTGGCTCCTCTTCTGGCGGCTGTGAGATGCGGAAGTATTGGTCGCACCAGTTTTCAGCCTTCTCGATTTCCATGCGGCTTCGATGCGAGATGTCTCTGAGCGCAAAGCGGCGCATATCCCGCTTGAGACGGTGCGGCGGGTCTTCTGGCGTCAGAAAAGCAGTTTTCCAGCCGTGACTTTTAGCGAGATGGAAGGCCAAAACACGGATAAATTGCCCCTTTCCGTGACCGGGCTCGCCGGTCACAACCATTAACTCCGGCCGCACGAGCATGATGTTCTGGTCGAGAAATCCCATTCCGGTCGAGTAAGTCACTTCGGCCCGCCGCGCCGGGATTTCGCTCGGCCTGACGAGGTAGCCGGGCCGCATCGGCTTTGCGTTGGCGACAATCCTCCGAAGCGCTTCCTCGCCGTGCTTCAGCAGCACCTCATTCGGATCTTTGCAATCCGCCGGGAATTGGACGAACCAGCAGCGGGCTTCGCCGATGCGGAGGGCCAGCTCATTCCTTAGGATGATCCCCTTTTCGTCGGCATCGGTCGCAAGGATAATTCTGTTGAACTGATCGATTTCCGGGATGAGCTTTTGATCCTCGCCCCAGAGATAGGTGAAATCGCTATCGTCCTTGACCAGAACCTGCCCTTGACTCCTCCTGCCGGAGGAACCATTCGGAACGCTGGCGACAAAGAGCCCGCCGCACGCCTGCGCGATTGCGATCGCATCATGCTCACCTTCGGTTAACACGAGCGCTTCCCTGGGCCGCAACGGCAATTCGCGGAGGCTGTCGATATTCCACAGCAGCAAAGGCTGGCCTTTCGGCTCGACCCAAAATCTTTTGTCGAGCGTCTTCACTTTGGTGAACCGCAACTCGCCCCTGTCCCTGTACTCGAAGCGCCAAGCGTCCTTCTTGAAGCTCGCGCCCATCCGGTCCGCTATCTCGATGTCCAGCCCGCGGGCTTCGAACACTTTCGTTTCCGGCATGTCCAGCATTTGATTTCCGATCCTCGTAGAAGGTATAGCCGTGGTCGCCGCAATGCATGCAGCGCCATTGGATGCCGAGTTCATCAATGTTCAGGTGGCAGCAGCGCTTCCGGCGATTGCTCGGGCGCCTTAGATGGCTGCAGGCAGGGCACACGGTGTACCTCCTGCCGTGGCCGTAGCTGGAGAGTTTGAAACCGCGCTCGCGGCAGAGGTCGAAGGCGGAGATCATGACCCTCGCGCCTCCCATTCGGCCTTTCTCGCATCCTCGGCAGCCTTTACACGCTCTGGAAGGCCGCGGCCGTTTTTGGTGGGCGAGCCACCGCTTGCCTGCTGTAGCAAGGCCTCATCTTCCCAGGTGCGCTTGGAAAGATAAGTGTCGCCCTGTTGTACGTACCCCTTCTTGAATTTTTCACTCCGCTTATACCGCCCAATCCCGTTGATCGCGGCGATGCAGTCCTCAACCGATAGCTTGCCGTAAAGCTGTCGCGCTTTGGCCTTGCCCGCCTTGTTGGGGTAACACACCCAGAACTCATCGAAAGCGGGCTTTCTGACCGGCGCGCAGTCGCCAGGCTGCGCACATTCTTTTTCTTTAGAGTTCCTTAATAGAGTTAGTCCCTCAGATCTGCGGTTTCTGGATTGCAGATCTGCGGTTTCAGACCCCTCAAACCGCATTTCTGCGGTTTCCAGAACCCGCACATTTGCGGCTTCACAAACAGCGAGCAGCTCTTTTGCGGTTTCTCCTTTGCCTCTAGGAACGTCGAACATCCTATGTGACGGCCTGTTTGTCCTGCGCTGGGAACGTTGGTAATTTTCGAGGCCGTCTGCACACTCGAGTCCCTTGCTAGCGCGCTCGATGGCCGAGACCGACTTCCCAAGCAGAGCTGCCTCGCGTTCCCGCGAGACGCGATAATTGTCACAGTTGTCGTTGCAAAACCGCAGGCGCAAACACAAAAGGCGAAATTCCTCGGCCGTCAGATCTGTGTCGATTAGTGCGAACGTTTCAATGCGCTGGCGCTTCGTCGCCTTTGGTCCAGCGTGAATTCTGTAGAATTCCGCACGCCAAGCTTGGGCTTGTGAAATTTCCTGTGCAGTCCGCTCAATGTCGAAATGACGGCTGTTTCGGCCACTAGCGGGCCCTTCATCGGAGAGCGCGCCCATCATGCGCGCCCCCACGGTTCGTCGTAAACTAGCGAGGGAGCGTTAACACCCACCAACCTTTCGAAATAGGCTAGCGCCTCGAAAGGATAGGGCGAATCATCATCTATACGCCTCGGGTCATAAACGTGGATGCCGAACTCCGCAGCGAGATAGGCGGCGACGCCTGACGGTCGATGCCCGTTCCTCCGCATTGCGGAGGTACTGTTCCACAGGACGAAATCGGCTGACGGCCGCAAAAACATGAACGTCGCGCGGTCAAAGCTGGAAAGGTCGTGGCATTGCTGGCGTGGTTGTGGCCGCCCCTTACGCCTTCGCGGCGCACGCACAGTCTGAGTTTCGGGCATCAATATCTCGCTCGTTGCGAGGACGCTCGATGACGAAGGCCTTGCGTGATTCGCCCAAAACTGCTATGTGGATGCTGCTACGCATTCCATCGCTGTTTTGGCGAATCGTCGTCCTCATCATTTTACATCCTCTAGTTGCGTTCGCCCCTTCGGGCATGAGTTCACTCCGCTGGCCTAGCCGCCAGCGTTACGCAACAGGGCACATCACACACGAAATCAATCCGCCCGCGATCTCTCGCGAGCGGATTTTTTATGCGGCAATCTCTCGCGCATCCAGATAGCGCTGGATTTCGGAAAGGCGGATTCCAAGCCGTCGCGGCGACAACCTGATAATTTTGATGTCGCCCGCCGCCGCCCGCCTCTTGAGCGTCCAGTATGAAAGCCCGGTCATTGTCGACGCGTCGCCCATCGTGAGCATGCGATCATATGCCGGGAACTGAGACCGTTGAGCCGTTGAAATTTCCATTTATTACCTCGCACTAATGAGCACGATGGCAAAAATGGCCTCTAAAAACCGTTGGTAATAGTTGCCCAACACTTTCCAACTGTGGATAACTGTAATTATTTGAGATTTAGAATTTGCCGAATTTTTGAGTGGTCTTTTTCGGTCAATTTCTCGTTGCTGGACTTGAATTCCTGGTGGAATGCTTTCCCAATTTCCTCCGCGAGCGAGTCCTCATTTTCATATCGATAGAAGATATCTTTGATCTTATTGAAGTTGAGACCCTTGTCTTTCCAATAGGGGTCTTCCGCCAATCGCTCGTACTTTGCATGCGGCGTAAGTTCTGGGAACTCAACCGCGAGGCGAGCGAAATCTAGGATTACCAGCAACCGGTCCAGCGCGGTATATTTTGGGGGCCGTCCACCACGCGCCTGCACTTGAAACCCCCTTATGTACTCCCTCGCCATGGCAAGGCAAAGTTTCTGATAAGCATCAGGTGTTTTGCCATCAATATCATGAAGAGAGAAGAGGGCGTCGAATCGGACTGCGATATCGGCCGGAGAAAGCTCGCCTCGCGGGTTCTTCTGTAAGAGAGCTTGAGCATTTCGCTTGTTCATGAGGAGGCGATCAGCGCCGCAATGTGCTTCCCCCAAGCCTCAAGCGCCGCCCGCTTTTCCGGGAGATACTGAGCTTTATTGTAGACGCCGGCAATGTCAGCCTTGTGCCCGCTAACGTGGTTCAAGATGGCTTCGATAATATGAGGCTGGGCGATACCGTTTTCGTTGAGGTGGGTGTTTACGCTTCTGCGTATGTCGTGAAGCGTCCAATCCGGTAGAGGCTTCTTCTCAAGCTCTTTCCGCGTTTTGGTGATGCGAGCATCGAAAGACTCCTTCGCGCGAGACCAACCCTGAAAACCACGATGTCCATCGCCAAACACATGTTCGCGATCATGCCGTGCCGGAACTTGACGAATGATCGACAGCGCCTCATCGGATAAGGGGACAATTTGCGGCAAACGGTTTTTCGTGCGTTTTGAGGGAAGCTCGATCTGCTTTTTCTGAAGATCGATCTCATGCCAAGCGAGGTCGCTTACCTCACTCTTACGCTGTCCCGTCAAAATCAAAAGGCGCACGATGCGCCCATAATCGTCCTCAGCGCAGGCGTTCCATACGTCGGCGAGCTCGGCTTCACTTAAAACGCGTGTCCGGGATCCGGCCTTGGCGCGCTTTTTGATGTGATGGATCGGGCTAGCGTCGATGTACGACTTGTCGATGGCCCACGCAAAAAAGGTGCTGATCGCGTCCTTGGCCCTGTCGGCAGCTACCTTTCCATGATCGGCGGCGATCTCGTCGAGCCTCGCCACAATATCCCGCCGCTGGATGGCCTCGATGCCATGCGAATGAAGCGGCTTCCAACTGCGTTCAAGGTAGCGGGTAATCTCAATGTAATAAACAGAGCTGAGTTCGTTTTGGCGAACAGCAAGATATTTTTGAACAAGATCGCCCACCGTCGCGGCCTTCTTCGCTCTGGCCTCTTTCTTCTCCCCGGCAACATCTTGGCCGACCCGCGCCTTTGCGAGGATGTCAGAAGCTTTCCGGCGCATCTCCGCAGTGACGCCAGGTACTACGGGCCCGAGGGTGATTTTCCTTTGCTGCGATGCAACTTGGTATTTCACAAAAAAACTTGCTTTCCCGCTCGCGAATTTTCGAATGCCAAACCCCGGCAACGCGTCATCAAAGACGAGGATGTCCCGCTTGCCCTCCGGGACCTTGATCCGCGAAATGGTATTTTCCAAAAGCTTCGCCATGGTGTATGGACCCTTCTGCGGAACGCCGGCGGAACGCACCTCGCGCTCTTTCCCGCTCGCGAATGCTTTAATGCACAGAAGGTATATAGGAGGAATCAGCGTGTTACAAGGCTATTTGCGAGGTACAGCACAGTCCTGCTCGCTAGTAGGTTCTGGTTTGGGACCAGAGGGTCGCGTGTTCGAATCACGCCGCCCCGACCATTTCAGCCAGCGCTTTCTCTCTGCGACGCTGCGCCCTGAAGCATTTTGCACGAAAGTGGAGTCACCGTCATTGCGAGCGAAGCGAAGCAATCCAGGGCTAAGTCTGTGATGTCACTATGGATCGCCACGGCGGCAACAGCCGCCTCGCGATGACGGCCGAACGCATTCCGGTTGAAATCATCAGATGCGGTCATTCGAACGTGACCTGCCATTTCAGCCACAATCTCCACATTGGGGTCGATGGACGCTTTCCAGGATTTTGCCATCCCGGCACCCGCTGCTGGGTTAGCTGCATGATCACCTCCCAGCCTTCCATGACTTGCGGACCTTCCGGCGTGCTGTTCACGATCAGGAGTTCCCGGGGAAACTGCCCGTGCTCCACCGCGAGCATCAACTTGATCCAGTCGGCGCCTCCTTTGTCCGGGAAATCCGGATCGTCGAAACCGATAAGCTCGCGGATGCCTGGAGCAACGAAAGGGGTGGCGCCGCTTTTCATTTCCCCAAAAACCTTTCTTTTGGCGCGGCCGACGCTTCCTTGATAAAGCTCGCGCAGGAGAAAAGCCGTCATGCTGGCCTTGCCCATGGTCGCTCCCCTGCTTGCCATGTCTTGCCGGTTCAATTCGAAAGCGTCGTGCGCGACGGTCCGGTAGCCCTCCTTGAAAATTTGGATGAAAGGCACCTGAGCCATGGCGTTCCATCGCTCCCGCTCGGCCACCTTGTTGTGCCGCCCCGATTGATCCCAGCCGTCGGCGAGGATTTTCAAGAGTTCACGTTCGGCGAGCTTGAGCCAGCTCTCGATTTGCAAGACATCTTCTTCAAACTTCCAACAGGAGGAGATCGCAAAGGCGAGGGCGGCCGCGCCCAGGATTACCCCAGCAAACGGGAGCCATGACCATCCAAGGCCGCCGAAGAGCGGCACCTCCGGCTTTCTGCTCACGAGATTGTCGAGCACGAGGGGCAAGCCAATCATCGCGGCGAAAATTAGAAATGCTTTCAGCCCCTTGGACATGAGAGTACGGCTCCAGGCGGAGAACTACTTTGCAGCCATTGAGGCATCGTCCCTGAACGGCGCCGCCTCGGGGGAGCCGGCGGACCCTATTATATTGCATTATAATCAATTTTTCGTTTTCACGCTGCCGTGAAGAGTTCGACGCTTGGGAAGGGCAATTTTTCGGAAGAAGCGGCCATTCCGGAACCCTTCTTTAATCCGCCGTCTGTGCAATAGGGAGCGGTTTTTCAGCCGGTTCCGCCATGTGGAGCGTAAGCGAGAAGGGGAAGCGAATGGGTAAATTCACCATTATACTATTGTGCGCCGCATGCCTTGCGGCCGGAACAGCAAGCACGGCCGCCGATGCCGCCGGGCGCAAGCATCGCATCGCGGCGAGGTGCCAGCGGGTGCATCTCCACCGCTGCGTATGCCCCGCCTGGTACGAGCGGACGTTCTGGGGTGCCTACCGCCTCTACTCGCCGTGCAGCAACAGGGTCAACACGCACGCGTTTTAAGACCAAATCCGGCTGAGAAGTTCACTGGCCGCGCGCCCGTCTAGCGGCGTACCAAGAAATACAAAATGTGAAGGTAACCGAACCGCGTGCGGGGCTGTGGATATGCGGTCTCCCATGCGTGGCTCAAGTTTCGCCCATGGGACGGGACGGTAAAATGCTGGCGTCTTGCGATCATTCCGGTATGGAGCCATCGAACCATGACGCCACAGCTTGGTATGAAGCCCGCGCAAACCCCGCCGCTCCCGGCAATTGTTTTAGGTCTCGCGGGCATGATCCCGTTCGCTGCTGGAGCGCTCGCCGTATGCTTCTCCCCTGAAAGCAAAGCGGAAGCGGCTGTTGCTCTCCTCATCTACGGTGCCGTGATTTTGTCGTTTCTTGGCGGAATCCGATGGGGTTTCGCGGTTCTGGAAGGCAGGGGTGCGGGGTGGACCGCCTATGGGCTGGGCGCCGTTCCCTCGCTCGCGGCGTGGCTTGGCGCTCTGAATCCCGGTCCCGCCGGACTGCTTGTTTTGGCCCTCGCGCTTTCGCTTTGGTTTTTCTTTGAGCGTGTGGCACCACCCGCGCTAGCCCTGCCGGCGTGGTACATGCCGCTTCGGGCTGCGCTCACCGCACTTGCGGTTCTTGCGCTTACTGTGGCTGCGTTCTCCTTGTAACCGGGCCTATGAGCCAGCACCCGGCGGAGGCAAGAGCCGCCGGGATGCGCGGTCCCAGCGCCACGGGGCGCGGGCCTGCAAGTGGAAGCCGCCAATATCGCGGTCTAGCCGGCGATGAAGGAGCGCATCCGTATTTCCCGATAGGATCGAATAGCCAAGATGCGTGAAGGAAAGCTCGCAATCGAGATAGGCATCGCGGACGTCTTCCGGCAGCCCCGGCGCAAAGGTCAGCCCCTTCAAGCCTGCGATCAGGGGGTTGCCGCCGCCGCCCAATTGATCGAGCGCGTGGTAGAAGCTCCAGTCCCCCATGAAATAGACCTCCTCGGAGTCGAGGAAGGATCGATAGAGATCGCGGGGGGTCCTCACGCCTTGTGAGATAAGGCTCAAAATTGTCCACTCGGTGCGAGGCAGCCCGGAGCGCGGGTCGGGCAATTCGTCGAGAAGCCTGAGCATCGCGAGCCGCAGGAATGGCAGGATATGCGTGTTGAGCCGCAAGAGCGAGGCCCACGGTTCTGGCGTTGGCGCCCGGAAGCCATTCCAGGCCAGCCGCCCAAGCGCGAGATGCGCCTCCGAGACAGACTCCATCAGATGGAAATGTCCCTTGAGAGCCCGCGGGTTCTCTTCGCTGAGATGCTTACCCGCTTGGATGAGAAAGAGTCCGGCGCGGCGATTTTCGCCCGCGAAAAAATCCAGAATTTGCAGAAGCTGAAGCTGGCCGTACAGATCGTGCTCGAACCACAGAATGATGGTGTCGAAGCTGCCATGCTGCCGGATAAGTGCGTCGCGGGCTTTAAACGCCGTCCGCAGCTCTTCCTCCGGACTCCATCCCCGCTGGGCCAGGAATTGCGCACGCACGGCGGAGAGCTCTTCGAGGCTCAAGGACGCCGGAACGGGGCCTTCGTGCAGAATATCCCGCCAGGACAGAATTTCTCCGGCGATGCGCGCCTCGCGTATTCGGGCCGCAGCGCTGTCTCCGTTGGTGATGATGAGCCGCCCCCCCATCGGCCCAGCTAGCCCCGGCCCCGGTAGGGCGGAACGCCCTGATCGGGGACCCAGAGACCCTGGGGCAAGTCGCCCACGGCAAAGAACACGTCGATCGGAATGCCGCCGCGCGGGTACCAATAGCCGCCGATGCGCAGCCAATGCGGATTCAACGCCTCGTCGAGCCGTTTGCCAATCGCGACGGTGCAATCCTCGTGGAACGCGCCATAATTGCGGAAGGAGGAGAGATAGAGCTTCAGCGATTTCGATTCCACGAGAAGCTCGCGCGGCACATAGTCGATTACGAGATGCGCGAAATCGGGCTGGCCCGTCATTGGACAGAGCGAGGTGAACTCCGGGGCGGTGAGCCGGACCAAATAAAGCGCGCCAGGATGCGGGTTGGGCACCGTCTCAAGGCGGGCTTCGCCGGGCGAAGCCGGAATGGACGCCGGCTGCCCGAGCTGCGTGAGATGTCTTGTGTAGTCCGGTTTGTCCATCGCGTCCGCCGCCCTCAATCCCGGCGCATCCTATTGTCCCGGCCGGAATAAATACACCCTTCGCCGCAGGATGGGCGGGAAATGTGAATCTCGTCCAGGCCTGGCACATTCCCTTCGAGCCGGAACCACATCCATTGCGCAATGCGCTCGAGCGTGGGCGCTTCCAGGCCGGGTAAAAAAAAAAAAAAGC
>CAZCIF010000066.1:390-1276 GCA_964498645.1 uncultured Rhodomicrobium sp. | reverse complement strand
GGGTATTTCATTCAAAAAGCGATGGTCGAGCTGCTCCTTAATCCCGGCAAGCCGGTTCTTGAATTCCTCGAAATGAAGGATGAGGCCGGTTTCCGGATCTGGCTCGCCTTCGATGCTCACGCGCACATGGAAGGAATGGCCGTGGATGCGCGAATTGGGATGGCCCGCCGGCGCGGACGGCAGGTAATGACCGGCTTCGAAGGTGAAATCTTTGTAGATGCGCATCATGAGTACAGACTAAGGCAGGCCGATGAATTTGTGAGTTTGCAGGGACAGCCGCCACTGCGGATGTTGGAGGCAATAGCGCGCCGCAGCCTCTATATTGGCGCGCTGGTTGGGTCCGTCCATCGGCTGCAGGAAAAAGTGGGCGAAATCAAGCCCTGTAAAGCGTTCGGGTTCCGCCCCGTTTTGGGGAAAAACAAGCTTGAGCTCATCGCCAGCCATCAGGACGAGCGGCGCGTTCGCTTTAGGGCTCACGCAAATCCAATCGATGCCAGGCGGCGCGGGCCTCGTGCCGTTGGTTTCCACGGCAATTTCGAAGCCCAGCGCATGCAAGGCTTCGATCAGGGGCGCGTCCAATTGCAGCAGCGGCTCTCCCCCGGTGCACACGGCGTAAGGCCTCGCAGTTTTTTGCTTCCCTATAGTCTCTGACCATGCCTCGGCGGCAGCACCGGCCAGCGCGCCGGCGGTGCTGAACTTGCCGCCGCCCGGCCCATCGGCCCCAACGAAATCCGTATCGCAGAACGGGCACGCGGCGCTCATCCTCCACCGCCCGCCTCGGCAAACACAGCGGCAGCACGCACATAAGGGCGCACATGTACCGCGCGGCGGCGTTGCTCGACCTCTGCACCTGGCCCCACCCCTCCGCCCGCCCGCACCGGCCCCC
>CAZCIF010000066.1:0-380 GCA_964498645.1 uncultured Rhodomicrobium sp. | reverse complement strand
CGCTCAAGGCCGCTCCACAGATTGCAGCCGGCAAAGCGCAGAAAGACGGCGGCGCGGCCCGTTTGCACGCCTTCGCCCTGGAGCGTCGTATAGATTTCCTTGACGGTATACATTCTGCTAAATCGATGCTGAGGCGCTCTCCCGCCACTTCCGGTAGCCCTTGGCGCGGAGATCGCAGGCCGGACATGCGCCGCAGCCATAGCCCCATTCATGCCGGTGCTCGCGGTCGCCTTTATAGCAGGTGTGAGTGTGCCCGGCGACAATATCCACGAGCGTATCGCCGCCTAGCGCATGCGTGAGCGCCCAGGTCTCGGCTTTGGTGCGCCACATCAACGGCGTGAGAATGGAAAAGCGTTCGGCCGTCCCAAGATTGATGGCCC
>CAZCIF010000065.1:8063-16199 GCA_964498645.1 uncultured Rhodomicrobium sp. | reverse complement strand
CGAGAACGGTACCAGCAAGCGGTCGAATTGCATTGGCTCACCCGATGTAAATTGCTGGCCAACGGTGCGGCCGTCACTGCGGCGGCCCGAGCCTTGCCGTTCGGCCTGGGAAACAACCTTGCCCAAGACCTGGTCGCCCACGACCGCAAACTGGCGGACATCGAGAATGCCCGATTTCTCGGCTCCGCCGCCGCCATCGAGATTAACGCGCAGATTCATCGTGCCGCCACGCGCCGCGGAGTAAAAGCCCATGAGACGGAAGACTGAACCAGCATCCATCGCATCGGAGACCAGAAGCCGGCCATGTCCCGGCCTCTGCTCCACGTGCACAGCTACTGGAGCCTCGCCGTTCAGCCGGCCGGCCACCTCAAGGGAAGTGAGCTTGCCGCCGCGTCTCTTGGCATCGATGACGACCGACTTTACCGTCGTGTCGTAGTAGCCGAACACTGTGTCGACTTCGACATTTAGGTCGAGTCCGGGTTCATCTTTCAGCGGGGCAGGCTGGTTCTCTGAGATTTTGCCGGCAGTTAACAGCGAGCGGAAAAATTGGCGCGCATCGTAGGATGCCCCTTTCGCCTGCACTTTTAGCAAGTTTTGAGGAGTGAGCTCTCCCGTGATGGCGAGCTTTGTCAGGGCGTTGGTCGAAAATTCCGGAAAGGCAAATCCAGCGATCCGGTGCTTTTCATTGAACAGAACGCGGCCGTTGATGTTCAGCCCGTCGCCGGTCAACGCAAAATTGTCGAGGACGACAAAGCTGTCTGGGCGCTGGCTTAAATCGAAAGTGACGCTAGCCCTTTGCCCAGGCGGCTTTCGCCAGCCGATCGCCGTCAGGAACACATCCGTACTGGTAAGATTTGCCTCCATGAAAAGCTTTGGCGGACCATCGCGCTGCATCGCAACGGCGAGCGCGACCGGCAGATCACCTTTCACGATATGATTGACATTGAGGCCAAGCTCCTCGCGTGCCTTTTCATTCAGGACGCTCGCAACCCGGAGGGTCGGCTGGCGCTCCGGCGGTGCATCGAAAATGCGCTGCCAGACAAGCGAAACCGGCACGTTGTTGACTTTTATATCGCCGTTCGCACCGATTGCCGTCTCAGAAACGTCGAAGTTGACGGCGCCGCCGTTAACTGTCAGCCCGCCCGGCAGCCCGTTCGACTTGAGATCGGAGACGTGGCTCTTGCCGGCCAGGGTCATCTGCTTGAACTTCAGTTCCTTCAGGAGCGGAAATCCGATTTTGAATGACGCGGAGACTTGGCCGTTAATCAGATTGGGTTTGAAGCCAACCGCTTTCACATAACCAAGGGGCGGCTGGTCAAGGAGCTCCAGCACCGAAGCGGTCTCGCCTGCGCCCTTGAAGTGGATCTCGGCATTTGGAAAACGCGGCCTGAGATCGTCAATGACAAACTGTCCGTCGCTGAGCGTGATCGATCGTCCGCTCGGCACATCGATCCGTGCTTCGCCCGGAATATCGTAAACGAAGCGGCGCCCGGTCACCCGTGCGGCCGTCTCCTTGGTGGTTATCGGGGGAAGGCCCTTGATATGATAGATTTGCAGGCCCGAAAGCCCAAGCCGCAGAGACATCGCAGATTCGGGGATATCGCCGTTCTTGTCCAATGACGCTAACTCAGCCGCCGATAGATTGACCGAGAAGCTTCCGCTTGTTATGCGTCCGGCAGGTACATTGCTCCCGATCCAGTCCCGGCCGCCATTGGCGACGAAGGCGGGCCAAATGACCTTCAAAAAAGAGATTGGCACCGGCGAAATAACGCCGCTGGCAGTGACGGGGCCGCCCGAGCCGATTTCGGAGGCTTGCGCCGACATGGAGACGCCCCCGCCTGCGCCCCGGATGGTGAATTCCTTCAGATTGACGGTGTCCGTGGCGGCCTGATAGCTGGCCGAAAGTTTTAGCGCATCGAGCGCGACGGGCGGCGTTCCGAATTGCGGCGCACTCAGTTTAGTGCCCTTGCCATCCAAGTCCGCCGACCAGACGGGCCGGTTCGTGCGGGGATCGTTCCGCTTGGCGATGGTCCCGGCTATGGTGAGCAGGCTGTCGTCCCATCGCAGCTCGAGAGGCTTTATGAGGAATGCCTCGTTCCTTTTGTCATAGGAAACCCTAATCATGCCTTCGTCGATGACGGCGGGATGCTTGTCGTCGAACGGGGCAAAGAATTGCCCGCCCCCAAGCTTGATCCCGGCATCTCCGCCAAGGAGCTCACCCTGATGGCTAATCTCAAAACGGGCCTCGCCGCTAACCGGCAGGGCGATAAGCTTTAAAGGCTCAAGGGCTGGGAAGCTGTTCCAGATGGTCCGGGGAACTATGTCCTGAATGGAGGCCGTTATCGAATAGCGCCTGCGCTGCGGACGGTTCACCGCGCGAAACGAGGCGTGCCAGGCGATCCCTTCATGTTGAAGCGTAAGCTCGCCGCGCAGCGCGCTCGCGTTGCTCTCTTCGTCGAGATCGATGTGAAAATCGGCGACTTTCCAGCTCGAAACGCCCTTGTCGCTAGCGAAATAGACAACTGCATCCCGAAGGCCAATCTGTTCCAGGGCCGAGGATGCCCCGCCTCGCTTCTCGAGAGCGGAAAACAGCCGCGACAATAGTGGCGCCGGATTGAATGGCAGCATGCCTGGCTGAGCGTTTAATGCCTGCCTGGCCAACTGTCTCACGCCCGCGACTTCTGGCGTCTCTGCCTGGGCGGGAAATCCGGGGGAGGTGTTGCCGAAGGCCAACTCGCTTGGCGCCCAGGATGCCCCGTTTGTCCCGTATGCCTGATTGGGACTGGGGGATGCCGTGAGCGTCAACCCTTTTCCTGGCAAATTGAATACCAGCACCTTGGGGCCGAGGAGATTGATCTTCGAAGCCGCGAGCGAAAGCTTGAGGAGCGAGGTTTCGCTGAGGTTGATCGCGGCGAACGGCGCTTTTGCGATCTCCTGATTGTTTTCGTCGGCGAGACTCACATCAGCTAAGCGGAATTCGAGGCCCCAGCCACTCGAAAGCCTCAAGATGGCATCGCCGACATGGAAGCTGTATCCTTGCACTTGAGCGTTAAGCTGGCGCTGGAGGGCTGGGACGAGAAACGCGAATGAAACCGGCCCCGTCAGAAGCCGCGCATAAAGGGCCACGATCCCGGCAAACACCACCATGCCAAGGATCGCTGTCGCCCGCCGGCAATACCGGATCGAACAGCGTGAGGCCGCCTTGATGGGATCGGGAATCGCCCCGGCGATTGCCTTGCCGCCTCCGGAGAGCCGGGAAAGCTGAACCTGAACGGGGGAAGGCTTAGCTACCGCACGGCTTTGCTTCTGCGGCACAAGCGCCCGGCGCGTTCCAGACCGGATTGGGCGATCATCCATAGCGATTTGTCAGGGGCCTGCGAGGAAGCCAGAGAAATTGTCTTAACACGCCTGCTTTCCCCCATAAGCATAATTCTGCAACCTTACCCCGCGCTTCACGCCTGTCAAAACGTCTAAGGCGGCTCTACAGTTAACCAGCCGGTTGCAGGCGGCGCTTCTTTCAGGCATCCCGCTTCTATAGACTTCAAAAAAGGACAAAAGGAAGGCTCCAAATCATGATTAAGGAAGGCGATTCCGCTCCGGATTTTGCTTTGCCGGACTCGGATGGCAAGATCGTAAAGCTGAGCGGGCTTAAGGGCCGCTATAAGGTTATCTACTTTTATCCCAAGGACGATACGTCGGGATGCACGAAGGAGGCGCTCAACTTTACGGAGCTGAAGCCGGAATTCGACAAGTTGAACGCGGATATTTTCGGAATTTCCCCCGATCAGGTCAAATCGCACGCAAAGTTCCGGGATAAGTACGCGCTACAAGTGACGCTTTTGGCCGATGAGCAAAGGAGCGCGATAGAAGCTTATGGCGTTTGGGCCGAGAAGAAAATGTACGGGAAGGCCTATATGGGGGTCGAGCGTTCGACTTTTCTCATCGGGCCGGATGGAAAAATCCTTCAAGCGTGGAGAGGCGTTAAGGTGCCCGGCCACGCAGAAGAAGTGCTTGGCGTGTTGAGGAAGCACCAATGATCGCTAAAGATCTGCGCCCGAAAAACCACTGCGCCGCGCCGCCACATGCAATGAATGCGCGAAGATCGATTAATAACGTTGAAATAGCGCTAACTGTGCCCTAAAACGAACCGCCGCGCCTCGCATCCCTCCGGAGACGTGCCAATGTTCAGTAAAAGGCCAGAGACGGATATGAGCAATTTCGATCAGCAAAAGCCGATAACGAAGACCACCAGCAAAGCCATTGGCGGCCAGCCCGCGCCAGCGCAGGGATTGGCACCGATGGGAGGACCAGTCCCGGGGCAAGGAGGCCTTACACCCGCCGGTGGCCAGCCGTCCTATGCACCGAAACCGCCAGCCTTCAGGGGACAAGACCGCATGGCGCCATCGATCATTGGGGAAGACCTTACCGTCACCGGGAATGTGCTTTCGAGAGGCGAGGTGCAAGTCGATGGCCAGATCCAAGGCGATGTGCATTGCTCCTCACTGATCGTGGGCGAGAAGGCTCAGATCACGGGCGGTATCGTGGCTGAGGACGTCGTTGTCCGCGGCCGCGTAATGGGCTCCGTTCGTGGAAACCGCGTCACGCTCCAGGCTTCCAGCCACGTCGAAGGCGATGTGTTCCACAAGTCCTTGGCGATCGAGCAGGGCGCCTTCTTCGAGGGTAAGTCGCGCCGGTCGGAGGATCCGATCGCAACTGCGCCGCGGCTCGAAGGCATGAATACGCAGGCTGCGGAATAAGGGCCGCAAAGCGCCGTCTCTGGCGAGGGCTAAAGCGTGTGGGTTCCTGCGCGCTTTAGCCCTTGAATGCCGTTCGTTCTGCGGAACCGTAGCGGCCTAGCTGCTTTCTGCCATCGACGTGAGTGATGCTGCGCGGGCGTCTAAGGCGCTTTGCTGCGAGCCCCGCTTTCGGCCAGAAGCTTGGACAGAAACATCGACGCCGAAACGATCAAGGCTGTCACGATAGCGAGCCCAATGCCCCTCGCGGGGTCTCCCTCCTCCCCGTAAAAAACGAGCTGCTTCGTTCCTTCCCAGGACGTGAAGAGATCGATCGCTACGCAAATTGCCCAGGCCGCTTTCAGCACGAGCGCGGGCGTGTCGTCCGCTTTCATATTCCAAATCAGACTGGTGGCCATCACAAAGCCGAACACCACCAGCGTTACGACAACGGCGAACGCAAACTGTCCTGCGTTGATTTTAGGGTCGATGGGCAGATCGAAGTAGTTGGCGACACCCCGGAAGGTGGTGAAGAGATCCCAAACCGCGCCAAGGCCAAGGCCGATAGCTATTATTAACCGGACGCCCATCGAGACCCCCCGCACAGACCGGATTCGCATTCATGCACGGCGGCGCCGGTCGCGATCCCCTCTCTTGGATAACCCACGGGAGCCGGCGCTGCAAAAGGAAAAGGTGAGGGCCGTTAATGGCGCGCAAGCCTGTCCGATGCTCCCTGGCCGGTGCGCGGCACTAGCAAGAGCATGCAGCGAACGCATTCCCGGCAGGCGGTTACCGCCCCTGCGGCGGCAGCTTCAGGACAACGGTTTTTATGTCGGAAAGACGACATACGTTTTGATTGCGACAACTCCTATCTTTGTGAAGTTTCGTTCGTAAATTCAAAACGATACCAGTTTGGCACAACTTCTGCTTTGATCCTAACCGGCATACAAATTGCTGCTCAAGCGGAGCGCTCATGCGCGATTGTTCTCCAAGTTCCGTACACAGTCTTCGTAATCCAGGCGAAGCAGAAAAAGCCGTTGAAGGTGATAGCTCGGCCGCGCTTTTTCAGCGGCGGCGCTTGAACGGCCGCGTTGCCCTGAACGATACGACTTTGAGGGACGGCGAGCAAACGCCCGGAGTTGCCTTCACGCCCGGCGAAAAAGCCCAGATAGCGGCAGCGCTGTCGGATGCGGGCATCGACGAGATCGAAGCAGGGACGCCGGCGATGGGGCCAAGCGAGCAGGAGGCGATCAGGCGCATCGCCCGCGCGGGCCTGCCTGTGCGGGTCATGGCCTGGTGCCGTATGAGACGCAGCGATGTCGACGATGCGATTGCCTCCGGCGTCGGTATCGTCAACCTTTCGGCCCCGGTTTCACATCCTCAGCTCGCCGCGAAGTTCGGCGGATCGCTGCCGGACGCTCTGGCTGCGACTAAGGACGTGATCGGCTATGCGTGCTCAAAGGGGCTGGAGGTCGCGTTTGGCGGCGAGGATTCATCCCGCGCGGGCCGCGACACCCTGGAGCCTATGCTCGAAGCCGCAGCGAAGGCTGGCGCTATCCGCTACCGTTTCGCCGACACGCTGGGGATTATGGATCCCGTGTCCACGCGCGCCGCGATTGAAGCCGTGCAGCGCATGACGGACCTGCCCATCGAGTTTCACGGGCACAACGATCTCGGCCTCGCGGCCGCCAATACGCTTGCAGCGCTGGAGGCCGGCGCAATAGCCGCGAGCGTCACGGTGAACGGTATCGGCGAACGCGCTGGCAATGCCGCGCTGGAGCAGGTCGCGGTTTCTCTCGATTCGTTTTTCGGCAACGTCCATGGCATTCATCTGCCTGCGCTGAAACATCTAAGCGATCTTGTCGCGCGATGCAGCGGCGCCGAAACCGGCCGCGCCCAGCCCATTGTCGGCAGCGGTGTCTTCACTCACGAGTCGGGCATTCACGTCGCCGGTATTCTCAAGAGCCGCGATTGCTACGAAGCGCTTTCGCCAAAGAAGCTTGGCCGCAAGCATCGCTTCGTGCTCGGAAAGCACTCAGGTCTTTCCGGCCTGAGGCATGAACTCACCTATCTTGGCCTTGAAATGACTGCGGAGGAAGAACGCCGGCTTCTGAGCGCGGTCCGGAACTATGCGGAAGCCAATAAGACACCGGTCCCGGCCTTCACGCTGGTGCGGCTTGCTGCTTCCCTCATCGACGAAAGGGCCGAATACTCCCGCGCCGCTTCAAAGTCTCCAAGCTTTTTACGCAAAGCGTTAGAGGCTGTGTCATGACCAGCAGCGCCAGCAGCTTGACAGCGCATGCGGAACCGGCGCCGGAGCGCGAAAGTCTTCTCGCCGCCATCAAAGAAGACATCGAGTGCGTCCGCATGCGCGACCCCGCCGCGCGGAGCAGGCTTGAAAGCCTCTTGCTCTATCCGGGCGTGCATGCGGTGATCTGGCACCGGATCGCGCACCGGCTTTGGAACGCGGGCGCGAAATTTCCGGCGCGGTTCATCTCCTGGCTCGCGCGGTTTCTGACCAATGTCGATATTCACCCCGGCGCGAAAATCGGACGCCGTTTCTTCATCGATCACGGTGCGGGCGTCGTGATTGGCGAGACCGCAGTCGTTGGCGACGATGTCACGCTCTATCACGGCGTCACTCTCGGCGGCACGAGCTGGCGCAAGGGCAAGCGGCATCCCACAATCGGCAATGGCGTGCTCGCTGGCGCCGGAGCCAAAATTCTCGGTCCTGTCACAGTCGGCGCCGGGGCACGCATCGGCGCCAATTCCGTCGTCATTGAGGATGTGCCGGAAGGCGCGACCGTTGTCGGAATCCCGGGCCGCGTCGTCCGTGACAAAGACGCGCGCCGCCGCCTTGCGGGCGCGCGCATCGACCTTAATCATCACTTGATGCCTGACCCTGTGGGCGGCGCCCTCGAAATGCTTCTGGACCGCATCGAGTTCCTGGAAGCGCGGCTCTCGCATACGCAAGAACGGCTACGTCAACTTCAGCAACCGCAGGACGGAAGCGAAAGGACCGCACTATGAGCGTTCTATCCGATCTCGAAAAGCTCCATTCTGCCGAGGATTTCTTCTCCTACCTCAAGGTGGACTTCGACCCCTCTTTGGTACGTGTGGCCCGGCTGCACATTCTCAGGCGCATGGGCAAATATCTCGCGAGCAAAGACTTCAGCGGTGCTAGCGAGGAGACCGTTCTCGCCGAGGCGCGCGAAACACTGGCCCAGGCCTACCAGGATTTCGTTTCGTCGAGCCCCATCGACGAGCGTGTCTTCAAGGTGCTCCAAGAGCACGATCCGAGCCGGCCGGCCGAGCCTGTCGAGCCCGCGCCGAAGCCGTTCGTCCCCCTCGATTCGTTCACGATTATTGGCCGCTGACCGGCAAGCGTAAAGGATTGGACCCT
>CAZCIF010000065.1:0-8053 GCA_964498645.1 uncultured Rhodomicrobium sp. | reverse complement strand
ATGCATATCGTGGTTTGCATCAAGCAGGTTACAGATAGCGCGCAGATCCGCGTGCATCCGGTCACCAACACGATCATGCGGCAAGGCGTGCCGACCATCATCAACCCTTACGATCTGTTTGCGCTGGAAGCGGCGCTGCGGCTCCGGGATGTGCATAAGGGCAAGATCACGGTACTCTGCATGGGCCCGCCCATGGCCGAGGACAGCTTGCGCCGGGCGCTGAGTTTCGGGCCGGATCGCGCGGTGCTCCTGACCGACCGCACTTTCGCAGGCTCGGATACGCTCGCGACAAGCTTCGCGCTCGCCCAGGCGATTCGCAAAATCGGCGAGGAGTTCGGCGCGCCCGATATCGTTTTTACCGGTAAGCAGACCATCGACGGCGATACGGCGCAGGTCGGCCCAGGCATCGCCAAGCGGCTAAACCTCCACCAGTTAACCTATGTCGCTGCGATTCGGGAGATGAACTCTGAGGGCCGCTCGATCACAGTCGAGCGCCGCGCGGAAGGCGGCGTACAAGTGCTCACCGCCAAGCTTCCCTGCCTCATCACGATGCTTGAGGGGACGAACGAGATCCGGCGCGGATCGATCGACGTCGCTTTAAGAGCGGCGCGCGCCGAGATCGTTACGTGGAACGCCGCGGCCGCAGGCATCACAGATCTGGCAAAGTGCGGCCTGAAAGGCTCGCCCACCGTCGTGAAACGTGTTTTCGCTCCGCCGCCACGCCAGGACAAGGCGTTTCAGATCGATCTGAGCGGCCTTGGCCCCGACGCGGCCGCCGTCAACACGATCGAAGAGATCTTCAAGCGCCTGCCCTCGCTTGAGAAGGAACTGACGCAGATGGCCCAAGGCTGAGGCGCAAAAGGGGAAGACAGATATGACCAGCAAACCCGCTCCGCAGCCAGCCGCAGCAGGCAGCCGCGCCGGAATGAAAAAGGAGTTGCCGGAGCACTTCCGGGGCTACAAGCACGTCTGGGTGTTCGTCGAGCTTGAACGCGGCGTGGTGCATCCGGTGTCGTGGGAGCTTATGGGCGCGGGCCGGCAGCTCGCCAACACTCTCGGCGTTCAGCTCGCTGCTGTTGTGGTTGGAGGGCCTGGCGGAGCCGCGAGGGTGGCAGTCCCGGAAGCCTTCGCCTATGGGGCGGATGTTGTCTACCTCGCCGAAAGCCCGGTCCTTAGCGACTACCGCAACGAAGCCTATACGCGGTGCATGACCGAGCTGGTCAATACCTACAAGCCGGAGATCCTTCTTCTCGGAGCTACGACGCTCGGCCGCGATCTTGCTGGCTCCGTCGCGACGACGCTCCTGACAGGCCTAACCGCCGACTGCACCGAGCTTGCCGTTGACGCCGACGGATCGCTCGCCGCCACGCGCCCAACCTTCGGCGGCAGCCTTCTCTGCACGATCTACACCTTGAATTACCGCCCGCAGATGGCGACTGTCCGCCCGCGCGTGCTGAGCATGCCGGAGCGCCAGGAAGGCAGAAGCGGCCCTGTAATCGAGTACGATTTCCGGCTGCAGGAAGAGGACATCGTCACCAAGATCCTGCAATTCATTCCCGACCGTGACTCCAATAAGTCGAACCTCGCTTATGCCGACATCGTCGTGGCCGGCGGCCTTGGCCTTGGAAGCGCGGAAAATTATCAGCTCGTCAAGGACCTCGCCAATGCGCTTGGCGCGGAGTGGGGTGGATCGCGGCCCTTGGTGCAGCGTGGATGGATCCCGGCCGACCGGCAGATCGGCCAAACCGGCAAGACGATCCGGCCCAAGCTTTATATTGCCGCGGGTATATCGGGAGCCATTCAGCACCGCGTCGGGGTTGAAGGTGCCGACCTGATCCTGGCGATCAACACCGACAAGAACGCCCCGATTTTCGATTTCGCCCATGTCGGCATCGTGACCGACGCAGTCCGCTTCCTGCCCGCGCTCGCCAAAGCATTCCGCCAGCGGATTTCGCCCCACACCCATGAGCGTCTCGCCGGATGAGGCCCCGCAAACGGATTTGGAAGGAGAAGTTTCATGCCCGCAGAGAAATTTGACGCCATTGTAATCGGAGCCGGGCCCTCGGGGAACGCTTGCGCCTATACCCTCGCAAAGCGCGGCCTCAAAGTGCTGCAAATCGAGCGCGGCGAGTATGCGGGCTCCAAGAATGTTCAAGGCGCGATCATGTACGCCAACATGCTCGAAAAGATCATCCCGGACTTCCGGGACGATGCGCCGCTGGAGCGGCACATCATCGAGCAGCGCATGTGGTACATGGACGATTCCTCCTATACCGGCATGCATTACCGCTCCGACGATTTCAACGAGGAGAAGCCGAACCGGTACACGATCATCCGCGCTCAATTCGACCGGTGGTTCTCGCGCAAGGTGCGCGAAGCGGGCGCACTCGTCATCCTCGAAACGACCGTGACCGATCTCTGCTTCAGCGGCGGCAAAGTGATCGGCGTGAAGACGGACCGGGCCGGTGGTACGGTGCTCGCCGATGTCGTCGTCATGGCGGAAGGCGTAAACGGCCTTCTCGGCACGAGGGCCGGATTGCGTGAGGTACCGAAGCCCGACACCGTCGCGCTCGCGGTCAAAGAAATGCACTTCTTACCCAGCGAGACGATCGAGTCGCGCTTCAATGTTAAGGGCGACGAAGGCGTCGTCATCGAAGCCGCCGGCACCATCACCAAAGGCATGGCCGGAACCGCGTTCATCTATACGAATAAGGAAAGTATCTCGCTCGGTATTGGTTGCCTGATCTCGGATTTCAGCAAGACCGGTTCGTCCCCCTATGAGCTGCTGGAGGCTTTCAAGCGTCATCCAGCCGTGGCACCCCTGATTGCCGGGTCGGAGGTGAAGGAATACGCTGCGCATCTCATTCCCGAAGGTGGATACAAGGCCGTGCCGCAGCTCTTCGGCGACGGGTGGATCATCGTGGGCGATGCCGGGCAATTCGTGAACGCCGTCCATCGCGAGGGATCGAACCTTGCCATGACCACGGGCCGGCTGGCCGCAGAGACGATCTTCCAGATCAAGTCCCGCAGGGAGCCGATGACGGCGGAGAACCTCTCACTCTACCAGAAGATGATCGAGAACTCGTTCGTCATGAAGGATCTGAAGAAATACAAGCGCCTTCCCAATTTCCTGCACAGCGCGGGTACGCATTTGTTCGGCACCTATCCGGAACTCATCTCGAAGGCCGCGCAAACTTACCTGCGCGTCGATGGGAAGGACAAAAAGAGCAAGGAGCGTGAAATCGTGCGCTCCTTCATCAAAACGCGTGGCGTTGTTGGTCTCGCGAGCGATGCATGGAAGCTGGCTCGGTCTTGGCGCTGAGCGTGGAAGAGGAAGACGAACATGGCAGTGCAAGAACTTGCATCTCATCGGGTTGAGGAAAAACTCTATCAAAACCGGTATCTGGTCGACGCAGGCCGGCCTCATATTTCGGTCACCCCCCATGAGGTGCCCTCAGAGGTGCTGCTGACGCTGACGAAGGTTTGCCCGGCTGGCTGCTACAGCATGAATGGCAAAGGGCAAGTGGAGATTACCCCGGATGGATGCCTGGAATGCGGCACCTGCCGGGTGCTGGGCGAGCCCACGGGCGACATCATATGGTCGTATCCCCGCGGCGGTTATGGCGTCCTCTTCAAGTTCGGTTAAGCAGGCTTTTGAGATGACTGGCGTCATCCCGTTTGCACTGCAGGCACGAGACGCCATGGCAGGCGGTGAACACTTGCGCGGGGACGGTATGAACGCGCGGAACAATTGGCAACGAATGCCGGGACAGCGTTTGCCGGCAGCCTATTCGCTGAGCGCTGGAAGGGCCTGCCGGCAGCTATGCAATTATTGCATACATGCTCTGCGAATTAGCAGATTGTTCAAAAAATAGGTTATGCCTCTATTATAGGCAGGCCTGCTCTTTCCGATTGATATAATGAGATTTTTTCGCCACCGGGCGCTGCTTTTCGGGCGGCCAGGGCTAGTAGATTGACTATTCTATAGACGCGACAACTAAGTTTTGCCCATGTTAAACTCGGCCCCAAAGGTGAAACCTGAGGTATAGATGACTGCTTCCGCGCCGATTAAGTCAGCTTCGCTTATGGGAACTGTTAGATACAGCGAAACTGCGCTTAGCGGTATCTACGAAATTTCCAAGATTGTGACTTCGCCCTCAAGTCTGAAGGTGATGCTCAACAATGTCGTCTCCGTCATGAGCTCGTTCTTGGACATGCGCCTTGCAACGGTCATGCTTCTGGACAAGGAAGGCGACCCGGAAATAAAAGTCTCCGCATCCACCGAACCGTCCACTGACGACGGCGGCGATCTGCCGCAGGTGGTCATCGATCAAATCGTGGCCACCTCGACACCGCTTGTCGTCCAGAATTGCGCGATTCATCCCTTATTCGCGGGCTGGAAGCGCCTTTTGAGCGTCTCGCCGAACTTTATCCAGACGTTCATCGGCGTTCCGATCCGTGTCGACTCCAAGGTTCTTGGGACGCTCGCGATCGAACGCGTTTGGGAGGGGAGCATGGAGGTGCGCATCGACCATGATGTGCGCTTTCTGACAATGGTCGCCAATCTGGTCGGGCAAGCCCTCAAACTCCATCGCGTTGTCGCGGAGGACCGTGAGCGGCTCATTTTCGAGCAGCACAGGCTTGCGAAAGAACTTTCCACGCTCAAAGCGTCGAAATCGCCTCCCCCCAAACTATCCGGGATTCTCGGCAAAAGCCGCGCGATCCGTGCGGTGACGGAGCGGATCGAGCAAGTTGCCAGGTCGAACGCGCCGGTGCTGATCAGGGGCGAGACGGGCACAGGCAAGGAACTGTTCGCCAGAGCCATTCACGAGCTTTCGCCGCGCAAGGGCAAGCCCTTCATCAAGGTGAATTGCGCGGCTTTGCCGGAGAGCGTGATCGAATCGGAGCTGTTCGGGCACGAGAAGGGCGCCTTCACCGGAGCCATTGCAACCAGGAAGGGCCGTTTCGAGCTGGCCCATGGCGGCACCATTTTCCTCGACGAGATAGGGGAGATCTCGCAAGCTTTTCAGGCGAAACTGCTGCGCGTCTTGCAGGAAGGGGAGTTTGAGCGGGTTGGCGGCCAGCAGACGCTGAAAGTGAATTTCCGGCTGGTTTGCGCCACAAACCGGAACCTGGAGGAATTCGTCGCTCAAGAAAAATTCCGCGCCGACCTCTATTACCGGATCAACGTTGTCCCGCTGATGCTGCCGCCTCTCCGGGAGCGGACTGGCGATATCCCAGATCTCGCCAGCCATTTCTTGCATCAATTCGGCGAGGAGAATGGACACAAGCTGAAATTCGGTGGCGACGCGCTTGAAGTTCTTTGCAAGTGCCTCTTTCCTGGAAATGTTCGTGAGCTTGAGAACTGTGTCCGGCGCACTGCGGCGATGGCGCCCAGCGAAGAGATTCACGCAAGAGATTTCGCCTGTCAGCAAGGCCATTGCCTGTCTGCGATGCTGTGGAAGGGGCCCGCGGACGGACACCCCACCCATCAGCCCGCGCGGGAATATTCCAGGCACGATGTGGCAGGTGCCATTCCCTCCCCCTCCGCGCCGGTGCTCCCGGTGCTGGATCGCCCTGTACGCAAGGATGAAGGCTTCCGTAGCGCGGTGCCGGAGCCTTATAAGCTGAGCGAAACGAATGGCGCTCTTGCGCAACCGGGCAGAGATACGCTCATCCAAGCTATGGAGAGGACCGGCTGGGTGCAGGCGAAAGCTGCCCGCATTTTGGGGCTGACGCCGCGCCAGATCGGATATGCGCTAAAGAAGCACGGGATCGAGATGAAGCGCTTTTGACGGGCGGCAAGAATATCTTTCGGAGTTAAGCATGAGTGGTGTCTACGCGATCTGCGGCGAGAATGAGATCCCAAACCGGCGGGCCAAAGCCTTCAACCTTGCCCGCGTTGACGAGGATGGCAAGACCAGCCGGCCCTGGTACATCTTTGTCGTGAACTGGGACAAGCAGTTCTTCGCCTATGTAAATCGCTGCCCGCATGAACGCGTCAATTTGGATTGGGAGCGCAATCAGTTCCTTGAGCAGGGCAGCAAGCGGATCATGTGCGGAAAGCATGGCTCCTTATTCGATCTGACGACCGGCAAGTGCGTCGAGGGCCGCTGCGTGGGCGAAAGCCTTGAGCCTGTCAGCATCTGCATCGTCGACGGAGACCTTTGCGTAACTGGCGTGGTTCTCGCGGAAGATGAATAAGCAGAAGTTTCGACGAATTTTATAGAAAGATTGCCAAATCGTAAATAGCATTAGGATGAATCGCCTTTAATTTTGACCTGAAAAAACAGATTTTCTTTAATTGCAGAAATCGAATAGGCTTGACCCTTGGCCCTATCCTAGCACTCTGACTAGTTCGGTCTTATCGGGAAGCGGAGAACACTCCCGGAATCGGCTTTTCCGTTCTTCCAGACCGTTAATGCAGTCGAGGCAGAGATGGTTCCAAAGCACGCTCCAGAAGCGTTTTTCTTAGCAACTTGCGAGAGCCCACGCACTCTCCGGGAAGGTAACGGCGAACCCGAAAACAGTACTTTTAGGTTCGGTGACCTTCTCTCGGCGGTACAAGTTCTGGCCGCGGCGAGGAGCGATGCGCTCTATGTTCAACTCGGCTGCGAGCTTCCCCGTGATAGAATAGTCGCGGGCGATCTTTGGCACATCCGGCAAGTTCTGGGCAGCCTTCTGGAGAACGCCATCGAGTGCACGGCGGGCGGGCAGGTCCGGCTATCGATAGCGCAGGAAGGAGGCCGCGCCGAATTCGCCATTGCAGGGCTGGGATGCCGCATGTTTAAGGGCTTCTCAGGTTGCTCATTCACCCGGCGCTTGCCAGGCCACACGCTCTCCAACTTGGAGAATGCCCAGGAAACCGCCAAGCGGATGGGCGGAAAAATCACCCTGATATGCGGGGCCAGGGAAGGGCCGCTCATCAAGTTTGTGCTGCCCCTGCGGCACAGCCCGGTAGATGTTCCAAACCCCGGCGGAAATTCAATGCATACGCCTGCTGCGGCCGCGCCGCGCGCTGCCGTTGCCCCGTATCTCATTCTGGTGGCTGAAGATCATCCCATTAATCTGAAGCTCCTCCTAGCGCTGCTTCAGGCTGCCGGCTGCGAAACGCGATGCGCGGAGAACGGCCGGGAGGCCGTTGCAATGCTGGACAGCACGGAGTTCGACCTCGTCGTCATGGATAGCCAGATGCCGGTCATGACGGGTCTTGAAGCAATCGCGCTCATTCGAAGCCGGACCGACTGGAAACGGTTCATCCCGATTTTATCGCTCACCGCCAACGCGATGAAGGGCGCCGAGGAGATTCATACATCCGCTGGTGCGGACCTTTATATGTCGAAACCGCTGAGAAGCGATTGCTTCATCGGGGCCGTCAAAGACCTCGCCCGCCGCGGGCGCGATCTTCGAAGCAAGCAGGCAGACCGCTAGAATCCTGAGATCGCTTTAAAAGTAACCTTGCCGTCCCGTGCCGCCGGCTTTTGGAGGTTCGCGGCTTTCAGCCGCAAGCGGGGAAGCGCGGCAGCTTGGACTTGCAGCGCAAAAAGCTTAAGCCAGGGCATGGATCATGTCACGGCTTCGCATTTTGCCACATGGGGGATTGCCGCGGCTGTTGCAGGCGGCGTTGTCATCCGCCCCTTCGGCTGGCCCGAGGCGCTGTGGGCGGTGCTCGGTGCAACGGCTCTCGTTGTCCTTGCGCTTTTGCCCTGGCCCAGCGCGTTGTCCGCGATTTACAAAGGCACCGATGTTTATCTCTTCCTGACGGGCATGATGCTACTTGCCGAACTGGCCCGGCAAAAGGGGCTTTTCGACTGGCTGGCAGCGCGGGCAGCCAAGGCTGCAAATGGCTCCTCTGTGCGGCTGTTCAGCCTCATTTATGCCGTCGGCATTGTTGTCACGGCCTTTCTTTCCAATGACGCGACGGCGGTGGTGCTCACGCCTGCTGTTTATGCTGCGGCGAAAGCGGCCAGGGCCAAGCCGCTTCCCTATCTCTTCATTTGCGCCTTCATCGCGAATGCAGCGAGCTTTGTGCTGCCCATCTCCAACCCAGCGA
>CAZCIF010000064.1:0-16321 GCA_964498645.1 uncultured Rhodomicrobium sp. | reverse complement strand
TGTCCGCATGCGGATATGCCGTTGAACGACGCCACCTTCAACGGGAAGACCGTCACCTGCCCGCATCATCAGTGGGGTTTCGACAGCACAAGCGGCAAATGTGTGACACACGTCGTCCGAAACGCGCTTCATCCCTACGATCTGCGCATAGAGGGTGACGAGATTCAGGCCGACGTCGGACCAGCCAAAGCTCCGCGTTCGCCGGCGTGACCCCTGCGGCATGACGGACAAAGAGGATTGGGTCATCTGGAACGGCTCAATGGGAATCCTCGACATGGCGGCGATCGGCCATATCGAGGATGGCGAGGGCGGCAGGAGGGCCTTTCTGGCGCCGCCCTATGATGCCGTGGGACCGTTCAGTATTGACGAACTTGAAACGCAGGGCAGGATCGCCTTTGGCGAATGCCTCGTTATGTCGCGCCAGAGATGGCAGGAGGATCAGACTGATCTGCGCTTGGAAGCGCGGAAAAAACGCCAGGCCTTTCTGTATTATCTGGATTTCGGCGACGACGGTAAAGAGCATCGTGAGGCCCTAAACCTTCCGATGGAAGGCGCGCTCAAGCCTTCGGAAATCAATGCTGCCTTCCGGCGGCTGGCAAAGACCACGCATCCCGATGCCGGCGGCAGCGGCGCACGTTACCGTCGCATCGCAGAGGCGCGCGACGCTCTGCTCAAGCAATTTGGGAGTATCTTGTAGACTTGCGAGAATAGACCCACAACGCAGCGCCAATAGGAAACTGTAAGAACCGGCCTGAAATCAAGCCAAATGCTGGCGCCCTGCAGGAGAATGGCACAAGAAAAATCAATAAGTTAACGCTCAAAACCGAATATTTCGCCCATTGCTGGTCGTCAAAAGGCTTCGATGGTCTGCTCCGGGTCAATTTCGCCATTGGCGGCAGCGCGATTGACGGCAACGGCCTTCAGCAGGCTTTCAGCTTTCAACCGCGCCTATAAAGGTAATCCGCAGGAAGCCCCATGCGCAGGCAGGATTGAACCGCCGGGCTCGATTCGAGCACGATGCGGCCGGCCAATGCGCCAGCCCGCTTGACAAGGAACTCTTGCCAAGGCCGCAAGCAGAAAGCGCCGGTCAATCCCAACACGTCCCTTATCCATGGCGGCGTGAGGCTGACCGCCGCCCGGACGAAAAGCGGCTGGGCCGGTCTCAGCATCGCGGGCAAAACCGGCGCGTTGCGCATGATGCCGAGGAACTCGAATAAGATGGGCGACGGCTCCAGCTGGCCGCGCATGGCTTCGAAGACCGCGTGAATTTCGGCTTCGGAGCCCGCGATCCGGGTGACACCGTATAGCGCCGCGGCGGGGGCGCCTTCCCTATAATAGCGGTCGCGCTCAGCCGCGCTCAAGGGCGTGGCGTAGCTATGGTAGGCCTGCAGAAACCCGAAGGCTGCGGTTGCATGGACCCAGTTCAGCAAATCCGGATCGTTCGCGGAATAGGCCTGGCCCGAAGGCGTTACGCCGCGCACGCGATCGTGCATGCGTCTGACGCCGGCGATCATCTCCTCCGCAATGCTGCGCGGTCCATAGACCGTGACCATAGCCGCCAGACCGGTGCGCCGTAACCGCCGGACCGGGTCGGCCCGGAACCCGCTATGCTTCCAAACGCCCGTCCGCACGCGCGGCTCGGCCAGTTCAAGGATCACCGCAGCAACGCCGCCGATGAACAGGGAAACGGGATTCCTGAAGATGCGCCAGGACACCGAATCCGGCGCCGCCAGCGCCGGCTCCCCCGCCGGCCGGCTGAAATCGATGGCGGGGCTATCGCCGGACAGAAGCAGCTCACGCGACGCCCTATCGAGCCGGTTTACGAGCGTTCGCTGTAGGGAGAATGATTTTCCTGCCGGAAGCAATCCCATGGGCTGGCACCAGATGTCCTTCTGCCTCCCGCTCACATACCGGAAAACCGTCAGCATTCCTGGAATGTTGCCATAGCGCACGCGGTTAAGTAGCCACAAAGATCTATTAATCTTAATCCGCCGGGAAGGATACGGCTTTGGGCGCAACCGCTGACTGAGACGGAAGCTACGCTGTCTTAGCGCCACTCAAGCGATGGCGGGGCGGAAGCAACTTGCATAGCCGGCTGCTCCATTGGGCAATTTTGGCTATCTCTCCCCTTGTGGATTGCCTGGCGATGTGCAATTTCACTGGCACGAGCCGGGTGCGAAACACCCGCGGCAGCGATTGCGCTGCGTTTATAAGACCGCCGAAGAACGGCTAACGGAATCCGGTTTTAAACATGCAAGTTACAGAAACTGTTTCAGACGGGCTGAAACGCCAGTTGAAGGTCATTGTCCCAGCTGACGAGTTGAAGGCTCGCGTCGAGACGCGGCTGGAAGACCTCAAGACAAAAGTGCGCCTGAACGGCTTCCGGCCAGGGAAGGTCCCGCTCGCGCATGTCCGGCAGCTTTACGGCCGCTCGGTCATGGCCGAGGTGCTGGAGCAAACCGTCGGCGAGACAAGCACGAAGGCCTTGCAGGACCGCAAGGAGCGCCCGGCCTTCCAGCCCGACATCAAGCTCCCCGAAGATCAAGCCGCTGTCGAGCGCATGATCGAAGGCGCGTCGGACCTCGAATACACCATGTCGTTCGAGATTCTGCCGAAGATCGAACTTGCCGACCTGAAGTCGATTGCGATCGAGAAATTAGTCGCGGAACCGGACGCGGCCGACATTGAAAAGGCACTCGGCCGGCTCCTGAAAACGAACGTTTCCTATGAGCCGAAGGATGGCCTTGCCGCGAAGGACGATCGCTTGACCATCGATTACAAGGGCAGCATCGGCGGCGAACCTTTCGAGGGCGGTGCCGGCGAGGATGCTTATGTCGTGATCGGGTCGGGCCGCTTCATTCCGGGCTTCGAAGAGGGCTTGGAAGGCGCCAGTTCAGCGGAGCAGCGCGAAATTCGCGTGACCTTCCCCGAGGACTATCAAGCCAAGCATCTGGCGGGCAAGGAAGCCGTTTTCGACGTAACGGTCAAAGAGGTAGCCAAACCCGTCGAAGCGAAAGCTGACGATGAGTTCGCGAAGTCGCTGGGCCTTGAGTCTTACGAGAAACTGCAGGATGCGATCCGCGGCCAGCTTCAAAAAGAGCTCGATGCTGCCGCCCGCAACAAGCTGAAAAAGGCGTTGCTCGACGCGCTCGACGAGCATCACTCGTTTGAGCTTCCACCATCCTTGATCGATGCGGAGTTCGAGGGGATTTGGCGCAATGTCAACCGGCAGCTTGAGCAGTCGAAGAGCAGCTTCGAAGCCGAGGGGACGACTGAAGAGAAAGCGCGCGAGGAGTACCGCAAGATGGCCGAACGGCGTGTGCGCCTGGGGCTGGTCCTTTCGGAAATCGGCAACGAGAATCAAATCCGTGTTGCCGATGAGGAATTGCGCCGCGCCATGATCGACCGCGCGCGCCAGTTCCCGGGCCAAGAGCGGCAGGTGCTTGAGTTCTATAAGAAGAACCCCAATGCGATTAATGAGCTGCGGGCGCCGGTCTATGAGGAGAAGGTGATCAACTTTATCCTCGAACTGGCAAAGGTCACCGACAAAAAGGTGACGCCGGCCGAGCTCTTTGAATTTGCGGCGGAGCAGGAACGCGAGCAGGCCCTCTATGAGGGCGATGACGAGCATGCCGCTCACGATCATCATCACCATGATCACGATCATGAGTGCGGTCCGGAGTGCGATCACGAACACGGCGATCACGATCATCGCCACGGCTAATACCAAACCGTGGAAATCGCTATTCTTCGCCCCTCATTATCAGTTTGCTATAAGCTCCGCCCCTTCTGCTAGTTGCGCTTGCGTTCAAATCACACCATTTATGATGAGCGGACATGGCAGCGCTGTCCGAGAGTCGTTGGTAGTGCCAGATTCCAGCCGCCCGCGAAGTGCTGCGCCTCGCGAGCAATAGCCAAAATTTCATCACACCACGGCACTTAATGCCTGGGAGAAACGCATGCGCGATGCAGTAGAATATTACACCAGCCAGCTCGTTCCTATGGTTGTCGAACAAACGAACCGGGGCGAACGGGCCTTCGATATTTACTCGCGTCTTTTGAAGGAGCGCATCATTTTCGTGACGGGCGTCGTCGAGGATATGATGGCTTCGCTTGTTGTTGCGCAGCTCCTATTCCTTGAATCGGAAAATCCGAAGAAGGAAATCGCGATGTACATCAATTCGCCGGGCGGCCACGTTACGTCGGGCCTGGCGATGTACGACACGATGCAATTTGTCCGCCCGCCCGTCTCCACGCTTTGCGTCGGCCAGGCCGCCTCCATGGGATCGCTTCTGCTCGCTGCGGGCGAGGCCGGCATGCGCTGGGCCCTTCCTAACGCCCGCGTCATGGTTCATCAACCGTCAGCCGGTTTCCAAGGCCAGGCGAGCGATATCGAGCGGCACGCCGAGGACATCCTCAAGACGAAGCGCCGCCTTAATGAAATCTACGTAAAACACACGGGCCAGCCATACGAGATCATTGAACGCACCCTCGATCGTGACCACTTCATGTCACCGGAGCAGGCGAAAGCCTTCGGGATAATCGACGAGGTGATAGCGAAGCGTGCCCCTACCGAGGAGCTGGGATCGAGCCGCTAACAGGGTGCCTGTTGTTCCCGCGCTACGGCGCGGAGGAGCAGCGCCACTGGTAACGGCATCGAATCGTTCAATCCAGCTTAACCGCGGGGCACTCACTCTTAAATCTTCGGGCATCATAGCGCATCGAGGCTATAGACAATCGGCTCAGAAGCCGTAAGACTATAGGATAGCCGTACAAGGAAGGGCGGGGCAGACGAGACAAGCCTGAGGGCGGCAGGGATCGGGGTAACCGGTTTTTGTCATCGGTCGGGCGTAATCCAAGACCAATCTTCCTGGTATGTGGGTGCTAAGGTAGGTCAATGACGAAAGAAAGCAGGGGTCACGACTCCAAGAATACGCTCTACTGCTCGTTCTGCGGCAAGAGCCAGCATGAAGTCCGCAAACTGATTGCAGGACCGACCGTTTTCATTTGCGATGAATGCGTCGAGCTCTGCATGGACATCATCCGCGAAGAGAATAAAAACTCATACGTAAAGTCGCGCGACGGCGTCCCGACCCCTCAGGAGATCTGCAACGTCCTCGACGATTATGTGATCGGCCAGGATTACGCCAAGCGCGTGCTCTCTGTCGCGGTCCACAATCATTACAAGCGCATCAACCACTCCGCAAAGAACAACGAGGTGGAGCTGGCGAAGTCGAACATCCTTCTCATCGGACCTACGGGGTGCGGCAAAACGCTGCTGGCACAAACGCTGGCGCGCATCCTTGACGTGCCATTCACCATGGCCGACGCCACCACGCTCACGGAAGCGGGTTATGTCGGCGAGGATGTCGAGAACATCATCCTGAAGCTGCTGCAGGCCGCCGATTATAATGTCGACCGCGCGCAGCGCGGCATCGTTTACATCGACGAGGTCGATAAGATCAGCCGCAAATCCGACAATCCATCCATCACGAGGGATGTGTCGGGCGAAGGCGTTCAGCAGGCGCTGCTCAAAATCATGGAGGGCACGGTTGCGAGCGTTCCGCCCCAAGGCGGCCGCAAGCACCCGCAGCAGGAGTTCCTGCAGGTCGATACGACAAATATCCTCTTCATCTGCGGCGGCGCCTTCTCGGGCCTCGAAAAGCTCATTGCTCAGCGCGGAAAGAGCACCTCGATCGGCTTCGGCGCGAAGGTCTCCTCGGACGACGAGCGCCGGACTGGGGAGATTTTGCGCAGCGTCGAGCCGGAGGACCTACTAAAATTCGGCCTCATTCCCGAATTCATCGGCCGCTTGCCGGTGCTCGCGACGCTGGAAGACCTCGACGAGGCGGCGCTGGTGAAAATCCTCACCGAGCCGAAGAATGCGCTCGTGAAGCAATATCAACGTCTCTTCGAGATGGAAGGCGTGCAGCTCACGCTCTCCAACGAGGCGCTCAAGGCGGTGTCGCGGAAGGCCATCGAACGGAAGACAGGCGCTCGCGGCCTCCGCTCGATTATGGAAGCCATTCTGCTCGATAGCATGTTCGAGTTGCCAAGCCTGAAGGGCGTCGAAGAGGTTGTGATCAGCCCCGAAGTCATTGAGGGGAATGCGAAGCCCTTGCGGATTTACGCAGAACGCCTAGATGAATCGAGTGCATAATGGCGCGGTTTGTGCATAGCAAACCAAGCATTATGACTCGGTGGTCCCTCCTGCATTTTTTAACAACACCGGCCCGGCTCGCATCGAACTCGCCTTTATGCGGCACCGGCTTGAGCTTTTCCGGCGAAGAGCGCCTACAGGACGCTTTCGCCTTAATCATGAGAGGCTGCTCGCGGGCCAGCCGGAAAAAGCAAGATGGCGACAGTAAGCAGCGGGCGTATTTCCGTTGCCGGATTTATGGAGACTGACATGACGAATCCATCCTCAGAACAATTGAAGACGTCTGGTCCCACCGAGACTTTTCCGGTACTGCCGCTTCGTGACATCGTTGTTTTTCCTTACATGATCGTGCCGCTCTTCGTCGGCCGCGAGAAATCTATCAATGCACTCGATGAGGTGATGCGCACCGACCGGCAGATCCTGCTTGCCGCGCAGAAGAATGCCGGCGACGACGATCCGGAGCCGTCCGCCATCTACACAATGGGAACGCTCGCTACTGTCTTGCAGCTTCTCAAATTGCCCGACGGTACCGTCAAGGTGCTGGTTGAGGGAACGGCGCGCGCCAAGATCAAGAGCTTCACGGCCAATGAGCTTTACTTCGAGGCCGAAGCCGAGCGCGTCGAGGAATCGCTCGGCAATCAGGACGAGATCGAGGCCTTCGCCCGTTCCGCCGTCAGCCAGTTCGAGAACTATGTCAAACTCAACAAGAAGATCTCGCCCGAGGTTCTGAGCACGCTTTCGCAGATCGACGATTATTCCAAGCTCGCCGATACCATCGCCTCGCATCTCGCCATCAAGATCGGCGACAAGCAAGAGATCCTGGAGCAGCTCTCGGTCTCTGAGCGGCTTGAGCGCGTGTTCACGCTCATGGAGAGCGAAATTTCCGTCCTCCAGGTCGAGCGCAAGATCCGCAGCCGCGTCAAACGCCAGATGGAGAAAACGCAGCGCGAATATTACCTGAATGAGCAGATGAAGGCCATTCAGAAGGAGCTGGGCGACTCCGACGAGCGCGACGACATTGCGGAGTTCGAGGAAAAGATCGAGAACACGAAGCTGTCGAAAGAGGCCAAGGACAAGGCGGTCGCGGAGCTTAAGAAGCTCAAGCAGATGAGCCCGATGTCGGCCGAGGCGACGGTTGTCCGCAACTATCTCGACTGGCTGCTCTCCATCCCGTGGGGCGTGAAGGGCAAGGTCAAGAAGGATCTCGACGAGGCGCAAGCCGTGCTCGACGAGGATCATTACGGCCTCGATCGCGTGAAGGAGCGCATCGTCGAATATCTGGCCGTGCAAAAGCGGACGAACATGCTCAAGGGGCCGATCCTCTGCCTCGTTGGCCCTCCCGGCGTCGGTAAGACCTCGCTCGGCAAGTCCATCGCGAAGGCCACGGGCCGCGAATTCGTGCGCATGTCGCTTGGCGGCGTCCGCGACGAGGCGGAAATCCGCGGTCACCGGCGGACCTATATCGGCTCGATGCCCGGCAAGGTCATCCAGTCGATGCGGAAGGCAAAGAAAACGAACCCGCTCTTCCTGCTCGATGAAATCGACAAGATGGGCATGGACTTCCGTGGCGATCCGGCTTCCGCGCTGCTCGAGGTGCTGGACCCAGAGCAGAATCACGAGTTCAACGATCATTACCTGGAGGTCGATTACGACCTGTCCAACGTAATGTTCGTGACAACCGCCAACACGCTCGACATTCCGCCGGCCCTCAAGGACCGCATGGAGATCATCCGGCTTGCGGGTTACACCGAGGACGAGAAGCTTGAGATCGCGAAGCGCCACCTTATGCGCGGCCAGATGGAGGCTCACGGGCTTCAGCCGGGCGAGTGGACGGTGGATGACGCCGCCGTCGTGGAGATCATCCGGCGTTACACCCGCGAAGCCGGCGTGCGTAGCCTTGAGCGCGAAATCGCCAAGCTCGCCCGCAAGGCCGTGAAGCAGATCGAAAGCGGCAAGCAGACGGTTGTGCATGTCACTGCCGAAAATCTGCGCGACTTCCTTGGCGTCCAGAAGTACCGCTATGGCGAGGCTGAGCTTGAAGACCAGGTCGGCGTTGTCACGGGCTTGGCTTGGACCGAGGCCGGAGGCGAGTTGCTGACCGTCGAAGGCGTCATGATGCCGGGCCGCGGCCGCATGAACGTCACGGGCAACCTGCGCGATGTGATGAAGGAATCGATCCAGGCCGCGAACGCTTATGTCCGCAGCCGTGCGGTGGCCTTCGGGATCGAACCGCCGATGTTCGACAAGAAGGACATTCACGTGCACGTGCCGGAGGGCGCAACCCCGAAAGACGGGCCGTCGGCGGGCGTTGCCATGGTTACCGCGATCATCTCCGTGCTCGCAGGCGTGCCCGTCCGGCGCGATGTCGCGATGACCGGCGAAATCACGCTTCGCGGGCGGGTCCTGCCCATCGGCGGCCTCAAGGAGAAGCTGCTTGCTGCCCTTCGCGGCGGAATCAAACGCGTGATCATTCCCGAGGAGAACGCGAAGGATCTCGCGGAAATCCCGGATAATGTGAAAAACGGGCTGGAAATCATCCCGGTCGCGCGGATGGATGAGGTTCTCGCGATTGCGCTCGCCCGCAAGCTCGAACCGATCGAATGGGACGAAGCGGCGGCGCTCGCGGCTGCTCAGATGAAGGGCCTTGCAACGCCTCTGGCGACGGATGGCGGTACAAGCGGAAGCGTGCTCCCGCACTAACCTCGCCTGATAGCAATCTGCATTAAAGGGACGGGACCTTCCCGTCCCTTTATTTGTTTTTGGCGCTTCGCCGGCCCGGCGAAGCTAAAGCTACATGCCGTTACCGGCTCAATGATCGCCCGATTTTTCCCCGGCGGGCATGACAGGGATGCGGATCACGGCCTTTAGCCCTCCCAGCACACTTTCACCGAGCGTGATCTCGCCGCCATGCCCGCGTATGATGTCGCGCGCAATCGCGAGCCCAAGGCCGGAGCTTTTCTTATTCTGGTTGCGAGCGTTATCGAGGCTATGGAAAGGCCGGAAAACATCCTCGCGCTTATCGGGTGGGATGCCGGGGCCGTTATCCTCGACCGTAATCGTGAGCCAGCCTCGCGACCTTAAGGCGCGGATTGCGATATGGTCGGCATAGCGCGAGGCGTTGGAGACCAAGTTCACGATTGCGCGCTTGAAAGCGTTGCGGCGCAAGGCAACGATAAGCGGATCCTGCCGGACATCGAGCTTGACCGTTTTCCCAGGCGCCTCGGCTCCGGCTTGAACTTCCTCAAGCACGTGCAGTACATTCACGCGGCGCGTTTTCTCACCGGAATCGCCTTTCGCAAAAGCCACATAGTCTTCCAGCATTTGCTGCATTTCATCCACGTCGCGCTTCAATGCCTCGATCTGGGGCGCCTGCATCATCGCGAGTTGCAACCGGAAGCGGGTCAGAATGGTGCGCAGATCGTGACTGACGCCAGCCAGCATGATCGTGCGCTGCTCGACATGGCGCTCGATCCGGTCGCGCATGTCGAGAAATGCCTGCGCGGCCAGCCGCACCTCACGCGCGCCCCGAATCCTGAAATCGCGAGGGGCGGCCCTTCCCCGGCCGAACCTATCCGCAGCGTCGGCGAGCGCAAGAATTGGGCGGATTTGATTGCGCAGGAACAGTATGGCGACGAAGAGAAGGATCGTCGCTGAGATGACCATCCACACAAGAAAGATGTGAGTGTTGGAGGGGATCAGCTGCGCGCGTTGCGCGATGACGTGCATCACCGCCCCGTCAAGTTTGATCCTGATCTCGATATGACGCGACGATCCGACCGTATCGATCCAGTAGGGCCTGTTGACGCGGCGGCGGATTTCGGTGGACAGAAACCTGTCCAAAAAACCGAAGAATGGCTTCGACCTCGTAATCGGCAGCTCTTCGTTAGGGACAAACCGGACAGTGAGATTGAACTGGTCGCGCGCAATATTGCTGAGGCGGTCAAGCTCGGCGGGCCCTCTATTCTTTGTCCACTCATAGGTCGACGCCAGCATGGCGATGTCTTGAGCGGTCGCGATCGAGAGGCGGCTCGTCACAACCTGCCAATGCCTGTCGAGAAAGACGAATGTCAGTATCGACTGCAGAATGACGATAGGGGCGATGATAATGATAAGGGCGCGCGCATAGAGGCCCTTCGGCGCCCAGGACCCTAGTGACGCAAGAAAGCGGGCCAAACGCCGGGGCAATACGGTCTGCCCCGCTTCCCGCTTCCCGCGCCCTTCGCCTCCTCCGGCAACCGGAGCAGCTTGCTCGCCACTGCCCGGAACGCCGGAGGCGCCTTCGCTCAATTCCAGGGAAATAGCGGCTGCCTCCCTAAACTAATCGAGATAAAGGACATAACCTTTGCCTCTCACGGTATGGAGATAGGCCGGGTTCGCCGGGTCTGTCTCGATCTTCTGGCGCAGCCGGTTAATTTGCACATCGACGGCGCGCTCATTTTCATATTCACCCAGGCGGGCCAAATCCTCGCGCGTCACCGGCTCGCCTCCGCTGAGCGCGAATTCGCGGAGCACCTCGCGCTCCTTGTCCGTTAGCCGGATCGGCTCGTCCCCCCGCTTCAGCTCGTTGCGGCGCAGGTCGAACACGAAGGGGCCGAAGCGAACTTCGCCATCCTTCGTCTTTGGCGAAGCGCGCCGCCGCAAGATGTTTTGCAGCCGGAGCAAAAGCTCGCGCGGCTCAAACGGCTTGGGCACGTAATCGTCCACGCCAAGCTCCAAACCCCGCACGCGATGTTCTGGCTCGGACCTGGCCGTCAGCATCAGAATTGGCACGTCGGAACTCTTTCGAAGCTCCTCCGCGATACTGAAACCGCTTTCGCCCGGCATCATGACATCGAGAATGATACAATCGAAGGCCAGCCCTTCCATCTGGGCGCGTGCGGCCACCCCATTCTCCGCCTGCGTGACCCGGAAGCCGTTCTGAAGCAAATAGCTGCTGAGAAGATCCCGGATACGTTCATCATCGTCGACGACGAGCATATGCGGCGCGTCATCTGGCAGATGCGGCTTTTCGATATCGAGCGCTGACATGGCAGTCATGAGCGGATGCTAAGCCTCCTCTTTTACGGCTTTCGCCACATCAAAACAACTTTGGACTGGACGCAAGCGATATTGACGCGCTTTATTGCACCCTCTAGCTTGTCAGAGGCTATGGCTGCCCCATTTTACGGCGTACAGCTCAATCCCAAGAAGAAAATCGGAGCATTGGAGACGGCGATGTCAATCATTCCATATGACCAGCGGGAAGGCTTCATCTGGATGAATGGCGCGCTAGTGCCGTGGCGCGATGCGAAGGTCCATGTGCTGACTCATGGCCTTCATTACGGGAGCGGCGTCTTCGAAGGCGCGCGTATTTATAGCGGCGAGGTTTTCGAGCTAACTCAGCATAGCGAGCGCCTTAAAGCCTCGGCCAAAATCCTCGGTTTCGAAATTCCTTACACCGTTGCCCAAATCGAGCAGGCCTGCCGCGATGTCATCAAGGCGCAAGGCCTTGTGGAGGGCTATATCCGGCCAATCGCCTGGCGCGGTTCGGAGGAGATGGGCGTCGCGGCCAGGAGCACAAAAATCAATCTTGCGGTCGCCTGCTGGGATTGGGGCTCCTATTTCCCGGCGGAGGAGCGGCTGAAAGGGATACGCCTGCGCTTCGCCGAGTATCGTAGGCCGGACCCGATGACCGCGCCCTGCAAGTCCAAGGCTGTGGGCCTTTATATGATCTGCACCATCGAGAAGCACCGGTCCATGGACGAGGGCTATACCGACGCGCTCATGCTCGACTGGCGCGGGTTCGTGGCGGAGGCAACCGGCGCGAATGTGTTTTTTGTCAAGGACGGCAAGCTTCACACGCCGGTGCCGGATTGTTTTCTCGATGGCATCACGCGCCGGACCGTGATCGCGCTGGCCAAGAAGCGGGGCATCGAAACGATCGAACGGCAGATCCAGCCCGAGGAGCTTTCCGGTTTCGAGCAATGTTTCCTCACCGGTTCGGCTGCGGAGGTTACGCCCGTTTCGGAGATCGGGCAGTACCGCTTCTCTGTGGGCGAGATCACGAAGACGCTCATGGAAGACTATAGTGATTTTGCGCGTCCGAAGGCCGGCGCCAAACTTGCCGTCGCTTAACAGGCTGCTGAAAAGGCATGCGGTCCATGGCCGGCAGGCTCACCATGAGGTTACGCTGGAAATTGTGGCTCCATCCTTCGACAAGCTCAGGGTAAGGCTATGTCTCATGGTGAGGAGGCCAAAGGCCATCTCGAACCATGAGGGATATACTCGTCGCCTCATCCTTCGAGACGCCGCTGCGCGGCTCCTCAGGATGAGGCCGAGCCCGGCGAAGACGCCGCTCCCCGCTTCTACATTCAAACTCGTAAAGGTGAAACCGTGACACGCCGCGTAGTCAATGACGTACCCGGGCTTGGAAAGACGCTTGGCCCCTATTCCCGCGCAGCATGGGCAGGGAATATTCTTTACCTGGCAGGCCAGCTCGGCATCGATCCCGCCACCGGTAAGCTTGTGGAAGGCGGCGTCGCAGCAGAGACGGAGCAGCTTCTCAAGGGCGTGTCCGCGGTACTTGAAGCAGCCGGCCTTGGCATGGGCGATGTCGTGAAGGCGAACGTCTATCTGACGGACATGAGCGATTTCGCCGCCATGAACCAAGTCTACGAAACCTTCTTCGAGGCACCCTACCCGGCGCGGACAACCGTCGCCGTGGCGGCGCTTCCGGGCGGCGCCCATGTGGAGATCGAGTTCGTCGCCGCCGCCGCAAAATAGCCGGTTGGGACGCCGCTTAGACCCTCCTGGCAGTCTCCCATTTCTTTGGCCGGATTTGCCGCTTTATAAGGCATCGAATTTGCATGGCGAGCGAGCATGGACGCGCCGCTCAAGATAGCCGTTGTCGATGAAAACCCCGTTCGCGCGCAAATCTTGAAGGAGGGATTGCGCGAGGCCGGGCATGTCGACGTCGTTCACATCGATCAGACCAAACGGCTCCTGCAGGCGATTTACGACTCCGACCCGGACGTCGTCATCATAAGCTTGGAGACCCCGAGCCGCGACACGCTGGAGCAGCTCTTTCAAATGAGCCGCGTCGTGAAGCGCCCGATTGCGATGTTCGTCGATCGAAGCGATCGCGCAGCCATCACCGCTGCCATCGACGCGGGCGTTTCCGCCTATATTGTAGGCGGCCTGCAAAAGGAACGCGTCCAATCGATCCTCGATGTATGCATCTCGCGCTTCAACGCGATGGCGCGCGTGCAAGAGGAACTCGACAGAACAAAAAGCGCGCTGGAGGAACGCAAAGTGATCGATCGCGCCAAAGGCATCTTAATGCGGGCCAAGGGCTTGGGCGAGGAGGAGGCGTACCGCCTTCTCAGGAAGACCGCCATGAACGAAAAAAAGAAGATCGCTGAGGTCGCTCAATCGGTTGTGACGGCGGCGGAGTTGCTGCGATGACGGAGAAGATAACCATTGGCTTCATCCCGCTCGCCGATGCCACCAGCCTTTTGGCCGCCGCAGATTTCGGCTTCGCCGAGGCCGAGGGCCTGCAGATCGAACTCGTGCGCGAAGTCTCCTGGGCGAACGTGCGGGAAAAGCTGAACGCCGGCATTTTCGATGCAGCACACCTGCTTGCCCCGATGGCCGTCGCCTCGGCGCTCGATGTGATGCCCGGTAGCACGCCCCTGATGGCTCCTTACGTGCTCGCGCTCAACGGCAATGCGATCACTGTAAGTGAGCCTCTTTATCACAGCATCATGGCGCGCATAGATCGCGCACCGGTAACGCCTCTCGCCACAGCGCGCGCGCTTGCCTCCATCATCGTGGAACGCAAAGACTCCGGCAAAAGTCCGCTTGTTTTCGGCAGCACCTTTCCCTTCTCCTGCCACAGCTATCAGCTCCGGTTTTGGATGGCCGCCGGCGGTATAGACACGGCCGAAGACATTCGCATTGTGGTCCTGCCGCCGCCCTACATGGTTGAGAGCTTGAACAGCGGTGAAGTGGACGGCTTCTGCGTGGGCGCACCTTGGAACTCGCTCGCTGTCAATCTCGGAATTGGGAACATTCTGCATTTCGGCTGCGAGATCGTGCAAAGGCTGACCGAGAAGGTTATCGCGGCGCGGACCGGTTGGCTGCACCGTAATGATGAGAAAATGATCAGGCTGATGCGCGCCGTCTCCGCCGCGGCGGTCTTTGCCAGCCAGCCAGCGAATTGGGAGGCCTGTTGCGAGAGGCTTTCGGCAAAGGACCGGATCGGCGCCAGCCCCGAACTCATCAAGCGCACTTTAAGCGGCTCGCTTAAAGTCAGCCCTGACGGCACTGTCCGCACCGATGACCGCTATCTGATGCTCGGTTCCGGGCGCCGGGCGCGCCCTGATGCCGCTCAAGCGGCCTGGTTCTATTCGCAAATGGTCCGCTGGGGGCAGGCGAAGCTGGAGCCGGGCCTCAACGAAGAGGCACAGGCCGTGCTTTCACCGGATTTGTTCGATCGTGCCTTCCCCGGAGCGGACATGGCAGGCGAACCAGGAACCCCGCCGGCGGATGGCCTTGGCACCTTCGAGGGGCCTTCCTTCGATAAGGATCGTATCGCCGACTATCTCGCTGCAAGTGCAGCCTCTTAGGCCGCAGCCTACCGCAGTGCACAAAAAATGGACGGTGCTGCAATGGCAGGCAGCACCCAATTCCAGCCCGCCCCTCCTTCCACGGATGCACTTAAGGGACATTCCTCAAAAACAATAGCTTGCACCGCCATCGCAGTTTGGCACACAGCTTGCAGTCGTATTGGCAGCGCTAATGTGCTGAGCGCGACCGGCCCAACGCAGGGCTACAAATAGGCAATGACGCCGCTCTCGAACCGCCATCCGCTGGCGTTTTCGAGTGCGGCTTTTTTTATGGCCAGAAGGATAGATCCTCGATGACGACCGGCAAATACGCCTCGACAAAATTACCTTTCTCGCGCCGCGGTTTTTTGAGGGCCGCGACGGCGGCCGCTTCCACAATTGGTGCGGCAAAGCTGACCTTTCCCTTCGGCGTGCCTGCGGCCTACGCGGCTACGGCGCCGGAAGTCACCAAGGCGATCCTCGGCTATATCGCGCTCATGGATGCCTCGCCGCTCGTGATCGCGAAAGAGAAGGGCTTTTTCGCGAAACACGGCATGCCCGATGTAGAGGTCGCGAAGCAGGCCAGCTGGGGCGCGACACGCGACAATATCGTGCTCGGCGGTGCGCATAACGGCATCGACGGCGCGCATATTCTGACACCGATGTCCTATCTCATCAGCGCCGGAAAGGTCACCCAAAACAACGTCCCGGCCCCGATGTACATCCTCGCCCGGCTCAATCTCGACGCACAGGCGATTTCGGTCTCCAACGAATATAAGGAACTGAAAGTTTCTGCCGATGCATCGGCTCTGAAAGCCGCCTTCGAGGCCAAGAAGGCGGCCGGTAAAGAAGTTAAGGTAGCGATGACCTTCCCGGGCGGGACTCACGATCTGTGGCTCCGCTATTGGCTGGCCGCCGGCGGCATCGATCCCGATAAGGACGTGGCCACCATCGTCGTGCCGCCTCCGCAAATGGTCGCCAACATGAAGGTCGGCAACATGGACGCATTCTGTGTTGGCGAGCCTTGGAACGAGCAGCTTGTAAACCAAGGCATCGGTTTCACGGCATGCACCACGGGCGAGCTCTGGTTCAAGCACCCCGAGAAAGCCTTCGCGATGCGCGCCGAGTTCGTGGACAAGAATCCGAATGCGGCCAAGGCGCTGCTCATGGCCGTAATGGAAGCGCAGCAATGGTGCGACAAGCCGGAAAACAAGGAGGAGATGTCGTCCATCGTTGGCAAGCGGCAATGGTTCAACGTGCCGGTCGCCGACATCGTAGGCCGCGCCAAGGGCGATATCAATTATGGCCGGGGCAAGGTTGAAAAGGGCACCAACCTCGGCATGAAATTCTGGCAGGACTTCGCGTCCTATCCCTTCAAGAGCCACGACGCCTGGTTCGTCGCTGAAGATATCCGCTGGGGCAAGTTCGAGCCCACGGCCGATATCAAGGCGCTCGTCGGCAAGGTGAACCGCGAGGACCTTTGGCGCGATGCGGCGAAGACGCTTGGGGTTCCCGCAGCCGAAATCCCGGCCAGCGCTTCGCGCGGCAAGGAGACCTTCTTCGACGGCAAGGTCTT
>CAZCIF010000063.1:0-16466 GCA_964498645.1 uncultured Rhodomicrobium sp. | reverse complement strand
AACTTAGTAAAATTCACAAGCGCTTCCTCACTTAGGCTCCCTCTGCCATCTAAATCATTCCGTCTTGGTAAGTCACATTCTGCAAGCAACCCCTTGTATTTATCAACATTTCTTGCCAGGCCGCGCGCGATAGACCAAACGCCTCCTGTGTCTAATGCGTTCAGCATCATAGCATGCGAGACTAATCTTACTACTCTTCCGTTTCCATCCAAAAAGGGGTGGATCCAGGCAAAACGGTGGTGGGCTGCTGCACAAGCTATTATCGTCTCTGCACGGCCCAAATTGGCGTAAGATTCTTCGTACCGGCGCATGAAGCGCGGAACAGCGCCGGGACTTACCGGGAGCAGCCGTCCGACCTGAACAAGATGCTTACGGTATTCCCCAGGGATTACGGGCAGCTTTTCTCCAGTGTTTGGAAATTCTACCCAACGTAGTTCGTCAGGGAGGCATTCGACAAAACGCCTATGTATTTCCCGGATGCTCAATTCAGAGGTGGGTTCCGCAGGCAAGTTACCTTCGTCGATCCACCGCTGTACCGAGATGTGGGCCTTGGCCTCAAGCTGCAGGTTGCGCTTCTCGGGATCGGCATCGTAAATCTCGTTTAATGCACTTTCTATCGCTATAGGATGCGTGTGGTGCCCTTCTATGAGATTGCTGTAGTAGCAATTCATATTCCTAACTAAATCGCACAGAGCGCTTCGGATCCCTTTTGGAAGGCTGGCTTTGAACTCGGCCGCTTTGTAGGTCAAATCCACCGCTAATTCACTTATCTCACTACGCCAACGCGAGCTTTCGCTAATGCGCATCGGCTCCATAAGCTTGATCGACTCGCCCTTGTCTTCAGGCAAAAGATCTCCCTGGGAGAGGGATTTTTCTCTAACGTTAGAAGCTCTTGACCTAGTCTTAGACGGCTTTGCCATGCAGGCCCTCCGCGGGGTGCCTATTTCGGCCGGTTTTTTGGCGACTTTCTTGGCGGGTTTTTTGGCGGGTTTGTCCAAAGATTTCTCTCTTGAAAGTCGTTTTCAAGTCAAGGTATTACGCCAACGATGGCAGATTAACGGGGAAATAGTGGCGCCTATTTCGGCCGGTTTTTTGGCGACTTTCTTGGCGACTTTTGGGCGGGTCTGCGCCGCTGAGATCGGCTACGCCCACCTCGTGAAGATGTTCGGCGCCGCCCCTGAGAGCGCCAAGGGCCGCTGCCGAAGGGTTCTATCCTGCGTTGATAAGATCGAGAAGACGTTCGCGGATATGGCGCTTGTCATCGTCATTCGTGACCTTTTGCCGGAAAGGAGCTGTGACGTAAAAGACGTCAACCGCCTTTTCGCCAAAGGTTGCAATGTGAGCCGATGCGATATCGAGGTTTAGATCGCTCAAACCACGCGCGAGATCGAAGAGCAGTCCTGGCCGGTCGAGCGCATGAACCTCGATCACTGTCAAGTCCATCGACGCCGTGTTGTCCAGGATCACATCCGGCGGTATCGTGAAGGCGTCGAGCTTCGGTTTGGTGCGCTTTCGCGTTTCCAGCGTCGCAAGCGCCCTCTTGCCCGAAATGATCTCTCCGATCACACGCGCGATTTTTTGCGCCCGTTCGATCTCGTCGCTGTCGGAATAGAGCCGCTGGAGGAAAAGCGTGTCGAGGGCGAGCCCGTCACGGGTGGTCGAGATCTGTGCCGAAGCGATATTGGCCCCTGCCGCCGCGCATGCGCCGGCGAACAGCATAAGCAGCCCGGGATTGTCCTTGGTAACGAGCGTCAGCTCTGTGAGCGAGAGGAATGCGTCGCTCTTAACCTCGAACGCGACTGGCGGATGCTCGCCTTCGAAAGACCGTATGAGCTTGGCGTGCTGCACTTGACGATCGAGATCGGTTCTAATCCAGTAACCCGGCTCGTGGCGGTCGATAAAGGCTTGAACCTCGGAAGGCGTCCACTCGCCAAGCGTTGCCCGGAGGCGGGCCTGAGCGGCGTTGATCCGCGCTTGCCGCGGCTCCCTTGTGTGACCGCCAGCGAGCAGCGGCTCGCTGTCGTAATAGAGCGAGCGCAGAAGCTGGCCCTTCCACCCATTCCAGATGCCTGGCCCCACCGCCCTGATATCGGCGACGGTCAGCAAAAGGAGAAGCTTCAGCCGCTCCGGGCTTTGCACAATGTCCGCGAAGGTGCGTATCGTCTGCGGGTCGGAAATATCACGGCTCTGCGCGGTTTGGCTCATGAACAGATGGTGCTCGACAAGCCACGCTGCGGTTTCTGCTTCGGCGGGTTCGAACCCCATGCGCAACGCGAGTTTGCGCGTCATCTGGGCCCCAACGATGGAATGGTCGCCTTCGACGGCTTTCGCGACATCGTGCATGAGAAGCGCAAGGTAGAGCGCGCGCCGGTTTTGAATGTCGCTGATGATCTCAGTCGAAAGCGGAAGCTCACCCCCATGCGCTCCTTTCTCGATCTGCGAGAGTATGCCCACGGCCCGGACCAAATGCTCGTCGATCGTATAGTGATGGTACATGTTGAACTGCGCCATGCAAACGATGCGTCCGAAGTCAGGGATGAACCGGCCCAGAACGCCAGCTTCATTCATCAGCCGTAGCGATCTTTCGGGCGCATTACGTGAAGTCAGCAACTCCAGGAAAAGCTTATTGGCCGCCGGATTCGATCTGAAGCCGTCGTCGATAAGTCTAAGAGACGAGCGGATGACGCGGAGGGCTTGCGGATGAAGATGCAAGTTATTCCGCTCGGCTTCGATAAAAAACCGGATGAGGTTAAGCGGATCTTTCTTGAAGGCATCCGGTTGCTTGACGTTTAACCGGCTGTTATCGACGCGGAAATCGGTCGTGGCTGCGAGCTTTGCCCGGTTGCTCCAAGGGAGGGTGCCTACAAAGTCGCTTAAAGTCGGAACTGTCTTCAACTGCCGCAGCTCAAGGCTCGAGCAGACAATGCGGGTGAGATCGCCCACATCCTTCGCGATTAAGAAGTAATGCTTCATGAAGCGCTCGACGCCGAGAAGCCCCTTGCGGTCATGATAGCCGAGGCGGCGCGCCATTTCGGGCTGCATGTCGAAGGACAGGCGCTCTTCGGGCTTGCCCGCAAGAAAGTGAAGATAGCAGCGTATGGTCCAAAGGAAGGCTTCGCATCGATTGAAGGCCGCCGTATCGTCGGGCGCGAAGATTTCTTTCTCAGCCTGGCCATTCTTGCCGGGGTTCAGATAGACCGCGAACCAATGCACCATGTTGAGGTCGCGCAGCCCGCCTTTCCCCTCCTTGACGTTCGGTTCGACCCGGTAGCGCGAAACGCCGGCGCGCTTCAGGCGCTGCTCGCGCTCGGAAAGCTTCGCTGCGATGAACTCACGCTGGCTGCCTTGTACGATGGATGAGATGAAACGGGACCACATCTCCTGGAACAGCGCGCTTTCGCCGTGGATGAGCCGCGAGTCCAAGAGCGCGGTGCGGATCGTCATATCGTCCCTGGCGGCCCGGAGCGTCTGATCGGCCGTGCGTGTCGCGTGGCCAACCTTGTAGCCGAGGTCCCAGAGGAAGTAGAGAACAGATTCGACGATGCTTTCGCCCCACGCCGTTTGTTTGTACGGAAGCACGAATAGCAGATCGACATCCGATCCGGGCGCCATAAGGCCCCGGCCGTATCCGCCGGTCGCGACGAGCGCCATATGCTCGGCAGACGACGGGTTTTGCGCACGGTAAAGGTGCCATGTAGAGAAATCGTAAATGAGCTTGATGAGTTCGTCCTGAAAGACGGCGAGGGCGGAGGCGCAAGCCCGGCCATCGCCAGTGCGCAAAAGCAGAGCTTGCGCCTCGTCGCGGGCATGCCGCTTGAGGTCCTTGAGGCGCCTCAGCACGCGTGCGCGCACCTGTGCCGTATTTTCCGGACTTTCCCGCCAATAGGACGTCAGCTCTTCGCGAAGTGCAGCCGTGTCGAAAAAGGGCGGCGCGGGAATGTTGAACTGGTCCATGGCGATGCGTCTTTAAGCGTTCCAATGCGAGCTTACAATATTGTTTGGCTCCGGCCTAACGTGACGTGATCACATTGATGAATGCCCGCTACCCCTCATGGTTCGAGACGGCCTTCGGCCTCCTCACCATGAGGGACTTCAGCCGCTAGCGCCTCATCCTGAGGAGCCGCGAAGCGGCGTCTCGAAGGATGAGGCAGCGTCAGCAAAGGTCTCGCGAGGAGCAGGACAGGGCCAACGTTTCTGCGATTTGACCTCAAATGAGGGAGAGCGAAGGCAGATGCTGGAAAAGCCAAGTTTCGCTCAGCGCCTCATCGACCCTGCGCAAATAAAGCCGGATGTCGACCGGGTTCTCCGAAGCGGCCACGAAATCGAAAATGGCTCGCCATTTGTCCGTATCGACAACAGGATATATTGCTTTGCGCTCTATATGGCCAGAGGGGACACTCACCACCAGATCGATATCGTCCCGGCGCGAAAACTGGCTGAGCTTTCCGCTGCGAAAATCGACAACAAACTTGACCACACCTTTCGGGCGCGGCTGTCCCGGTATTCCGCCAAGGCCCATCCTTGTCGCCACCACACGTGCAAGCGGAGCCGGATAAGGCTCATCCAGGCGCCAATGCAGCTTGTAGCGCATTTCGTACTGCCCGCCGGCGCGATAGGGCTCCTTCGGCGTCCAATAGGCAACGATATTATCGTGGATCTCGTCATTCGTCGGTATTTCCACGAGTTGCACGGCACCCTCGCCCCAATCGCCGATAGTCTCGACCCAAACGCTCGGGCGCCGGTCATAAAAGGCTCCGTCGTCCTCGTATTCGCTGAAGCGGCGTTCGCGCTGAAGAAGGCCGAAGCCTTTCGGATTAATATCGAAAAACGAGCTCGTTTGAACGCCAAGCGGATTGTTGATCGGCCGCCACATCCTCTCCCCCGCACCGGTCCAAATAGCAAGACCGTCGCTATCGTGAATTTCAGGCCGCCAATCGAGCGCCATCCGGCGATTGTGCTTCGAGTACCAGAACATGCTGGTCAGCGGCGCAACCCCAACACGCTTCATATCAGTGCGCGGGAAAAGCCGCGCTTGGATATTCATCAGCGTTCCGCTTTCGCGGGACGTCTCCATGCGATAGGCCCCCGTAATGCTGGGCGAATCCAGGAGTGCGTTGATGACGATGCCGGGCTTGTCCGCCAGCGGCTCAAGCCAGAAGCTCGAAAAGCGCGGGAATTCCTCCGGCGTGGGCATCGCCACATCGATCGCCAGCCCGCGGGACGACAGGCCATATTGGCGCGTCTCGCCAGGCGACCTGAAATAGGACGCGCCAATAAAGGCGAGCCAGTCCGGCTCGCCGGGCGCGGTCAAAACTCTGAAGCCGGCGAAGCCGGTGTCCGCCGGGAGCGACTTCGCGAAGGTGCTTTTGCCAAAAGTAAAGAGATCGGGGCTGTAACGCACCTCCTTCGCCTTCCCGCTCGCCGATACGGCGAAGATGCGGACAGGTTCTTTGAAATACCGGCCAACGTGAAAAAGCTCGATGGGGTAGGGGCCATCGCCATTGAGCCAAATTGCCCAATCCGGCCGGAATTTGATTTGTTGATAGGCGTCGAAATCCAGCCGCTCCAGGAGTTCTGGGTCGTGTACCACAGGCTTTTGATAGGGCTGCCGGCTGAGATCTCGCGCCCATCCGGTTAGCGCCTCGAACGAGAATGGAACTTCCGGGCCAAAGACAATGCCATTCGGCGGCTCCGCAGAGGCCTTCACCCCCATAAGTCCCAAGGCCGCCGACCCGATCAACATTGTGCGGCGATCGATCATGATATGTTCCCCAAAGCCAGATTCGTGATCCGTTATGCAGTTGACGCCATGACTATAAGCTAGGCGTCCTTTCGATCTGCTTTGGATTGTGGCTAATTTACGCCACTTGAATAGGCAGAGACAAACACAGGCCGATTTGCCGCAACTGTTGCTTTGCGCTGTATCCGGATCATGATCCGGAGAACGATGCTTAAGCGGCCGCGCGATCACGAAGCCGGGCTTCGCGGGCTTAATCGCAAGGCATATCGACGGACTGGACGAAAAGAGAAGCGCTCAAAGGGCTCTAGCTGCCGGCGCTATGAAGATTGTCCAGCCGAAGCCCGGATGAGAAGCCGGGGTTGCGGAGCCTGCCTTCTCTCTGCCGGCGCTTCGGATGACTGCCCATACGGGGGACGGAAGCGTTGGCCGTCCGCAAAGGCGGCTGCAACTCATTCACACGCCTCAAAAGCTCCGGCTGCCGCGACGAGCTGGTTTTTGTAAAAATATTCTGCAAATGCGTTTTGACGGTATTCTCCGAGAGGTCCAGCGCGCGAGCGACGTCCGCGACGGTGCCGCCTTGCACGAACTGCTCGAGGGTTCTTGTTTCCGCCGGTGTGAGGTCGAAGCATTCCGCGATACCAGCCAAGGCGCGGCAGTCGCGGTTTCCAGGCTGCATGATGAAGAGCGCGATTACGCATTCGCGCCGGCCCGGTTCCGCAGCGGAAACGCGCAAAGGCTTCAGCGTGGCAATCGCGGCCCCTTTTGCCGAGGCCGTACACGCGAGCGAAATATCGAGGCTTATGTCGCGGGAGTCTGAAAGCGCGGCTTCTTTCGCGACTTGCCGAAGGCCTCTGAGAAGGGCTTCGGTCCGTTTGCGGTCCTCTCCTTGCAGGTAGCCGTCTTGCTGGCGGATCGGCCACCCGGCTTCCATCATGTCTTGAGCCGCACGGTTTGTGTGAAGAATGCGCCCATCGGCATAGCTTGCGGTAAATCCGGCGCTGAGCTGATCGAGCGTGGCACACAACGCCTGGAAAACAATATCCAGCAAAGCCAACCTCCTTCCACGCAAACGCAGAGACATGCGTCGTAGCCTTAGCCGCGCTCGAACGGGGTTGCGGTGACAAAAATCACTTTTTGAAAATATTCTTGAAAATTATTCGCCTTTGGCTTTGGCGACGAGCTTGCGCAACCGTTCCACGTCCAAGATGCGGATGCCGGAACCTTCGCGCCTGGCAATCCCGTCATCTTCCAGCCCGGTTATTACACGGGATACCTGCTCCCGGCTGGTGCTGATCCGGGCGGCAAAATCGGAGCGGGGGAGAGCATGCGGAATAAGCGCTTGTCCGTTTTCATCCGCGAGGGGAGCTGCGTAGCGCAAAAGCTCGGAGTGGACGCGGCTTGGAACGTCAAGTGTGCTAAATTCGAATACACGTTCTGAAAGGCGCCGGATATGCCCCGTGAGCTGCCTCATGATGGCGCAGCAGAATGCGGGATGGCCGTGCATCATGTGCTTGAACTGATCCTGCGTCAGGATCGCAAACCTGCAATGCCCCTCGGCCTCGACGGTCGCCGACCGCGGCAGGCCATCGATAGCAGAGATTTCACCAAATATTTGGTAGGGACCGATGATCGTGAAGAGTACCTGGCGTCCCTGGGTTGCCGAATAGAGGAGGATTCTCACTTTGCCCGTGGCAATGAGATAGACATCGCGGGACTCTTCGTTCGATAAGATGATTTGCTTGCCGGAAGGCACCGAATGCCATGTGCAGCGCTTTGCTAAGTCCTCAAGCACGCCATCGGCGAGGTCGCTTAAGATCTCAAAGCGCCTGAAGATGGATACTGGATCTTTTGGCATCGATACCGCTTCTCTTTAGGACGGCGATAGCGGAGCCCGGCGCCTGGACGCTCTTGGGTTTGCGCCGCTCATACCCGGCTTATGAGCACTCCGGTACTGGCGTTCAGGGGGGCCGGAAAAAATTGAGCAATATCTATAGCAAAATGTTACTCGGAAGGGCAATCGGGATCTGCCTTAGCGAACCCATCTTGCGTTCTCTACTTTGACGTGCCGTAGCTCCGCAGTAGATGGCGGCGTCCAGCTGTGATTTGCCCGCGCCGCTCTATCTTGGGCGTGACAGGAAGCGCAGCGCACTCCGGCCCGGCAGGAAGAAATACCCGCCGCCCCGTGCCGTTATGAAAGTCTGCATATTGCGCAGTATGAGCGGCCCGCGATGCGTCGGGATGGTAAAAGTGCTGTCGTGCCGGATTGGCGCGATGACCGGATCGTTCTCCCTTCCCAATCCATGAAAATACGGCGAAGCAATCCAGGTCTGCTGAATGAACTCGAACTGGCGCTCGATATCGGCGTTGACGCACATGAACAGCAATCCGCGCGGTTGAGTTTGTCCACCAGGGCCGGTCTCAACATAAGGGCGCCCAACCCGGAAGATCCTGTGGCGGTTCGAGATCGCGATCTGATCCTTATCGCCAGGCTTCAAACTATCGCGGGGATTGGCGCGCCGGATGTGAGCGCCGAACGGACATTTGAGGCCCTCGGGATCGTCTTGCCCTAGAAGAAAGTCGTTATCGATCTCTAGCCGGCCCGTGCGGCCTGGGTTGCGGACAAGCGATGTACCGTTCTTCCAGCGCCCGATCATCTTTGCCGCGAGCCAATCCGCCGTCACATCGATATCCGGCCATTCATCCTTAAGTTTCGCCGCCGCCGTTTCGAGGTAGGAATTGAACGCATCCACATGCTGCTCGAGCTGGCGGATGACGAGGAAGCTCCCGTTGCGTCCGAGATCGCGCGGCGCCTGCGCACTGCCGCTGCCGAATTGCGGCCAGCGTGCAGGCAGTTGCGATGGTGTGAGCGGGAGATCATCCCTGGCGTCCTGCTTCGCCGTCACCTGCGGTGTGGGCGGGAAGTAGCCGCGATTGTCGGGGTAACCGAGGATCATCTCGCCCGCTTCGACTCCATGAAGTTCGTTCTGGTCCTCGTACCACTTCCTCGTGCCCTTGATGAGCGGCTGTGAGATTCCATCGGCGAAGCCGAAAGGTTCGATGGTTGGCGTCTCGCGGAAATAGGGAACGGCGGCTCTGAGGTCTTGCGGGACATCGCTCGTACCCGGCGGCAAAGTCAATTTCATCTCGACGCGATAAACGAGACTGCCTCCGGTGCGCTCAAGATTTGCGAGTTCAAGAGCACGTGCCGCTTCGAGCTTATCCTTATCGCTCGCGTAGAGGATAATCGCGGCGTCGGCTGGATTGCCGGGACCGCCCCATAGCCAATTCTCCGGCGCGTTCGGTCCTTCGTCGCCAAGAACGCGCGACCGCCAGGGGACGGCCATGCCATGGGTGAAGGCCGTGGGAAACGAATTCAACACGCTCGTCTCGCCCGCATGCAGCCCGAGCTTTCCCAGGCCGCTTGCGGTAAATGCGAGAATGGCCGCGCGGTCCGTGGGCATCACGTCGCCAAACGTGATGTGTGCATCCGCCGGGCGCGTGGCGCTGAAGTAATCGCTTAGCCAGGCGCGGGCGCCGGGTACATTATTTCCGGGCAGCCGGACAATCAGGCATTCGCACTCGGGAAGCTTTCCCAGCCCGCTGAAAACAATCGCTTGAACCTCATGATCCTCAAGAAGCCTCGGCGGCCGGGGTTGTGATCCAAACAAAGACCGCCATGCGGCAGCCTCGCTTTCCGTGCGGGCGCGGGCGAAGCCGTCGCGGATCGCGGCATTGACCCGGATGCGTTCGCAGGCAAGATCGGGATAGGCCGGGAACCAGAACAGCGTTGGGATTTGCTGCCGCCGCGCCCAGCGCTTGAAGCGGTCGCCATCGCCGGCGCCGCCGAGGAGCAAATGACGCGTCGCTGGAAAGCCGATGGTGTTGCTCCACACGCCGGTCAGCCCGGGGGCTGCCTTGGTAATGAAGTCCTCCATATAGCTTTCCCAACTACCAGCGTAATTACTGAAGAAAACGAGATTGCGTGTTTTCGGTAGAAGCACCCACCGCGCAAAGTGAATCGTGCCGATCTCGTTCAGATAGCCGGGGCGGAAGAACAGAGCGAGCCTGCGCGTGACATAGAAATACATGAAGCGCAGGGTGAAATTGCGAAGCAAACCCGGCTTCATGACCGAAACGGCGGTCATGTGATTTTGTATATGTTTGTTTTCATTCGCCATGATCGCCTGAACGGCGGCGGGATCGGGATCTAGGTCGTGCGGACTGTCAGCCCGCTCGTGCCGGCGCAGCGCGAAGATCAGCCCTGCGATCAGGCCGCCGAGCAAGAACAAAGCCAGCTCGGCTCCCAGGAGCAGCGATGCCAGCAAGGCAAACAAATTGACGGCAACGCTATGATGCGTGCCGCCAGAAAAAGCGAGCCAGATCAAGAGCGCAGTGGCGGCAACAAGCCCGGCGGCGGCGCCCGCGAGGCGTAACGTCACAAAAATTTTAGGGATCTGGATCGGCTTATTCGGATTGGCGAGAAACGGCGCCGGCTCGGAAAGAAACGCCCAATCGTAACCGCCATCTCTGCGGAGTTCGTCGCGAACATCGCCAAGAAGCCTTAGCGCCTCACCATCGCGGTGGCGGCTGAGCTTAGCCTCCAAGACTTGCGATAGTTTGGCGGACAGCGCTTCCTCGGCCTTGATGCGCTGCACGCTGAGCCCAGGCGTTCCGCAAAACAACAGGCCGGCCGTCTTCTCGCGGTAGCCAACATCCACCGCATGCCTGGACAGGAAACCAGCGAGGCGCTCGTCCGGCCTCAGCCCGCATCCCTTTTCGAAAATTGGCCTCAGCAGCGGCCCAGCGCTAAAGGCAAGCGCCTCGATCGCATTCTCCTGCTTGCCGTCCACCGACATTTCGAGCACGGCATAGGTTGGCTCCCCATTCCCGCCCCTGATCACGGAGAGGCTTGAGAAATGAATGCAGCCCGCTGCCTCGAATGCCTTCCTTGCCTCCGGACCAGCAGGGTTGCCGAGGCGCTTGATGTCCTCCTCGATCGCGCCGGCGAGGCTGGCATCCTCTAACGGCGCGCAAATGGTAATCATCGACTGGCCGGCAGCCTTGCTGAATGAAATGTCGAACTCGGCCATGAGCCGGTGCGGAATCGGCCCGACGCGCTGAAGTTTGCCGTCGGCGCCGGGCGCGGCGCGAAATCCGGGCCTCTTGAACAGGGCTTTCAAAGTTTGCGTGATATGCGCTTCGGCGATCATGGCCCCGTAGCAGGCGTGAATGCCGTGCCCGAACAGCATGTACTGATCCGGGCTGCGCGTGGCATCGAATTGCGAAGGGTTTGGCAAGCGGCGGGGATCGCGCATCGCGGACAAGGTGCTCGCAAGCACGGTGGCGCCAGCGGGGATTTTTCTGCCGCTCGCGAGTGTGTAATCGCGGCTGCAATAGCGGAAGGGACCGAAATTGAGCGGGCGGAAGCGCATGGCCTCCAACAAGATACGCCAAAGATCGGCGTCCCTGTCCTCCTTCGCCGCCTTGAGCGCTTGATCGAGCGCCTCCGGCTTCTCAAGCACGGCGGAGAGCATGTGGCCGCCGGACACCGTGTTCGTGGGCGTAAAGCCGGTGGTCATGCCCATCAAGATGGCCCGGATTTCGGCGTCGTCAGGCGGATCGGCCTCGGTTTGTTGCAGCTTCACTAGCCGCCCAACAACAGTGTTCTCCGCCACCCGGCCCGCTTTCGCTTCGGCAATGGCGTTGCCGAGCAGCCGCCGGACGTGCGGCGCGGCAGATAATGCCAGGCGTCTGGGGCTTTCTTTGCCGAAGGGGTCTCCGAAGAAAAGGACGCTCATCGAGATTGTCCACTCCGCGAAAGCATCCTCGTCAGGGATCGGAATACCGTAATAAGCCTCGCAGATTTTCGCCGAAACACGCGTGATAAGATCGCGGACCGCGTTGATCCGGCCCGCCGATTTGTTCAGGATCTCATTGGCGAAGCGTTCGGCCATCGGTTTGACGGCGGTCTCGATGTCGCTGCGCAGGAAAGCGGCATTCATGAAGCGCTTTTGGCGCTCGTAAGCCTCGCCTTCGGCTCCGCTCTTCATGCCAAGGATGAAGTTGGCGCCGCCGCTCGTTTCCATCATTTCGAGGCCGAATGGCACGTCGAAAACATCATGCTTGCCGAGAATTTCGCGCACATCGTCAAAGCGCGTCACCACCACGAATTTTCCGAGCTTCAAGACGGGAAAGAACGCTCGCAGAAAGCTTGTTGGCAGGGAGGGGTTATCAAAGAGCCACAGGGCAATGCGCGAGGACAGGCTGCCGTCTTCCAGGTCTTTGTAGTTAAATATGGAGGGAGGCCGGGTATCGGCCTGGAGTTCTAGTATGCGGCCGTAATATTTCGGGTCCGCCATAGAAATAGCCTCGGCAAAAATAGTTCAAAGCTAAACGTCCGGCTGGGCTAGCCGCGCTCAGAAAAATCGCAGCCGGCAAGCTTTAGCCCATCAAGAAGATAAAGATTCCATTTTTTATCGGCGAATGGCAACCAATTTATACGGTTTATAGAAAATTTTGAGGAAGGGTCTGCGGCGAGCGCCTGTGCCTTGGCGAGGCGGGCACTCCGGGCGAGGCTTGCGATCAAAATTGCCCTTGCATACCAATAACCGGTGCGGAACTGGAGGGACCGCTCAGCGAACTCCACCGCTTTCGTCCAGTCATCCTGCATGTAGAAAGCAATCGCGAGTTCACCCAGGCAGTGAAATGTGAAAGGAGCGCGAGGATTCAGGCGGATCGAAAGAAGCAGGGGCGATATTGCCTTCTCCGGCTCTCCGGCCAGAATGTAGCTGCTGCCGATGCTGGCGTGAGCCGGAGCGAGGCTCGGATTATGCTGGACGGCGTTAAGAAAATAGCGCCGGGCCCGCTCCGGTTGCCCCATCATCATAACCGCAATCCCAACCAGCAGGTGGGCGCGGGCGTCCCACGGATCGATGTGCAAGGCCTCCCTGGCGAAACGCTCTGTCGCTTGAAACGCGGACCGGTCGCCGCTCTTTATCCACACGTCCCAGAAATGCCACCATGCGAGCTGAATGCGGGCCTCTCTCGACGAGGGGTCGCGCCTTAATGCCTCTTCGAAGCAAGCAAGCGCTGCGGCGCTGTCTTCCTTCTTGAACTTGTTAAGATGCCAAATGCCGCGCCGGATGAGTTCCCACGTGCCCAGATCTTCCGGCTTGCGTGAACAGGACCGCGATTGCTCGGCGCGTTCAACCTCGGTATCGAGCACGCTCACGATTCCAGCCGTTATTTCATCTTGAACCTCGATATGCTTGCTGAAATCGATCCTGTAGGGATGGCTCCAGAGGTTCAGGCCATTCGCGGCATCGATCAAATTGACGGTAAGCCGCAATTCCTGGCCTGCGAGGCGCACGCTCCCGGTCACCAGGTAGCGGGCGCCCAATGCGCGGCCGATCGAACGGGCATCGAGGGCGTGGTGCCTGAAAATGAAACTGGAGGCGCTCGAAATGACCGGAAACGAGCGCACATTGGAAAGGCCATTGATGAGATCCTCGGCGAACCCCTCGCCGAGATGTTCGTCTTCGTTCGAGCTTCCCCAGGTATGAAAGGGCAGAACCGCGATGGCGGGCCGGCCATCGAACCCGGGCACCGGCTGCGAGAGGCCGGCCGCAGACAATAGGTCTTCGGCACCATTCGCGCCGGAAATCCCGGAGGCCTCGGCTGCGAAAGCTGAAACCGGCGCCGCAATATTCTTAAGCTGCTGCGGGCCGAGCGCTTTAAATTGCAGGTTCACTTTGCCGAAAACATGCCGGAACACCGTCTCCGACACAATGAGATGGCCCGGCTGGCACACTGCCTGCAGCCGCGCGGCGATGTTGACTTCATCGCCGAAAAGCCCCGGCCCGTCGACGATCACATCGCCCATGTGGACGCCCATGCGAAAGCGTATCCGCTTTCCTTCCGGCAGCTCCTCATTCTTGGTCTCAATCGCGTCCTGACACTCCACGGCGCATCGGACCGCTTCGACCGGACTTTCAAATTCGGCCATCCAGGAGTCTCCCGCCACGCCGAACATGCGCCCGTTCATGCGCACGACAGCATCCTCCATGATTCTCCGGTAGCTTAGGAGGCGCGAGAGCGTCAGCTCATCATCCTGCCCCATGAGGCGGCAGAAGCCCGACACATCGGCCGATAGAATCGTAACAAGACGGCGTTTGAACGCCGTACACCCGCCCGCCGCCTGCATAGCCTGCTACCACCGATCCGCTTTTCTTCCTTTATTGAAGAAGAGGAGATTGTTCAAACAGAGTTATTGGTAAAGCTTTTAAGCAGCGATAGCTTCGATACAGACCGGTAGTACCGCAGGGTAAAATAAAAAGCCGTGTTTAGAATACGCTCAGTGTACGTTCGTATAATACTATCCCGGCGGTTTAGGTAAAGGGTCTAGCGTGATCCAAATTCCCGCGGCCGGGTCATCTGGGCGCGGATCGTAAGCGCCTGAAATGACGCCATTTGGATGAAGAACAAGCGCGCCCGCATGGCTCATCGCAGAAGTAGAGCCGTGCAGGACTTCGATTACTGTGGCCCGCTTGCACCGGTGTCCATCAAGCAGCGCGCCCCGCCCTCGCGCTTTCGCCGCGGAGACTCAGCGCCTCCGCGATATGGAGCGTTTGGATGTTGGCGCTTGCATCGAGGTCTGCGATGGTCCGGGCAAGGCGGAGCGTGCGATGGTAGCCGCGCGCCGAAAGGCCATTCGCTTCCGCGGCCTGTTCCAGAAGGCGCAAACCATCGCGGCCGAGCGGGCAGAATTCTTCAAGAAGCGCCGCGGGGCAGCGTGCATTCGTGGTAATGGCGTCGTTGCTCAGCATCGAATAGCGGCGCGCTTGAATGGCGCGTGCGGCGCGGACCCTTTGTGCGACTTCGGAGCTTGTCTCCCTTGACGGCGGGAGGGCGAGGTCCGTTGCCTTCACCGGCGCCATCGCGATCTGAATGTCGAGCCGGTCCCAGAGCGGCCCAGAGATCCGCGCTTTGTAGCTTTCCTCGCATCGGGGGCTGAGCCTGCATGTCACGCCGGGCGTCCAGGCATGGCCACACCGGCAAGGGTTCATGGCGGCGATGAGCTGGAAGCGCGAAGGGTACCGGATGCGGTGATTGACCCTCGCGATGATCGTCTCGCCGCTTTCGATGGGCTGGCGGAGCGCATCCAGAACATGCGGAGGAAATTCCGGGAACTCGTCGAGGAACAGGACGCCATGATGGGCGAGCGCCACTTCGCCTGGCTTGGGCCGGGACCCGCCGCCCACAAGTGACGCCATGCTGGCCGAATGATGCGGCGCGCGAAACGGGCGTTCCGCCGTCAAGGCTCCATTGACGATTGCTCCCGCGATGCTCTGAATCATGGCCACCTCCAGAAGCTCCCGCGGCTCCAGCGGCGGCAAGATGCCCGGAAGGCGCTGTGCGAGCATCGATTTGCCAGCTCCTGGCGGCCCAATCATCAGCATGTGATGGCCACCCGCGGCGGCGATTTCGAGCGCCCTTTTCGCGCTTTCCTGGCCGCGCACATCCTTGAGATCCGAGGTAGCGCCCCGGTTCTGCTCAAGATGGGGACGGGGCTTTGAAACCGGTGCGCTTCCGTTCAGGTGATTGACAAGGGCGAGCAAGTGAGGTGAGGCAACAATTTCCATTTCGCCCGAAGCCCATGCTGCCTCCGGGCCGCAAGCTGCGGGACAAATCAAGCCTTTATCCAGAGCGCTTGCCCCAAGTGCTGCGGGCAGAGCGCCGGCGATGGCGCCAATGCTTCCATCCAGCCCCAGCTCGCCGATGATCATAAAATCCTTGAGTGCGTCCGAAGCAATCGCGCCCGCCGCCGCCATCACGCCCAGCGCGATCGGTAGATCGTAATGCGTCCCTTCCTTCGGCATGTCGGCGGGGGCGAGATTGACCGTGATCCGCTTCGCAGGAAGGCCAAGGCCGATGGCGGTCAGAGCTGCGCGCACCCTTTCGCGGCTCTCGCCAACCGATTTGTCCGGGAGACCCACAATAGAAAATGCGGGCAAGCCTGGAGCGATGAGAACCTGCACGTCGACCTGTTTGGCGTCGATGCCCTCAAATGCGACTGTGGACACCTGCGCAAACATCCCGTCACCCGCAACCTTTACCGGACAGGTTATAGATTATCTCCATTTTTTAGAAGGCACTAACATACTTGACACAGTTAAGTGTGCGCCTGATTTATTTTATCCATTTTTGCACAAGTTTTTTACCGTTTGGTGCCAAACTGGAAACAGTGGGGTCTTCAAATGAGTAAGTTTTGTAGCGGTGGAAAACGTCTGGATCAATCCAGGAATCGGCGCATAAAGCTCCCCAGAGAGAGGGGGCATCCGATGACAGTTTGCATAGCGGCAATTTGCGGTTTCGGCCAGGAAGGCGGCCCGTTCGTTGTGGCTGCGGCGGATCGCATGATTACCATTGGTAATCTTCAATATGAGCCGGCGCAGACTAAGAATACCATGCTAGCATCGGGCACTATCGGTCTATTTTCTGGCCAAATGGAATTGCATGCGGCGGTTATTCCGCAAGTTAGAGAAAGAATATCTGAGCATTTTAAAGAAGAAAAGTCTATTACTGTTTGTCAGATAGCCGATTTCTACGCAAACGCGTATTCAATTTATAGGAGGGATATGGCAGAACGCCAAATATTATCTCCTATTGGTATGACGATGGACCGCTTTTATTCATCGAAGCAATCGCTTATGGCGCACTATCAGGT
>CAZCIF010000062.1:225-16843 GCA_964498645.1 uncultured Rhodomicrobium sp. | reverse complement strand
GTGGATGCGCATGTTCGCTATTGCCAGTAGGAGAAGCCAGCGACCCTGCGAAACACGCTTTCGACTTTCTTCTGTCGAACCGAGGCCTCCTGACGCCTGCAGAAGAAGGAATCCGACTGGACCGCATTTCGCGTGCCCGCCACACCGAAAACCTGCATGTCGAACAAGCCGAAGCCGGCATCCACCATGAATTCGTATATCTCGTCGAAAAGTGGCTGGTTGCGATAACCCCTGAGGAACGACACTTCGAGCTCGCAGCACCACACATTGTCCAGCAGCTGCCCGAAGCCACGCAGGATCTCGAGCTCCCCGCCTTGGACGTCGATCTTCACGATCTCGGGCACGATGCCGCGACGTTCCAGTTCGACATCGGCGCGCTCGTAGCTGACCTCGGCCTCCCTGGCGATTCGCATCATTCTCTTGGTGGGCTCAGGCATGCGCGGATCAGGCTCGGGCAGCAGCATCGACGAGCAGCCCGGCTGCTCAGTGATGTAGAGCGTCCCCATGCCGGCGCTGCTCCAAAGCGCCGTGTCAATCACCACGGCGTTCGGATAACGCGCCGAAATGCGCGCCGCCTCCTCAACGTCCGGCTCCACGAAAACCGGCTTGACTGCACCAGCGTGCCAAAGCGCCTGCCAGGGTCGCGAAAGGCCTCCCCGTCCTCCGATATCGACCAGGATGACCGGCTCACTGCGATCAGTGACGCATGTCAACGACATAGAAAGACCGGCCATCACCCTGCCGAGGGAGGCATTGCGGGCATATCGGCTCATCTGGAAATTCTCCGGTCTATTGCGATCTCTGGCTCGCCAAGCGCGTTCAAACTTATTCCCTCCCTCGCATCAATTCAGATGTGAAGCCCGTTCCGGTCCAAACTCACCCGTTACGCACCAGGCTCAGCCCGATATTGTCGGAGAACGCCTGTCCGCCCAGCGGCGGCAACACGGCCTGCCACCTGCGGTGCGAGAACGGGATCCGGCCCGAATTCGTGTAGTGTATGCGTTCGACCTTGAACCCAGCCTCGTTGGCGATGCGCTCAAGATCCTGCTTCACCAGCGCAGTGATATGTGCCGGGTAGCAGTTGCTCGAGAAATCACGGAACTGGCCGCGGACGGCAAGGCAGGCCTTGCTCGAAATGCTGAGCTGGTTGGGGGTCGTGACGAAGCAGCGGCCGTCCCCCCGCAGAATGCGCGCAAGCTCCCGCATGAAGTGGCGCGGGTTCTCCAGATGCTCGATCACCTCGAGTGAAACGGCGCCATCGTAGTTGCCGCTCTCGATCGGCCACGGATCGTTGAGGTCCGCGATCCGATAGATGATGCGGGCTGGCACGGGCGTTGCCTCGTGATCGACGAGGTCAACGGCGTCGAAAGAGTCCAATAGCTTACGTGCGAACTGGCCAGCGCCGCCGCCAATATCCGCGATGCGCGCGGAGCGCGGAAGCTTCCACCCCATCACCACGGAAGCTGCCATGTCGTAGATCGGCGCGCTCGAGCGGCCTTGCGACTGCTTGCCGAGCGTCAAGGCGGCGTCATGCTCGCTTTCGGATGGCCGCCCGGCAGCTGTAACATTCTCCTGGCTGGTCATTCGGCTTTTCCGAAGGAGGCGGAACGGTGGAAAGTCCGTCCGCTGGCGGCGTCGCGGGCCAATGGCTGCGAATAGGGCGAATGTGGGACTGCTGCGTTTGGCCGTGCCGCTACGGGAGCGAAATCAGCCCCGCCCCCCGGCGACGGTACGGCTGGGCCGCGATAGGTGCGCCTCGTCGCATAATAGTGATACGCATGCAACAAACCAATCGACATCCAGAAGTAGATGCCAGCCATAGGGTTATTGACGAATGGCGATAGGATCATCATCGGCAGGAACGTCATGAAGATCAGACCAAACAAAGCGTCGGTGCGCGACCTCATGCGGAACAACGGCGAGACGGACTTCGAGATCGAGAGAACGAGAAAGCCGTAGAACATGAAAAATCCGATGTGGCCCATCTCGACTAAGATGCGCGCCGTCTCGGATTCGGGGTTAACGCCATGGAGCCACCAGTGCTCGCTAGCATTCATCACAACCAGCGAAGAGTTGTGCGTTGAGCCCAGCCCGAAGCCGAAGATAGGCACAAGATCGAACACAGCCCAGGCCTGATAGAACGGACCGATTAGGCGGAACCAGTTGCTGTCGGAGTTAGAGGCCCGGTAGGCTAGACCCTCGACCGCCTCGGGCACCAGCTTCATGCCTATGAAAGCCGTGATCGGCAGTAGCACAATTATGCGCAGGAACGTCAAGGGCGTCAGTAATCCTCGCGCAGCACCATAGATGGTGGAGCACATGATCAGCAGGGCCAGAAGCACGATTGGGCCGCGCGATCCTGTAGTGAACGTCGCAGCGAAGCACAGCGTGAACGATACCAATATCACACGCGAGTTCTTAAGCCGAAAGTCGTTCCGGGCGAGGTAGGCAACGCAAAGAGAGCAGATAAAGGTCAAGTATGTCGTGAAGCCGCCAATATACGAGAAAGTGCCACTCGTCCGGCCAAGCGCTTCCTCGCCGAAACGCGACACATGAGCCACCTCATCAGAGTGACTGACGTAGACGCTGATCCAATGTGTGGGGCCAGCCCAAAGCTGAACGAATCCTAGTATCGCTATTGGAATGGAAAAAACAACAAAATGGTGTATGAATCTCAGCATCATATCCAGGTCGCGAAATAGGTGCGGCACGACAAATGCGATGGGCACATAAATAAAATAAGATTTCAAGCCAATCAGATACAAAAGGAACGATGGGCTAGCGGGATTTAATGCCTGAAGAAGCCCGAACAAGAAGCATAAGATGAAACCGGACGCTACGAACTTGGCTGCCGGTGTCACGAACTGCCGTGTTTTCTGCTTGAAGCAACCAAAGAAGACCGCAAGCAGCATCGCGTCCTTGAGGAAGTAAACAAAATTGCTCGCTCCTGGCAGGACCCACTTGCGGATGGCGCCCTCCAAGATGGCCACGATAATGGCGGCAAAAAAAGTGACCCGCCAAGAGTGTGCCATGAGCAGGAACGCAATGGGTCCAACGACCAGTACGGCCAAGAGCATGCCGCTCATGGGGGGCTCACCCCGGTGGCGACTGCCGGTGTCGAAATCCGCGTGCCGGCAAGAATCCTTCTGAACTCTGTAAGATAGGCTTCGGCGACACGATCAGGCCGATAACGCTCAAGGTGGGCAGACCTCAGAGCCTGATAGGCCGGATCGTTCGTATCGACGTCATCCGTCCTCAGGATGGCATCGGCGAGGGCCGGCGCATCGCCGCGGGCAAATATGTGACCACAGGGACCAGCTGCCTCAGGCAGCCCCCCGCCGTCCGATACGATAACGATACATCCACAGCCGGACGCCTCGAGCGCCACGTTGCCGAACGGCTCCTCCCACAGCGACGGGAGGACAGCGACCCGATGCCGTGCCAGCTCGCCGGCAAGTGCGGTTCCGGTCAACTCGCCCGTGAAGCTTACCAGCCGTGCTACTCCGAGCTTCTCAGAAAGCGCCCTGAGCGCTGCCAGCTCGGGACCGTCGCCGATAATCTTCAAGGTGCGCTGATGACCCATTTCCTCGAGCCGGGCGATGGCGTCTATCGCAGTTGCGAAGCCCTTGTCGGAGACTAATCGGCCGAAGCTCACGATATCGCCTGCCGGTACCGCATTCCGCTGTTCGTGGAAAATGTCGGCTCGATAGGTGTTCGGCAGTACCACACCCGGCGCACCGATCCAACCGGCGACCGCTCGTGAGCAGTAGATGTTGTTGACCATCCCGCAGAGGATCAGCTTCGCGCGGGACAGTCCACTTAACCAGCCCTGCGCAAAATACCCCCCGCCATGTGCCACGAAGACTGGCCGGCCCGTCGACAGCAGGATTGGAACGGCCTTCAAGCTGACGTTGGCAGACATCAGGATGTCATGCCTGGCGGCAATCCTGCGCAGACCCCACACACCAAGACCCCGCAATGTCGTGACACTCTCATCCCGGTCATCCTCGCCGGGTGTATCGGTGACGACCGTAACGCTGTGACCGGCGGCCGTGAATTGCTCGGCCATGATGCGCATGCGGATCGGCAGGCCGCCCACGATGGGCAGGTAGTATCGGCAGTAGATCAAGATCCGCATCACCGTTCGGCCATCCTCAGCGCGTGCACTATCCGGCTCGCTATGACGTCGCGGGCGCTCTGCCCGGTGTAGGCTGCCAGGTTCGCGCGCTGAAACTCATCGAGTCGGCCCGGCGTGAGGCCATACTGATCGATGACGCTGCCTAGCACACCATACCGGGCTGGCCTCAAGCTGTCGCGCTCCCGCATCAAGACCGGTATGACGCCGTTGGCCACGAATGCCGCGCAGACTGTCGATTTCTCGAGAAACTGCGCCGGGTAGTCGACAAGGCCGAACGCAGCCTCGGCAAGTACATCGCGAATCTGCATCTCGCTGCACGCGCCGTGCGGCCGGACCGTGGCTCCAGCAACCTGCGAGGGCAACGGCCCATCGCGATTGCCGATGTCCCAGATCTCCGTTGCACCAACCTGCTGCACGATGGAGGCCAGGCGCGCCCGGCCCTGAATATAGACACGGTCCCTGACTTTCTCTGTACCGAATGTGACGAGCGCGCGCTTGCGATCCGAGGTCGGCTTGACCACGTGCGTCCGTCCGATGGTCGAGAAGACGGGCAGCGCATCCACCTTGTTACCCTGGCGCCATTGCGACAGCGTCGCAGCATATGGGCTCGTCGTCGCGAAAACCGTGCTCGACAGCCTGGCGAGGCGCTTGCAGACCTGCAATTGGACGGGCGAGAGCCAAAATGAGCTGTTCCAAGGCCGCCCCGAAACGGCGTTCAACTCATGGAACAGAGCGGCTATCGGCACACCGGCATGCTCTCGGCGCCAGATCTCAAGTCCTGACGCCAGCCAGATGGGCACGCCGCGCTTCTCGTATCCATACCCAGAAACGTGGAGCAGTATCGCGTCGAACGGCGACAGCGTGTCGAGCGCAGCGACCAAGTTTTGCGCGCCACGGGTCTTGACGGTCTCGGTCCGCCACGCATCGAAGACCGCCTCGTCCGTCGGCAGGGGCGTGCCTGACAGGAATACAGTTTCCAGCCCGTGCACATCACGAAACTCTTCCGCCAGCAAACGCGCGTAGTCGCCGATGCCCTCCGGCCGCCTGCTGCGTCGCGGTACGATCTGTACGATACGTGCCGGCGGCGCCGGCGGCGGGCCCGATCCGGCGGACCTAACTGGCGCCGGCGCAAAGGCTGAGGCGTCAGCCATCCAGCCGTCCCCAGGCATCGCCTGTGGCCTCCGCCCGCATCAGACGCTCGACGATATCGTCGAGCGTCGACAGGGCGCGCCAGCCCAAATCCTGTCTCGCCAAACTCGGGTTAGCGTGGCTCTGCGCAATGTCCGTTGCGCGAAGCAGTGCGGTATCGAAGTCCACATGCTCGCGCCAATCGAGCCCTACGACGCGAAAGCAACTGGCGACGAACGCCTCGAGCGTGTAACTTTGCCCGGTCGCGATCACGTAGTCCTTCGGAGTGTCCTGCTGCAGCATGCGCCACATGGCGTCGACATACTCGGGTGCCCAACCCCAGTCGCGCACGACGCTAAGCTGTCCAAGCTTCAGGCGTTCGCGCTCGCCTCGGGCGATACGATGCACGGTGCTCGTCACTTTGCGCGTCACGAACCGTGACGGCCGCAGCGGCGACTCATGATTGAACAGCAGCCCCGAGCAGGCAAAGAGCCCATAGGCCTCGCGATAGTTGGCGACCTGCCAGAATGCCGTGGCCTTGGCGACCGCGTAGGGACTGCGCGGCCGGAACGGGCTCGTCTCGGTCGCTGGCTCCACCTCGGTCGTTTCGCCGAAACACTCTCCCGATGCAGCATTGTAGAGCTTTGCCCGAAGCCCAGTGAAGCGCAGTGCTTCGAGCAGATTGAGCGATGCATGGGCGATGCTCTCGAGGGTCTCGACCGGCTGCTGGAACGACAGCCCCACCGAGCTTTGGCCGGCCAGATTGTAGATCTCGTCGGGCTTGAGGTCTGTGAGCACCTGCAGGATCGAACGGAAATCGGTCAGTGTCATTGACACGGCTTGGACCCGGTCGCGCACGCCAACGCTAGCGAGATTGGCGAACGGGGTAACCTGAGCATCCCGGGATGTGCCGGACACGCGGTAGCCGTTGTCGGTCAGCAGCCGGGCCAAGTAGGCGCCGTCCTGACCGGAGATCCCGCAGATGAGCGCGTGTTTCGACATCGGGCGTACGCCTTCGTGCGTGGGCTAGACACCGGTTCGCCGCAGCATCAACGCCTCGTCTTCAGAAGAGGATGCGGCGTCAAGCCTGCCACATGCGAATGCGATGATGCGAGCGCGATAATGGCGCCAGTCGTACGCCCTAGCCGCGTCCCGGACCGCCGGCCTCCGGCTGCGCCAGCGGCCGATGCCGGTGATGACGGACACGATGCAGCGGTGAAACGCCGCCGCGTCGCCTATCGGAAACGTCAGGCCGTTCTCGCCGTCTGCAATCAGCATGGCCGCACCGGCGCCGGTGCTGACGATCGCGCAACAGCCGTGGCTTAGCGCCTCCGGAACGACGAGACCGAACGAGTCGAAACGAGAGGGCAGAACGAGGCAGTCGCTGGCCGCGTAAAGACTGGCGAGTTCCTGGGGCGGCATCGGGCCGCGCAAGTCTGCAATGCTGCGAAGCCGTGCCAGCAATGCCGGGCTGGCACCGGCCTGATCGGCCACTATCGTCAAAGAAAACGCATGGCCCGCCGAATGCGCCACCTCGATCGCCTCGATGAGCAGATCAATGCCCTTGTGAGCCGTAAGCCGGCCAACGAAAAGGAAGCGTGGCGGGCCGCTGGCAGGCCGGAGGCCAGCGTGCAGCGCATGCGCATGCGCATGGGCTGCCGGAATATCGGCCCCGAGCGCCATGACGTGCAGGCGCCGTGGCTCTACCCCGGCTGCGATGTAGGTGTCCTTCGCCAACGCGGAGCATGTCAAAATGACATCGGCCAGCGCAATCTCTGCGTCCTTGCGCGCCGTGACTCCCGCGTGGAATGCGGCGCTTTCTTCGAAGCCGCACAGCTGATCCTGACGGATATGATGGATGCTGGCTGCATCGAGTATTGTCGCGACGCCGGCGCGCTTTGCCCTCGCAAACACGGCCCGCGATGCGTTCTCGTAGCCGATAACAGCATTGAACAGCTCCACTGGCACGGACCGCGCGATGAGGTGATCGAAGGCGCGATCAAGCAGGTAGCCCGCCTGTGCCTCGATCCCGAGACCTGGCCAGACCCTGCTTAGCCGGCGGCCGATGGGAGCAAGAGGAACGAACCGGCGCCGCGATGCGGGAATGGCAACGAGCGCGCTCGGCGGCAACGGAGATCCATATACATATAGACCGAGCAGCCCGGCCTCCTCGAGCGCCCAGGCAAGTTGATGCGAATGCTGCCGGCCTGGGTGGAATACCAGCACGCGCTTGGATGAATGAGGCACGGCAACGTCACACCTGTGGCGCGGGGCAGAGGACTGGGACCATTTGGCCTGCCTAATCATAGCGCGCTGCACGGGGACAGCCGGGATAGGATTTGCGCTGAGCAAACCGGGGTGAGGGAGATCGGCCAGATTCAATACGAGCCGTTCCTGGCTCTCGACCGGCTTCGCGCTTCAACACGGCGAACAAGTAGCCGTTGTGCCAATCGCTGGTCTTGCCGATGACGTTGGCGTTGGTGTTGTCGAGTGTCGTCCTGATCTCGATTGCAGCTTCAAGGCCGAAGCCGGCTTCGGCAAGTCCGCGGAGTGTGCCCAATCTGACATCGATCAGGTTCCAGTCGTCGACGATGAAGATGGGATCGGGCGCAAGCGCTGCCTGCGCCAAAACGACCGCATCGCGGTGATCCTGCTCCCGATGCGGGCCGTCGAACAAATAGATCTGGAACGATCCCAGGCTGGTGTAGTCGATCTGGCGGAAATCCTGCTCGATGACCTCGATCCGGTCCCGGATCGGCGAGATGTTGATGAAAAACTCCTCGCGCGGGCCGTTGAACTCGCTCCAGTTGTCGATGCACACAGCATTCGCCGTGTTGCCGTGCAGGGCGGCGCAGAGTGTGGAGCCTTTCCACGAGCCGATCTCGAGATAGCGCGCCTTCGGCATGGACCCCGCTAGCCGGTTGATGAATGCGCGATACCCCTGACCTGACATGCCTTCGATCTCGCGGATGTGCGCGGGCAGTGGCGAGGGCTCGATGCGCGTCGTGTCGAATGCCTTTTTTAGCACTGCCGCGCTCGCAGTCTTCGCGAAGTCACCTGTGATGACCAGAGCGGTTGCGCGCTTTAGACCGAATGCACGCCGCATCGCGTCGTCGGTCCGCTGCCTCCGGAATGCAGCAAGGCGGTTTCTTGCTGCCGCAGCAAGCCGGCCCTCGCGCGCTGCCGCAACTGCTTTGGTCATAAGTGTCATCGACTGCCCTGCCGGTTCATGATCACATTGTCGAACACGCAGCACAGACGCTCGGCAAAATTGGGAAAGGCGAAATACTCAAGACCCGGCGGGATGCGTCGCGGGCGCGCGAGGGCCTCGAAAATCGCAGCCTTCAGCCCCTCGCTGTCATCGGGATCGACGACGAAGCCAAGTTCGCCATTCCTGACGGCCTCGCGTGTGCCATCGCCCGTGCTGGCGATTACCGGGATACCGCAGGCCAGTGCTTCGAGTATGACGAAGCCGAAGCCCTCGCCATGGCTAGGCATCACAAACGCGTCTGCCAGCCTATAGTAGTCCGCCTTTTCCTTATTCGAGATCCGGCCAGTGAAGACAACGTTGCTGGCGACGCCTAGATTACGAGCTTTGGCTTCGAGCCTTCCGCGATCACCCCCGTCCCCGGCGATCATGTAACAGAGGTCTGGCTCTTGCTCGATAAGCGCGGGGAGAGTTTCGAGGACTTCGTCAAAGCCCTTGTAACGCTCTTCGGGTGCGAGACGGCCGAACGTCATGATGACCTTGCGGCCCGTAAGGTTATGGCGGCGCAAGAGTGCTTCGCTCTTCTGTCCTATACCATATTGTTCAAGATGGATCCCGTTCGGGCAAACCGACGTCTTCTCGCCGGGGAAGCCGGACCACTCCTGAAACCGGCGGAGAGTTACATCGCTTATCGACAACACGTGATCGGTTTGCTTCGCGGCCAGTTTGGCGGCTTGACCGGCAGGCCGTGTCCAAGCATCAATGCCGTAGATAGCTAGTAACAGCGGTATGCGACTCAACTGCGCGATCCGGGCTGCCACCGGCATCAGATTTATGTGCGCCGCGTAGACAAGATCGAAGCGGTCACCAGCGATCACGTGTCTCAGGCTGGCAGCGACGAAGCTGATGCGGCCGCGGGAACTCCTGGTATCATAGGTTATGCCCGCAGGCGAGGTGAAGAATGCGTCGCCGGAAATTCGCGGCAGCACCACAACTTCTTGTATCCGGTGCCAGTTGGAAAGGGCTTCAAGAACGTCCTGGTTATACTGTGCGATGCCGCCCAAACCGCCATGGGCCTCGGTTGCCAGCATAAGAATCCTCAGCTGGCGCTGGTTTTTCGATATGTCAGGCGGCAATGGCCGGCTGCGCAGTGCTGGAGACGGCCTGATCGGCAACCATTCGAGCCCAGTCGCGGGCATAGCCTGACGCCGGCTGCGCGGCATTTTTTACGCCTAGGCCCGACCAGCGTCCAACGGGGATTCCGAAGCCCGTCTTCCGGCGATTGATGATGGTGTCCGGCAAAGGTAGGCGAGGCGACGCCGCGAGCCATGACTTTGCGGATCTTTTCATGCCCAACGACGTGACAGCCGCGACTTCCTTTAGGAGAAATGAATCAACGAGGGGCACGCGAATTTCGACACCGTGCGCCATGCTTGCCCAGTCGGAGTCACGGAGCAACTGGTTCCTCATATACAGGCTCGATTCGAGCGTCGCGACACAGTTGAACGCAGATCCAGGGTGAGGCGACAGTACTGCGCGTGTCCGCTTCAGCGGTGCCAGATGGGCCCACCCTTCTCGCACCCTTTGCGCCCCAAGAATCCCGTCCAATTCCCAAGGCATGTAGATCCCGCGGCGTAACAGGTAGGCGCCGGCGAAATCGCCCCCATATTCAAGCAATCCCAATGCCTTCGGATTGACCCCGGCGCGATCGATACCGGCAGCCTGTCCCAGCATCCTCAAGCTTCGGCCCAACAGCGGCACCACCGTGGCGGGTGAGAAACAGCGAATCCACCGGGGGATATCCCGAAATGACGGATAGCCACCGAAGAGCTCATCGCCACCGAGGCCGGATATCGCCACTTTCAGCCCGAGTTCATGCGCCGCCTTGGAGACGAACCAAGTGTTTATGCCATCGATCGAGGGCTGATCCATCGCCGCGAAGATGGCTGGCAGGTCGTCTCTAAACTCCTTCGCACCGACGCCTCGTGCCGTATGGCGCGTACCGTATCGCCGCGCTACGGTCTCGGCCAACGGTGCTTCATCATCGGGGAGCCTGCGAAACTCCTCAAAGGTGAGTGTGACCGTCTGGATGTCTCCGGCGCCTGCATCGCGCATCAAACCAACGAGCGCACACGAATCGATACCCGCGGACAGAAACGCCCCCACAGGAACATCCGAAACGAGGTGATGGCGGACGCTGTCGAGCAGCGCTGCATGCACGTTCGCGCGCATTTCAGTTTCGCACTGCTGCTTGTCCTTTGCACCAAGCGAGGCGGCGTAAACGGATGCAATTGAGTGGTATGCCGCGGGCTCCCCTGAGCCAGATGTTCTAACCATCATGGTATGGCCTGCGGGAAGCGCCTTAATGCCGGCAAACATTGTAAACGGTTCCGGCACACTGCCCCAAAGGTAGAATCCAACCTGCCCGGCAGGATCGATTTCTCTGGAGATCCCGCCGCCGGCCAAAAGCGCCTTGACTTGCGAGGCGAAACGCAACGTGCAGCCGTCGTCGGCATAGTAGAGCGGCTTTATGCCGTAAGGGTCTCGCGCCAGAAACAAAGTGCGATCGCGATTGTCCCAAATCGCAAAGGCAAACATGCCGCGAAGCTGGTGGATCATCTCGATTCCGTGGCGCTCATAGAGGTGCAGAAGGACTTCCGTGTCGCTTTTGCTACGGAATCTCTGTCCTGCGGCTTCGAGATTGGCGCGGAGCTGGCGATAATTGTAGATTTCGCCATTGAATGTGACAACAAACCTAGTGTCGGCGCTGGTCATCGGCTGGGCGGCGGCATCCGACAGGTCGATGATCGACAGCCGGCGGTGTCCAAGAGCGAGCCGCCAATCAGGCGTGCTCCAAAGCCCGGCGCCGTCCGGCCCGCGGGCTGCCATGTGATCGCGCGTCCGCTCCAACTCAGTACGATCCACCGCGTTTGCGGACGAGCGGTAGGCGAATATGCCGTTTATGCCACACACAATATCTTGGCTGTGTTCGCTATAATTGAGATTGGCAGGCAGGCGCCGATGCTAAGGGGACGGTGCGGATAATCTCCGCGCCAAGGTGCGGGCTTACGCTCGCATCTTGAGCTATAGCCGCGCTCTAAAGGAAAGCGCCAACGAGTGGGGCTGAAACAACAGAAAAGGCCATGCGGGATTGAAAGTCGTTCATATCGGATATGGTCAACCTCGACGAAATTTTGAAATCTTTAATGCTACCGCACTTCGGGTGAACCAATTCTCCCAAAGAAAACGGTAGCTCAGTATGCCTGAAAATAGCCATCTATAGTGGCATAAATTCAGAATATGCTATCTATTGTGAATTGTTCAAGCTGAGTTACAGAACTCTTATTGTCTATACACAAGCAATTCCAATGATCAAGTCCTTTTTTTATTTTATGATAAGGGTTCACCCTTCAACATGCCGGCTTCACCTATCTTGCCGAGCTCGCTAAGCTGCAGACAGCACTAAGGCTATACCGGCCACAGGGAAAAGCCTTATCTAAGTTTTTTTCGCTCTGCAACCGTTGCTGCAGGCTTTTCCACCATTAGTTGCGCCTGGTCCATCCGCATAGACCTCACTTTTGAGGTGCGCCAATCGATCCATACGCCGGCCGCACCAGCGCATGCGTCATATCGATGATAATTGATCCAGCCGGGGCCTGAACAGATCACGCTCGCCCGCCCCCGCCGAATTCACTGCGAGGGGGATTCAATCATGCTTCGCGGCGCCTGAAAACCGGCAAAGAATTTGCTGCGAAGGCGTAAGAGACTACTGATCTCTTCCCGGTAAGTAACTGAACCAATACGCCTCATCATTCTACCATCTTGGCAATTTCCTGCAGGACAATGCTATCCGGCGCTGCAAATTCATCCAGTATCGAGAAGTGATGGTGCCCGCTGAGACGGTGACTTGTGACCGGCCGCCCTATAGTTTCGGCCGTCTCCACAAATTGCGCTGATTGTCTTTGAAGTTCCGGCAATTCCTGATCGCCGTAAACGGCGCATAGCGGAACCACGCCTCGCTGAAGCGTTTTGATCGGACTTAGCCTTTCGACCTCCCCGGAGGAAAGGCGAAGCGCATCATTGATGTAGCAGAGGGCAATCGGCTCCAGATCGAAGATGCCGCTCACCGCAAGTACGCCGCGAATTCGCGCATCGTTGCAGAACATGGCCGCCAAATGCGCGCCGGCAGACCAGCCGCTCAAGATGACGCGGTCCCGGCAGAATCCGAGCTCCGTGGCGTGATCAGCGAGGTGGCGGGCGGCCATTCGGACCTCTTCCACGATAGAGGAAAGACTCGCTTGCGGCGCAAGTGTATACCCGATCATCGCCACATCGAAACCGGCGGCAAGCGGCCCTTCCGCGATAAAGGCGAACATGTCCTTGTGGTTGCGTTGCCAATATCCGCCATGAATGAAAACCAGGAGGGGCGCATCCGCCACGCCGCATTTGAGATAGTCGAAAAGCGTGCGCGCCGCTGCGCCATAGCGAATGCCGAGCAGCGCGCCGGGCCGTTTGCGTATTATCTCACTGCGCGCGCTCCAGCGTGAGAGATACGCCGCGCTATCCTCGACAGCGGCCAGATTGTTGTAAGCCGCATTCAGCGCCTCGCGGCCCATGCCCCGGTAGATGGGCCTGTCAGACATATTGCTCATTATTGAAATTGCCCGGTATTTTCCAGCGGACCGGCGCTGGCTACAGAAGGCCATTTACAATAGAAGCACCACTCTCTGCAAATTTCCAACGCTCATGTCAGCTAGAATGCTCCGGCAGTTATGAATGCGTATATCGGCGGCAAAAGAGCAGCTTGCGCGCTCACGCCGGCGACATTCTCCTCTACCGGGCAAATTTTTTCCTCCGGGCTTCCCGGCGCTGGGTTTCTGATCACCGCGGGGAGGGCGGCCGTGCCCTTTTGCTGATCCTGGCGTGGCGATTGCTTAGCTTTCGAGGGCTGATTCAACTTGTGTTAATTGCCTTCCGACGGCTGCGCTCTGTGCCGGCAGCTTCTTGGTTGAATTGCCCAAAAATTGAAACTGCCACGCCAGTTTGCCTGCCGGTCCCGCCACTGCATCGCGAGTTGCTGCGCTTGGCACGCCAGTTGCTCTGAGACTTTCCAGGCCAGCCATTTGGCAAAAACCGGAAGGACAATACGAAGTGGAGCGGCACATCATGCAACGGCTAGCGGCGCTTTTCGTCATCGTTCCAGTACTCGGCCTCAGCTACGGCGGCGCTTACGCGGAGCCGATGAAAGCGAGGCTTGCGCAGAATCTTTCACCGATCTCCGGCGTCACCATCGCCGCCAAGCAGAAGGGCTTTTTTGAAAAGCACGGTCTCGACATCACCGTCAGCAATTTCACCTCCGGTAAGCAGTGTCTCGATACCGCGGTGGGCGGCGGGGCCGATATCGCCACTACGGCGGAGGCGCCGACGACGGCATCTTCCATGGCGAAGCAGCCGATCGCCTTTCTCGCCCGCATGGAATATTCGGATCTGAAGACGCTCGTCAGCACCGCATCCGGCATCAAGACCAAGGCAGACCTCAAAGGCAAGAAGGTGGCCTTTGCCGCGGGTACTGGCAGCGAGGTCTACACGGCCACGCTCCTAAAGGCTGCGGGACTGATGAAGGACGACGTCGAGCTCATCAATCTGCGCCCGCAGGAAATGCTGCCCGCCTTGGCCGCAGGCAGCATCGACGCCTACAATATTTGGGAGCCGCACATCTCGAACGGCATCAAGGCTCTCGGCGGCAAGGTTCGGGAGATCGATACAAAGGGCATCTATTCGGAGACGTTCAATATCGTCGTGATGCGGTCCTATCTGGACGCCAATCCCGAGCTGATCGACCGCTTCCTCCGCGCGCTGATCGATGCCGAGGTATGGATGAAGGCAAATCCTGAGGACGCGATCACGGTTGTTGCTGAAACCGTCGGCATGAAGCGCGAGGATCTCGCGCCGATCTGGAAAGGTTATGTCTACGATGTCGTGCTCGACGGCAAGCAGCTCGAAATCCTGAAGGCCCACGCGTCCTGGCGCCTAGCGAGCGGCAATCATCCGCCAAATGCCGGAATGCCTGATTTCTCCAAGGTCATCGAGCCAGGGCCGCTTAAGAAAATCGACCCGAACCGCGTGACTATCAGCGGATTCTAAAGGGCGGGGAGGAGCCGGGCGGCGATGGAGACGGGCGGACAGGGCGGGCTGTGGAACCGTTTGGCGCTTTACCTCTCCCTGCCCGCCTTTTTGCTCGGCTGGGAGGCCGTCTCCCGCGCTCAGATCGTAAACGCGGTTTTATTCCCGCCGCCTTCCACCGTGGCGGTGGCGCTCGTGGAATGGGTCCATAGCGGGCTTCTCACCGATCTCGCCATGAGCCTTTCGCGCGTGGCGGTCGGTTTCGTCAGCGGCGCCACGCTCGGAACGCTGATCGGCGTCGTGACAGGGCGCTATCAGTTCGCCGCAAATCTGCTGACGCCCGTTTTTCAGCTCCTGCGGCCGATTCCGCCGATCGCCTTTGTGCCGATCGTCATCCTCTGGTTCGGCCTGTCCGAGTTCGGGAAATATTTCCTCGTCTTCTGGGGTGTGTTCTTCACAGTGTGGATTGCGGCGCATATGGGCGTGCAGCAGGTCGATCCGATGCTGATCCGCGCCGCGCGCTCGCTCGGAACACCGGAGCGCCGGATGCTGCGGGAGGTGCTGCTGCCAGCGTCCGCGCCCTACATATTCGTGGGCCTGCGGACGTCGGTGAGCATTTCATTTTACACGCTCGTCGCGGCGGAACTCGCGGGGGCATTCGCCGGTCTTGCTTATCGCATCGAGATTGCCCAGCAGAATTTGCAGATCGGTCAGGTGATGGCGGGCCTCCTCATGCTCGGCCTGATTTCCTTCATCGCCGACAGGGTGTTCGATTGGCTGTCAAAGCGTCTCATCTGGTGGAGTTAAGGCAAGCACCAACGAAGACCTGTTTCCCGGCCCTGTTCAACGGGGCGGCTTATATTCCGATTTCCGGTAAGCGCCTGCAATTTCGTGGCACGCTAGGACGCTTGAAAAGCAGCATAAATCTTTTGGCGATTGAATAAGAACTCTGCTTCATCAGAACGGCGCGCAAAAATTTACCTCCGTCCTGTGTAACGTAACCTGCTAGAAAACAAAGGTTTTTTTCCTCTTTGGGCTAGCCTCGGTGCAATTTTCCTGGTCTGGCATGTTTCGTGAAATAGCAAGCTCAAACCACAAATCCAGGCCGAGGTTGCATTGCATATGGATAGGATTACGGAGGTTGAGCGCCTTTCGCAGGTGGAGCAAAATGTGCTCGCAGCGATCACAGAGGCGGATTGGCTTGCTCTTGCCAATGAACTCATCGTCTGCGGACAACCGCAATCGAGCAATCCGCTCGATCCCGATATGCCCTCGGGCTCGGAGGAACAGATCGCGCGCCGCGTCGCGGAAGAGCTTGCGTCACTCGGTTTCACGGTCGAGCTGGACGCAGCGAACGTTGGACGCCCCAATGTTGCCGGCCGCCTGCCATCGCCAAAGGCGGGACCATCCATCATCCTGAACACACATCTGGACACCTACCCCGCCATCGACACCGGAAAGTGGACGAAAACCGGCGGCGATCCCTTCAAGCCGGTACGGTACGGAGACTGGCTCTACGCGCGCGGCACCTCGGATACACGCGGCAATATGGCGAGTATCCTCATTGCGGCTCGCGCGCTGGTTAAGTCAAAAGTCAAGCTTCGTGGAACGCTGATGTGCGTCTTCACTGTCAACGAGGAGAAGAATGGCCCTGGCGGTTCCATGTATCTTCTTACGGAGAAGGGACTTAAGGCAGACGCGGTCATAGTCGCCGAGCCAACGGCCTGGGGCGCAGAAGCCAGCGATTGGGGCATGGCGCTTTCGCTCGCTAACAGCGGCCACTGTCTTGTCGAGATCACGATCGATGGCGAAAAATCTCATATCTGGCGCCCTGACGTCGTGGACAATCCAATCGGTAAAATGGCGGAGGTGTTATGCGCTCTGCCGGGCATGGCTTTCACTTACGACAAAACGCTTCTGTCGGGGCATACGCCGCCAATGGTCTCGCCGGTGCGCCTCAATGCCGGGCCGAAGGGCGAAATGCCGTCTTCGCCGGGTCGCCGCGGTTGCCATGCCACAGT
>CAZCIF010000062.1:0-215 GCA_964498645.1 uncultured Rhodomicrobium sp. | reverse complement strand
GGCCTTGTGCCCGGTATGACTATCGAAAGCATTCTCGAAGACCTCAATAAGGAGATTGCAAGAGTGCTGAGCGGCTCGGCTTGCCGGGGAGGCGCACGCCAGGTGCCCGGATCGCTTTTTGTCTCCGGCACGGAGCCCTTGCAAGCCGGCGAGCAACCGTGTTCCGCGATCCGCTCTGCCTACCGGAAGCTCTTGGGCCCGGAGCCGGTTTTAAA
>CAZCIF010000061.1:16276-16871 GCA_964498645.1 uncultured Rhodomicrobium sp. | reverse complement strand
CGTCAACGACCACGAGTACCCCGCCTGCCGCAACATCGTCGAGCACGCCGCCGCGCTGCAGGAGGAAGCCGCCGCGCATGGCCTTGCGCCCAGCGAGGTGATCGCGGTCGGCGACGGCGCGAACGACCTCGCCATGCTGAAAGCGGCAGGCCTCTGCGTCGCATACCGCGCTAAGCCCGTCGTAGCCGCCGAGGCGGACGCGCAGGTAAAGCACACCGATCTTACCGCGCTCCTCTATTTCCAGGGCTACACTCGTGATAGCTTCGTAAACTGAAATGAATCGGGGGCCGATAGACCTGGAAGAACCACCATGGCCGCTATCAAATACAATGAGCTGTTGGATGCCCTTGAGTTTGTGAGTGTGAACGGTTTTGACAATAGCGCCTATTTTTGTACAGTCACGGGCTCTGTTTACTTTGTATCCAGCGAAATTGAACCTGAACAAGAACTGCCTGCCGATCTCGAAACCTCTGACAGGTACATTGCGGTGCCAAGCAAGAGGGATCTCGATCTCGGCTCCAGACTCGCGCTGTCCTTCGCCGCCCTGGAACTGCCGGACGGCTATGACACAGTAGCGGGTTTCTTTCGAAAAAAG
>CAZCIF010000061.1:0-16266 GCA_964498645.1 uncultured Rhodomicrobium sp. | reverse complement strand
CCAGACGGGCGCTCGATAAGTGGTACGAATATGAGGCGCGCGCCACTAAAGCGGCGCTGCGCGACTGGTGTGAGGAGAATGGCATTGAGCTTACTGAGACTGTGCCTGAGCCGCAGCAAGAACCAAGATAGGGCCGCAAGAGCAAAATTCCGGCTCTGAGTTATATAGTTTAACCGGACTTAGTGCCGTGCGTTGCCCCTTCGCCCCATTCCTGCATCTCCGGCATTGCAAGCACCGCTTGCACATAGGCAGAGGCGGTGCCGTCATCGCCGTGGCCGGCAAGATCGATGCCGTAAGTCTGAAAGCGCGTCGCGACGGGCGCATACATCGCGTCCGCTATGCCGAACGCGCCGAACAGGAACGGGCCGCCCGTACCAGAAGCGTGCCTGGTCTCGCGCCAAATCTCAACGATGCGCCTGATGTCGGCCTGCGCCTGATCCGAGGGGACGCAGCCGCTCATCCGCGCATGAAAATCCATCGGGAATTCCTTGCGAAGCGCTTGAAAGCCCGAATGCATCTCCGCTGAGACCGCCCGCGCGACGGCCCGCGCGCTCGCATCTTCGGGCCAGAGCCGTGCGCCCGGCGCAAGCTCCGCCAGATATTCGCAAATCGCGAGGCTATCCCAAACGGTCAGGCCGCCGCGCTGAAGGACAGGTATCCGCCCCGAGCGCGAATACCGCGCGATTTGCTCCGCCGTATCCGGCTGGCGTAGCCCGATCCGCACCTCGCGGAATGGAATTCCGGCCACCTTCGCGGCAAGCCACGGGCGCAGGCTCCAGGATGACCACGCCTTATCGCCAATCACGAGAACAATCTTTTCTTCCATGGCCTACCCCTTGTGGATGTATGAAAACCGGCGCCAGCCATCCCATATTGTGAGGGGCTGTTAGACCGGGCATAATAAAACATAAAGTGCCCTTGCAGACAAAACTGGTGAACGGAATTATGGGTGCGCTTGCGAAGCAAAAAATGACGGTAGATGAGTTTCTGGCTTGGGCCGAAGGGCATGAAGGCCGCTTTGAATTGCAGGACGGCGAAGTCGTCTCCATGTCGCCCCAGCAGGTAGGACACGCGCTTATCAAGATGCGAGTGGTTAATGCACTGGCTGCCTCTATCTCTCGCGCTGGATTGGATTGCCACGCACTTCCCGATGGAATCACGGTTCGGGTGAACCGCTTTACGGCCTTCGAACCCGATGCCCTCGTGCATTGCGGCGACTTACCCGATTTGAACGCGCTGGAAGTGCCAAACCCAATTATCGTAGTGGAAGTGCTGTCGCCAACCTCGATGCGGCGCGATCTCACGGAGAAGGTTGCCGGCTATTTCAAGGTCCAAAGCATCCGGCACTATTTGATCGTGGACCCGGAAGGGGCGGTTATCATCCACCATAGCCGTTCGGCAGATGGCATTTTTCCGCCGAAGATCATCCGCGAGGGAGAGATCGATCTTAGCCCGCCGGGCCTGGAACTAAACGCAGCGGACTTGCTGCTGCCGGTTTAGCGCCTTGCAGTACACGTTCTAATTGTCTAAGACTGCGATCCGGTTGACGCTTTAAGGACACATCCCGTGGACATATGCATGATCGGGGCCGGATATGTCGGCCTGGTATCCGCCGCCTGTTTCTCCGATTTCGGCTGGAACGTCACCTGCGTCGAAAAGGACGCCGGCAAGCTTGAGCAGTTGAACCGCGGCGAGATCCCGATCTATGAACCCGGCCTTGACGCTTTGGTGTCGAAAAATGTGCGCGCGGGCCGTCTGCATTTCACCGGCGAATTGGCCGCTGTCGCCCGCGAAGCCGATCTCATTTTCTTAGCCGTTGGCACGCCGATGCGGCGCGGCGACGGTTATGCCGATCTTTCTTATATCTATCGAGCGGTAGAGGAGGTCGCTCCGCATCTCACAGGCTTCACGGTAATCACCACCAAATCCACCGTGCCGGTCGGCACAAGCCGCGAGATCGAACGGCGCCTGCGCAAGCTTAGGCCCGATGCGGCTTTCGCCGTGTGCTCCAATCCCGAATTTTTGCGCGAGGGATCGGCGATCCAGGATTTCACCCATCCGGATCGCGTCCTCGTCGGCGTGGACGATGAGCGCGCCCGCAATATCATGGAGCGCCTCTACGAGCCGCTCCGGCTCCGCAATGCGCCGGTGATTTTCGTCAGCCGCGAAAGCGCCGAGCTAGCAAAATACGCCGCGAATGCCTTCCTCGCCATGAAGATCAGCTTCATCAACGAAATTGCCGACCTCTGCGAAGAAGTGGGCGCGAATGTGCAGCAGGTAGCATACGCCATTGGCTCCGACCGCCGCATCGGCGATAAGTTCCTGCACCCAGGCCCGGGCTATGGCGGTTCCTGCTTTCCAAAGGATGTCGCGGCGCTGGCCCGGACGGCGCGGGAAGCGCGCGCTCCGCTCACGCTTGTCGAGCAGGTGGAGAAGGTCAACACCGAGCGCAAAATCGCTATGGCGCACAAGATTGTCCGTGCTGCGGGCGGCGATGTCCTGGACAAGACCATTGCGGTGCTTGGCGTAACCTTCAAGCAAAACACCGACGATATGCGCGACGCGCCGAGCCTTGCGATCGTGCCCATGCTGCAGGAGCGCGGCGCCATCGTCCGCGTTTACGATCCGCAGGGGCGCAAGCAGGCGGAGCCGCTTCTGCCCGGAGTGATATGGTGCGGCAGCGTGCTTGAAGCCGCCGAAAATGCCGATGCCGCCGTGGTTCTAACGGAATGGAACGAGTTCCGCGCGGTGAGCCTTAAGACACTCAAGGCACAGATGCGCGGAGACGTCCTCATCGACCTTCGCAACATTTACAGGCCCGAGCATGCGCAGGAGGCGGGGCTCGCTTATGTGAGCATCGGACGGCCGCAGAGCGTCAACGGAATGGCCGGGCACGACAGCTTTTTACAATCGGAAGAAGCCGGAAAAGAAGCGCCGCTACCGTCGTAAGAGCCGCGGATCTAATCCCGGCGCGGTACCTTCTTAACCGCCGCTTAAACTGGCGCCGCTAAGTTTCATAAAATTGAAGCCGTGCAAGCAGCGCGGCTTGTGCGTTTTGTGAGGCGTTGCGTGGGCGTTTGGCGTGCGAGGCAAGCCGCGGAAGTCATTTCCCGTTTCAGGGCGGCGGCTCCACATCTGCGCTTCGCCGCCCTTTGCCTCTGGCTGCTCGCGAGCGGCACCGCGCGGTGGCTTCTCCGCCTTGGCTGGCGCGCCGTGCGAAGAGCCACCGTCTGGCTCGTCACCGAATCCCCGCTCTCCGAGCCACGGCGGAGCGCGCACCGCCCGCTCCTTCGCCTCATTCCCTGGGTGATCGTCGCCATCGGCTGGATCGCGATCACGATTGCCAGCATCGCGGCCTACTACGCTTCGATCCTGCCCGATCCGCGTCAAGCCATGATACTGCGCGTGCCGCCGAACCTTACTATTCTCGCGCGTGGCGGTGAATTTATCGCAGAGCGCGGCATGCGGCGCGACTATGTTTCCTACAAGGATATTCCGCCGCATCTGGTCAAAGCGGTGCTCGCGACGGAAGACCGGCGATTTTTCTATCATTTCGGCCTCGATCCAATCGGCCTCGCCAGGGCCGCGAGTACGAATTGGCGATCCGGGGAGGTGCAGCAAGGCGGCTCGACGATTACGCAGCAGCTCGCGAAGAACCTGTTTCTTGAGCCGAAGCGGACCTGGACCCGCAAGGCTGAAGAGTTCGTTCTCGCGCTCTGGCTGGAAAGCCGGTTCACGAAGCAGGAAATTTTGGAGCTGTATCTCAACCGGGTCTATTTCGGCGGGGGTAACTATGGGATCGGCGCCGCCGCGCATTTCTATTTCGGAAAAGCGCCGCAGGACATCACGCTAGCGGAAGCCGCTTTGCTGGCTGGCCTGATCAAAGCGCCGTCATACTATTCGCCGGCTGCAAATCCCAGCCGCGCCAAGGCGCGTGCCAGCGATATTCTCCGGCTTCTCGCCGAAACGGACGAGATAGATATCAATCAATACGCGGAGGCGCTTGCCAACCCGGCCCGGCTCAAGGTTCAGCCATCGAAGCCGGGCTTTGGCTTCGTCGCCGATTGGGTTGCCGAGGTTGCGCCGATGCTTACCGGCGAGACCAATCGTAATCTCATTGTCGAAACAACAATCGACGCCGGGTTGCAGCTCGCTGCGCGCAACGCGGTGGAAACAATCATGCGCACCAAAGGCCGCACAGCGCGCGCTTCCGAAGCCGCCGTGCTGCTGCTCACGCCTGATGGCGCGATCAGGGCGATGATAGGCGGGCGCAACCACGCCGAAAGCCAATTCAACCGGGCCGTCCGTGCGATGCGCCAGCCGGGTTCGGCCTTCAAGCCATTCATCTATCTCGCCGCCATCGAAGCCGGTTATACGCCGGACACGCTCATCGACGACAGCCCCGTCGAAATCGTTGGATGGAGGCCTACAAATTTCGGTGGCACCTATCGCGGGCAGATCAACTTGCGGACCGCGCTGACCCATTCGAGCAACATGGCGGCGATCCGCCTCATGCTTGCGACCGGCCCCGGAAGCACGGTTGAAGTCGCGAACCGGCTTGGCGTCCTATCGGCCCGCGATGTCGGCCCAACGCTTGCGCTCGGAACATCGGAGACAACGCTCCTCGAAATGACATCGTCGTTTGCGGTTTTCGCAAATGGCGGCCTTGCCGTCGCACCGGAAGTGGTTGAGCGCATTAGGGATGACAGCGGGAAGGTCCTTTTCGAGCGCTCGAAGCGTCCGGCGCCGCGCATTGTAAGCGCACGCGCGGTGAGCGCCATGAACGATATGATGAACTCTGTCGTTGCAGGCGGCACAGCGGCGGGAGCCGCGCTGGATTCTTATCCCGCCGCCGCAAAGACGGGCACCAGTCAGAAGTTCAAAGATGCCTGGATCATTGGCTATACCGCGCAATGGGTGTGCGGCGTTTGGATGGGCAACGATAATGCGCGCCCGATGCGCGGCGTGACCGGCGGCTCATTGCCGGCGGAGATCTGGAAGGAGCTGATGCTTAAAGCACAGGCCGGGTTGATGCCGCAACCGCTGCCAGGCACCGGGGTCGTTCCCGCCTTCCTGCAGCGCGCCGCGGAGGCGATTGGCCTGGCGGATGTCCCGTCGCGAAGTCCCTTTAGAAAGAAGGAGCTTTCCAGCCGCCCTTCAAGCCCAAGAGCGGCCCAGGCCACGCCGCCAGCCGGCCGCAGGGTGCTCCTGCGCTGAAGGCTAATACCCCTGCTCATATTTGAGGTCAGCGCCGCCGCTCCTCGCAATAGTCCGTGTCGCTGCACACGAACATGCGGGTTCCCGCATCGTCTGTGATGATCTCATCGAGATAGGACGTGTCCGAGCCGCACAGCGCGCACGCACCTGGCGCCTTTCCCGCCTCGAAGGGATGGTCCTCGAAATCGAGGCTCTTCACCTCCGTATAAGGCGGCAGCGCGTAAATCCGCTTCTCGCGGCCTGCGCCGAACAGCATCAATGCGGGCGAGCGGTGGAGCTTCGGATTGTCGAATTTCGGGATCGGCGACGGGTCCATGATGTAGCGCCCAGCCACCAGCACTGGATAGGCATAGGTGGTGGCGATGCGCCCGTGCCGCGCGATGTCCTCGTAAAGCTTCACATGCATCAAGCCGTATTCTTCAAGCGCGTGCATGGTGCGCGTCTCTGTCTCGCGCGGTTCGAGGAAGCGGAGCGGCTCGGGGATCGGCACTTGGAAGACAAGAATTTGGCCCGCCGCCAGCGGCACCTCGGGAATGCGATGGCGCGTCTGGATCACGGTCGCCTCGCATGTGTGCGTCGTGGTTTCGACGCCGGCCGTCTTCTCGAAGAATTTGCGAATGGAGACGGCGTTCGTGGTGTCGTCCGCGCCCTGGTCGATCACCTTCAGCGTGTCGTCCAGCCCGATGATCGAAGCCGTGACTTGCACGCCGCCCGTGCCCCAGCCATAGGGCATGGGCATTTCGCGGCCCGCGAACGGCACCTGATAGCCGGGGATCGCCACGGCCTTCAGGATCGCGCGGCGGATCGTGCGTTTGGTCTGCTCGTCGAGATAGGCAAAATTGTAGGCTTGCGTGGTCATGACAATCTATTCCGCCGCCTTCGGCAGCGCGCTCTCATCGGCCTTCGAAGCTTCGCCCGCCTCAAGCCGAAGGCGCCGCAGCAGCTCCAGCTCGGATTGGAAGTCCACGTAGTGCGGCAGCTTCAAATGCTCGACAAAGCCCGTCGCCTGCACATTGTCGGAATGCGACAGCACGAATTCCTCGTCCTGCGCGGGCACGCCGGTGAACTCGTCCAGCTCGTTAGCGCGAAGCGAACGGTCGACAAGCGCCATGGCCATCGCCTTGCGCTCGGCCTGGCCGAAAACAAGGCCGTAGCCGCGCGTGAATTGCGGCGGCTCGGTTTTCGAGCCTTTGAACTGATTGATCATTTCGCATTCAGTGAGTGTGATTTCGCCGATTTCGACGGCAAAGCCAAGCTCCGGCAGGAACGCTTCGACACGCACCTCGCCGATGCGGATTTCGCCTGCGAAAGGGTGGGTGCGGCCATATCCGCGCTGCGTGGAATAGCCAAGCGCGAGCAGAAAGCCCTCGTCGCCGCGCGCGAGCGCCTGCAGCCGCACATCGCGCGATGCCGGAAAATCGAGCGGCTGACGGGTGATGTCGCCCGGCTCGGGTTCCGGCGCGCTGTCTTTGCGCGGCGGCTCGATCAGGCCATCCGAGCCGAGAATATCGAGAACACGGGGCATTGCCGCATCGTCCTCTCTCCCAGAGGTGACTTTTTCGAAAACCGCCACATCCTTCGAGACGCCGCTGCGCGGCTCCTCAGGATGAGGCCCGGCCTCATGGCGAGGAGGCCGAAGGCCGTCTCGAACCATGCGGGCCCACGCTGGATTCCCGTGCGCCTGTTCTGCGATGCTGTGTCCAGCCTTTGACTCGCCCAGCGCGAAATCGATAAGCCGGTGCGTGTAGTCGAAGGTTGGCCCAAGAACCTGCCCGCCGGGAATATCCTTGAACGCCGCGGAGACACGCCGGCGCACCGCCATTCGCCCGGTCTCGACCGGCGACGAATATCCAAAGCGCGGCAAGGTCGTGCGATAAGCGCGGACGAGGAAAATCGCCTCGATCAGGTCCCCGCGCGCCTGCTTGATGGCAAGCGCGGCAAGCTCCGCGTCGTAAAGCGATCCTTCGGCCATCACGCGCGCAACCCCAAGGCTGAGCTGCTCTTCGATTTGTGCAGGCGTGATCTCAGGTATCGCCGGATCGCCCCTGCGCTCCCGCGCCAGCAGCTCGTGCGCCTTCTCGATCGCCCGCTCGCCACCCTTCACCGCCACATACATGAATGCCTCCCAATCCGCTTGAGCTTATCGCGCGGCCAAAATCGTGGAAACGGTCGAGCGCGGAACGGCGGCAAGGCAATCCGGCCCGCAAAACACAAAATCAACGCCAAGCGGAAAGCGTGCCGCGTTCACTGCCGCTGCTTCCCAAAAAGCAGCACCTAATCCGCCTGCGCAAAACTCGCGCATATCGGCGATCCCCGGCCCTCGCAGAGAAACCGGCATGCCGTCTTCGAAGCCGGTCACATTGACGATCACCGTTGCCGAGCGATCGCGATCACCGCGCGTACCCGCGTTCAAGCGCGGGATGGGAGGCAGTTCGTTTCCGGATAGAGCAAGGACGAAGGAAGCCCCCTCCGGTTTGGCCGATAGCGGCGCGCCGGTATGAAAGCTGAGAAACGCGCGCGCCTCCTCGCTTGTCAGTGCGCCTGACAAGAAAACCGGCGTCTCATAATCCAAGAGTGTAAGCGCGACCGCGGCGAGCACGGGCGGCAGCGGCGCGCCCTGAATAACCGCTGGGCAAGGCAGCACGCGGCCCGGTTCCGACATCGCGGTCAAGAGCGCCCGGAAAACCGATTGCGACTGAAGTGCGGTGTCCGCAAATCCCCGGCTGATCGCAACTGCTTCGCCTGTGCTCATTTCTCGTCCTCTCCCCGCACCATGGTGAAGAACTCGACTTTGGTTCCATTCGCATCTTGCATACGCTGCCCGGCCGATTCCGCCTCGGCTTGTGCCAAGCGCTCGATCAGGTTGGGATGGAAGATCTTGAACCAAGCCTCATCCTGCAAAAGCGCATCGGCGAGCGCGGCAAACCGGGCATGCTCCGGGCTCCGGCCCTGCACAAGGGCGTGGCCCGTATGGCCGAGCGCGGAAATGCTGCATCGCGTCACCGTCATTTCGCCAACGTTGAAGGGCGCGCCGGAACCGGTGATCCTGGCGCGGACCATCACCATCCCGGTCTCGGGCGGCCGCAGTTCAGAGATTGGCGGAAGACCGTCCATGTCTTGAAAGAAGCATTCGATTTCAGCTGCTGCGGCACGGGAAAGAAGGCCGATCCACCTTTGGCGATCCTGGCCGGTAAAATGTGTCATGCACGCCTGTTCCAGTTCTTGTGGGATGAACGCATAGCGCGCTTTGGTGACGCGAGAATGACAGCGCGAAAATCAGCAGGTGCTTAAAATGCACTAGTCAAGTAAATTCCCATATCTGGCCTTATTTTCGTCTCAACGCTGAGGCATACATATCACATCACGAGGCGGCGAGAGTTCGGAAGCCCGGCCGGAACGGAGCGCTGAACGTGAGTTGAGAGTTAAGTTCGCGTTTGTTGCGTTGGCGTTTGGTTGTTGCGTCTGTGGAGTTTGAGTGAGCGCGTGGCCGGTATTGCGTGGCGCTTGAGTACCCCCGAAAAGCCGGATGCGGCGTAACCTTTAGTTTACAAGTTTGGTCTAGTGTCTTGCTAACTAAGGGACGCTGATCCCGGTTAAAGTTGCCCCTGAGAGACGAGGCCGCCTGCATGGCCCCCACCCCCCGCTAGCCATCGGCTTCGTCTCTCTTTTTTCTTTTCCGCCAATCCTAATCATTCTGCGATAGCAAGAATCGCAGTCGCATCGTCGCGGCTTGACGTGTGGTGCCATTTGGCAGGCCATGTCGTTTCGTTCCAGCGGCCATGACAACAAAATACTGGTTCGCCTGCTGTTCAGCTCAAAAATGGCAGCAGCAGCTTTAGGTCGGAAACAAACCGGTCATATTCCGCCTCCACATCCATGAGTTCTTGAATGCGCAAGAGATAAGAGGGGTGGATGGTGATGAGCGCTTGCGCGTTGCCAAGATCGAAGAGGCGCCCGCGATTTTTATTGATAGGCATCGCTTTACCGAAGAGCGACTGCGCGGCGGTCGTTCCCATAGCCACCGCGACTTTCGGCTGCACAAAATCGAGTTCGCGCTCGAGCCACGGGCGGCAGGCTTTGATCTCAACGGTCACGGGTTTCTGGTGAAGGCGGATGCGGCCGCGAAGCACAAATTTGAAGTGTTTGACGGCATTGGTCACATAGACGGTTTGCCGTGTAATGCCTGCTTCAGCGAGGGCTTCATTCAGTTTTAGGCCGGCAGGACCGGTGAAGGGCTTGCCTGATAGGTCCTCCTTGTCGCCCGGCACCTCGCCGATCAGCATAATGGGCGCGGGGACGGGGCCTTCGCCGAACACGGTTTGCGTCGCCGCCTTCCATAGATCGCACGCCCGGCAGACGCGCGCAGCGTTTCGCACTTCCTCTAATGCAGCAACCGCGCTGGCGCTGCCCGTGGGAAAGCCAGAGGTCATTCGATTGCGTCTTGTTGTCATCACGATTCCTTTTTGAGGCCAGCCACGGGTACGGAACAAATATATTGACCGCAATCAATTTTTGGTCCAAAACGAGAACAAAACAAGATCAAAGCGTGTCATGAGTGCAAATTTTAAGCTAGAAGCCTTACGGAGCCAAATCCGCGCCCTCGAAGGCCATAGTTTGGAAACGCCGGAAGAAGGACTTCGCGTCTTGCCTTTTGCCGATGAGCGGCTGAATGCTCCGCTTCCGCGAGGCGGTTTGCGGCTTGGTGCGTTCCACGAATTTTGCGCAAACGGATTGGAAGGCGAATTGGCGCCTGCCGTGACAGCCTTCGCCGCAACGGTTGCGGCCAGCATTTTGCGCCGCCAGGAGGGATTTGTTCTCTGGGCCGCAAGCCAGGCCGATTGTTACCCCCCGGGCTTAGTCCGCCTCGGCCTCAACCCGTCCCGCATTGTCTGGATCGATTGTTCGAAGGACGCCGAAGTTCTGAGCGTCATGGAAGAAGCCTTGCATTCGCGGGCGCTAGCTGCGGTTTTGGGCGAGGCTGGGACGCTGAGCTTGAAGACAGGGCGCCGGCTCGATGCCGCGGCACGGCAGTCGGGCACGCCTGCGCTTCTCTTGCGGCGGCATCGTTCCAAGCCTTCGAAAATGAGCGAAGGCCCGAGCGGCGCGGCCGCCACGCGCTGGCGCGTGAGCGCTGTACCAGTGTCCGGGACAGTGGAAGAGCCCGGTCTCGCCCTTCCTCGCTGGCGGCTCGATCTTGAATATTGCCGCAATGGCAGAACGGCATCGTGGATTGTGGAGACGTCCGATGGCGCAGACGGCGATAAATGCAAGGCGGGCCATGTTCGTGTGGTTGCCGAACTTCGCGATGACGCTCGCCCGCTTGAAGCAGCCCCCGCTCGCAGCGCCGCGCGAACCGCTCGCTCTGCTTGAAAAGTGCGGCAATATCCGCCGCATAGCAGCCCTTGACGGGCCAGCCATCCAGGCCGGGCTTCATCTGCGTCAGCCATTAGCCGATGCGCTCGCCGTTTACCCAGAACTTATCGTTGCCGATGCTGAACCCGAAGCCTGCGAAAAGGCGCTGACGGCGCTGGCCGCCTGGGCACAGCGTTATAGCCCCGCCACGGCGCCCGCGCCACCGTCTGGCCTTTGGCTCGATATTACCGGATGCGCCCATCTCCGGGGTGGCGAAGCAGAGCTTGCCGAAGACCTTCTCAGCCGGCTTGAAGCGCGCGGCATTCCCGCACGCGTTGCCATTGCGCCAGCCTTTGGCGCGGCCTACGCGCTGGCCCATCATGCCAGGCATTATGTAATCGCAGCGCCAAGCCAAGGCATCGGCGTCACCCCGGAAAGCGCTAAAGCGCTTATCCGGGGTCTTTCCGAAGACTCCGATTCTGTGTCTGGTAAGATCCCGGATAGGGCGCAAAGGGCGCCCTTCCGGGATGACGTCATTGAGAAACTGCAGGCTTTGCTCGCGCCTTTGCCCGTCGAACGGCTGCGTATCGGCAATGAAACCGCGAGCGTTCTCCGAAAGCTTGGGCTTTTCACCATCGGCGACGTACAAAAATTGCCGCGCGCGAGTCTTTCCCGCCGTTTCCCCGATCTTCTGCTGCAGCTCGACAAGGCAATGGGGCATGTCCAGGAAGCAATCGAATTTTTGCGCTCGCCAGTGCCTTGGATCGAGCGCTTGCGCTTTGCCGAACCGGTTTCGGCGCCGGAAGATCTGGAACGCGCCACACTCAAGCTTTTGGAGATACTGTGCGCGCGCCTCCAAGCGGAGCGGCAGGGCGGGCTTAAGTTCGAGGTAAGCTTTTTCCGCTCCGATGGCGGCGTGCAAACCGAGACTGTTTCGACAGCGCTTCCGACGCGCGATCCTGCGCGGATCATGCGCCTTTTCCGTGAGAAACTGGGTTTTATCGATCCGGGCTTCGGGGTGGATTTAGCGATGCTTGCCGCACCGCATACCGAGCCGTTGGATGAGCTGCAATCCAGTATTTTGGGAGGCGATAAAAACGCGGCAAACGTGGAAGATTTGGCAGCGCTGATCGATGCCTTGGAAAACCGGCTTGGCAAAGGCCGCGTTTACCGGCTTGCGCCCCAGGAAAGCTATATCCCCGAAAGCGCGGTGAAGCGGCAAGCCGTCATCCCGGAAACGCCAAAGGCGTTATCCGGGATCTTAAAAAACACCAAGCACCGTGTCCGCAAAGATCCCGGATACCGGCAAGCCGGTTCCGGGACGACGTTGCAAGCCTGGCAAAGCATTGGCGAGCGGCCCATCCGGCTTTTTGCCCGGCCTCAGCCTATCGATGTGACAGCCGCATTGCCCGATGCGCCGCCCGTGCTGTTCCGCTGGCGGAAGGTCTTGCATCGCGTCACCCGCGCGGAAGGGCCGGAACGCATCTCCCCTGAATGGTGGCGCGGGGGGTATGCCGATGAGGAAAGCCAGGTCCGCGATTACTACCGCGTTGAGAGCACACAAGGCTTGCGCTTTTGGGTTTTCCGCGAAGGTGTTTACGGCGGCGACCGGCTGCCCCGGTGGTATCTGCACGGGCTGTTCCCATGAAACGGATCGTCATAGCTCCGCCAAAAGCCGCCTATGCCGAGCTGCAGGTGACAACGAATTTCTCCCTTCTGGAGGGTGGCTCGCATCCCCATGAGCTGATCGCCCGCGCCGCGGAGCTCGGGCTTTCCGCCATCGCCATCACGGATTGCAACTCGCTTGCGGGGGTCGTGCGGGCGCATTTGGCGGCGCGCGAATTGGACGTGAAGCTGATTGTGGGCTGCCGGCTGTCTTTCCGTGACGGCACGCCGGATCTCCTGTGCTATCCGCAAGACCGCGCAGCCTATGGACGGCTTTGCCGGCTGCTTACGGTTGGAAAATCGGACAGGGTATTTAAGAAAAAGGAGGCAAAAGCTGCCCAGCCATCCGGGATTCCCAAAGGCGAGTGCCATCTGAAGCTTGAAGACTTCCTGGCCTTCTCGGAGGGGCAAATCGTTGCGCTGCTCCCGCCGGACGATGTGTTCCGAAGCCCGGAAAACACGAAAGCGTTTCAATCGCACCTGCAAGATCTGGCGGCACGGCTGAAGGGCCGCGTCTATCTGGCCGCCACCTGCCGCTTTCATGGCAGCGACGCAAAGTGGCTTTACCGGCTTTCCGCCCTTGCCAGCGCCGCGCGCGTGCCGCTCATCGCCACGAACGATGTGCTCTATCACGACCCCGCCCGCCGCCGCCTTCAGGATGTCCTCACCTGCATCCGCGATACCTGCACCATCGGCGAAGCGGGCTTCCGGCTCATGTGCAACGCCGAGCGCCATCTCAAAAGCCCGGACGAAATGGCACGCCTCTTCGCAGCCTATCCAGAGGCCATCGCAAACACCGCCAAACTCGCCAGCCGCTGCACTTTCAGCCTCAAAGAACTGACTTACGAATATCCTGACGAGATCGCGCCCAACGGCGAAGACCCGCAAGCGCGCCTTGAACGGCTCACTTGGGAGGGGCTCAAGCGGCGCTATCCGCCCCATCAATGGCCCGAAGGCGTGCCGGCTTCGGTGATCGAGCAGATCAAGCACGAGTTCGAGCTGATCGCCCGGCACAAATATGCGCCTTTTTTCCTCACCGTCGAGGACGTTGTGCGCTTCGCACGGGATAAGAAAATCCTTCATCAAGGACGCGGCTCGGCAGCCAACTCTGCTGTCTGCTACGCGCTTGGGATCACCGAGGTCGATCCAACGCGCTCAAACCTCCTTTTCGAGCGGTTCATTTCGGATGCGCGCGGCGAGCCGCCCGATATCGACGTCGATTTCGAGCATGAACGGCGTGAGGAGGTGATCCAATATGTGTATGACCGGTTTGGCCGGCATCGCGCGGGCCTTTGCGCCACCGTCATTTGCTACCGGACGCGGGGTGCCGTGCGCGAGGTTGGCAAAGCGCTCGGCCTTTCGCCCGATGTGACGGCGGCGCTTGCGGGAGTGGCCTGGGGCTGGAGCGAAAAGGGCATCGATCCTGCCGGCCTTGCGGATCTGGGCCTCGACGCGAGCGACAGCCGGCTGGCGCTGTGCCTCGAACTATCCCACGAGCTGATCGGCTCTCCGCGCCACCTTTCGCAGCATCCAGGCGGCTTTCTCATCGCGCGCGGCCGCCTTGACGAACTTGTGCCCATCGAGAACGCATCGATGGAGGATCGCACCGTCATCTCATGGGACAAAGACGATATCGAAGCGCTCGGCATGCTCAAGGTAGATGTGCTGGCGCTTGGCATGCTCACTTGCCTTGCCAAAGGCTTCGAGCTTCTGCGTAACCACTACCGCCTCGGCCTGACGCCGGCGACCGTGCCAAGCGAGGACGCCGGCGTCTATGAGATGCTGTCCCGCGCCGATTCCATTGGCGTGTTTCAAGTGGAAAGCCGGGCACAGCAGACCATGCTGCCGCGTCTTAAGCCAAGCTGCTTTTACGATCTCGTCATCGAAGTCGCCATTGTCCGGCCCGGACCGATCCAAGGCGATATGGTGCATCCCTATCTGCGCCGCCGCCAAGGATTGGAGGAGACAGCCTATCCGAGCGAGGAGTTAAAAAAAATTCTCGAAAAAACGCTCGGTGTGCCGCTTTTCCAGGAACAATGTATGAAGATCGCCATTGTAGCAGCAGGGTTCAAGCCAAGCCGTGCCGACGAGCTGCGGCGCGCGATGGCCACCTTCAAGAGAGCGGGCACTATCCATACTTTCAGAAACGAGTTCATTCGGGGCATGCTCGAAAGAAACTACGAGCGCGATTTTGCTGAACGCTGCTTCAGCCAGATCCAGGGCTTCGGCACCTATGGCTTTCCCGAAAGCCACGCGGCGTCGTTCGCGCTTCTCGTCTACTGCTCGGCATGGATGAAGTGCTATTACCCCGATGTGTTCGCGGCCGCGATTTTAAACAGCCAGCCCATGGGTTTTTATGCCCCAGCCCAGCTTATACGCGATGCGCGGGAGCATGGAGTGGAGGTGCGGCCCGCCGATGCGAACGCAAGCGATTGGGATCACACACTTGAACCTCTACCGGTTCGAGACGGCCTTCGGCCTCCTCACCATGAGGACTGTGCAGGGGGGCCGCAAAGCGGCGTCTCGAAGAGAGAGGTGCGGCATGCGCTGCGCCTTGGACTTCGCTTGATCGCTGGGTTCCACGAAGACGATGCCAGAAAGCTGGTTGTGGCGCGGCAGGAGGGCGGACCATTCCGTACCCCGGAAGACCTCATGCGCCGCGCGAAACTCGGGCCCGCCGCCATGCGAACCCTCGCGCGCGCCGATGCTTTCGGCTCGCTCGATTTAAGCCGCCGCGAAACGCTTTGGGATATCGCCGGGCTGGAAGCCGATGAATTGCCGCTTCTGCAGCCAAAAGTTTCGGAAAAGCCAGAAGCGGTATCCGGGAGCAGGTTCGGGGATGACACTTCCGTCAGGCTCCCTCTCCTCCGGGAGGAAGAGGCGGTCACGGAAGATTATTCAATGTTGGGGCTTTCGCTTCGCAATCATCCCATGGCGTTCATGCGTGCGGAGTTGCGGGCAAAAGGCATGATCGCAGCTGTGGACCTGAAAAATCTTCCCAATGGCAAGTTCGTCAAAATCGCCGGCCTTGTCCTGTTCCGCCAGCGGCCAGGAACCGCAAAAGGAACGATTTTCATCACAATCGAAGATGAGACGGGCGCCGCCAATTTGATCGTTTGGCCGAAGCTTACCGAAAAATACCGCAGGGCTGTTTATGGAGCGAAGGTGCTGCTTTGCGAGGGAATTTTACAAAGGGAGAGCAATGTCATCCATGTGGTCAGCTGCCGCCTTACCGATTGGACAGCCATGCTTCAGCGGCTCCAGCCCGCCGGAGACGGGGCATTCGCCTTGCGCTTTGGCCGGGACGGCGAAGTTGCACACGCTTCGGCCGGGAACGCCCGGGCCCGGAAACGTGTTAATTCAACTTGGACAGATACCTTAAAAAGCCGCGATTTTAGATAACAAGCCCGTAGCAACTTTCGGGGTAGCCATGACCTTAGACATTGCTGCCAGAAGGCCGGTCATATATGACCATGGCGAAAGCTTAACGCTGGCGGGCGGTTCGCTTTCGCGCATCAAATAGAGGGAAGTATGCGCCTAAAATCACACATCTGGGTGAGCGCTTATCTGCGGCGTCTCAACTCCTCATTCATATCCGCAGCCTTGGTGCGCCGCGGCGACGCGGATGCGGGAGCTATTTACATCAAAGTCGCGCGGCTGGACGGAACGTGCCAAGTCTTCGCGCCTCTATCGGCACATTTGGCGGAGATGATGCCGGGAGATGCGATCGTCTTGGACGAAGGCCGCGCGTGGCAGCCAGTTTATTCTCCGGAGACCGTCGAAACCGAGGCAGATGCCTATCTCACGCGCCAAGCCGGCCGCGACCCTGACATCTGGATTTTGGAAGTCGAGCTACCTCTGGGCCAGCAATTGCCTGGACAAAATGCGCTGGCGCTGAACTGATGGAAAACAGGAGGCACCGTCATTGCGAGCGTAGCGAAGCAATCCAGAGTCAAGCCCCAGAGGTTGCCCTGGATCGCCACGGCGGCTAAAAGCCGCCTCGCGATGACGGTCGAACAATAGCGCTTGGGG
>CAZCIF010000060.1:16287-17052 GCA_964498645.1 uncultured Rhodomicrobium sp. | reverse complement strand
CCCGGTTGGGCCAGTAAGGGAACCCCCTTACCGGCCTTCGCGATACCAAGTGAGCGATAAAAGCCCGAGCGCGATGCCGAGCGCGGCGAAGCCGCCGATCAGCGGAATGTAGGACACAGCCTTCACTTCGAAGGCATCGCGCGCCCTCAAGCCGAGCCAGGAGGAACCGTAAGACCGGTGGCCGGATCGTACCATGGAGATCGATGGCGCCGCCACGGGCGTTGCGCCAGCCGTGCCGCCAAGGAAAAATGCGCCGCCGCCGCTCTTGTCCAGAATGGACCGCAGCGGCTCGCCCGTTGCGACCACGCGCTGGAACTCGGGTGCGTTCATGTCCCCTGCGACCGTGAGCGCGGTCAAGCCATCCATCGCAATGCGATGCACGCCGGGCTCGCTGGCGGCGATGGTCTTCGCAAAGCGGCCAGGGGCCACCGGGCCGAGCGTAACCTTGATTTCCTTGCCGGAGGGCGGCGTGACCGTGGCTTCACCCACCTGATCCTTAACCGTGCGGCGCTCGATTGTGATCCCCTGCTTGCCGGCCTTTGCCGACAAAGCCTCCTCCTCGAGGTCTGGCTCCTTCATGAGCCAGTGCGCGAGCCGCCGCAACAGATCGACATGCGGGCCGCCGCCTTCATAGCCGCGCGCCCATAGCCAGGCGTGATCCGAGAGGAGCAGTGCGACACGGCCCTTCCCCCGCCGGTCGAGCACCAGAAGCGGCTTGTTCTCGGCTCCCTTCATGACAACTTCGCCGCGGTCCGCTTGGGCATC
>CAZCIF010000060.1:0-16277 GCA_964498645.1 uncultured Rhodomicrobium sp. | reverse complement strand
CACGCGGAACCAATGGCCCCAGCCCGGCTTTTGCCCGTCCTTGGCCGGCGCGCCGGGAAGGCCCGCGGTAACCGGATGCTTTTCGCCTTCTTTGGTGATCGCGGGACGGAATGGCGCCTCCACAACCCGTCCAGTCGGGTGGGCCGGGAGCACGGTGCCGAGCGGCGTGCGCGAAAGGCTAACCGGCGAAGCGAAGTCGGCGCCCGCAGCAACGAGCACCGCGCCGCCCTGCTCCACATAGCGCGCCACATTATCGAGATAGATCATCGGCAGCACCGCTCTACGCTGATAGCGGTCGAAAAGGATCAGATCGAACTGATGGAGCTTCTCCGAAAAAAGCTCGCGCGTCGGAAAGGCGATCAAGGCTAGCTGGTCGATGGGCGTTCCATCGTGCTTCTCCGGGGGGCGCAAAATCGTGAAATGCACGAGATCGACAGCGGCATCGGAACGCAAGAGGTTGCGCCATGTCCGCTCCCCGGCATGAGGCTCGCCCGAAACCAGAAGCACGCGCAAATTCTCACGGACACCTTGCGCCTGGATAACCGTCTTGTTGTTGATGGTGGTCAGTTCGCCCGGCTCTGGCTTTAGCTCAACCTCGACGATGTTCGACCCGGCATGATCGAACCGCAGCTTGACGGGAACCTTTTGGCCATAGGGGGCCTGGATCGTCTCAATTGGCCCTGTTGCGCGCCGGATTTCGAAGGTGGCAAGACGCCCGCCGGCGGGGCCGCTGCGTTCCGCCCTGACTTCCGCGATCTGCTGCGAGCCGACCAGCCCAAACCGCGGCGCGGAGACAATTTCGATCCTTGTGTCTTTTTCGCCCGGAGATCCTGCTATGAGAGCGTGCAAAGGAGCGTCGAAACCAAGACCGTTGTGGTCCTGCGGCACATCGTGGATCTGTCCGTCGGTGATGAAGAGCGCGCCCGCCATCCGGCTTGGCGGGAGGTCCGTCATAGCCTTGTCGAGAGCGGAGAAAAGGCCAGTTGCTTCACCGCCCGGCTGATCCGTACCGGGTACATGCACCCAGCGTACCTCCAGATTCGGGATCTTCGCGAGCTGTGCCTTCAGCTCCGCTTCGAGCTGCTGTGCGCGCCCGCTCCGGCCTGCAAGCTGCATGCTGGAGCTTTGATCCACGACAGCGACCGCGATGTTGGAGAGAGGCTGCCTTTCCTCATTTTTCAGATTGGGATTGGCAAGAGCTGCAAGGAAGCTGGCAAGGCTCAAAGCGCGCAGGACCGCACCCCTTCTGCTCCGCCATGCCGAAAGGGCGATGGAAGCGAGGCAAAGCACCGCGCAGACCGCAAGCAGTTCGCGCGAAAAGAAAGGGAAGAACTCTACGGACCAGTTCATGAGGGGTTACAATGCATAGCGATCAATGCCCAAGCCGCTGCAGGATATCCGGGACATGCACTTGATCGCTCTTGTAGTTTCCGGTCAGCGCATACATCACGATATTGACGCCAACGCGGTAGCATAGCTCTCTTTGCTCCTCGCCTCCCGGAACGGCAGCGAACATGGGGCGGTCGCCGCTGTCGAGCGCCCAGGCGGCAGCGAGGTCGTTCGAGGTTATGATGATCGAGCTGACGCCGTCCGATTTCACGCCGCGCCTGGCATCTCCGGTGCCGGACTGAGCTTCCACCCACGGATCGCCATTGTCCCAGCGGCCGGGGAAGGATTGAAGCAAATAAAACGACTTGGTCAGAACATGATCCATCGGCAGCCGCTGAAGTGGCGGAAGGTCAAGCCTGCCCAGAAGCTGAGCCAGCGGGGTGGCGCCTCTTGCCAGCACGCTGCCGGTGAAATTCCCGTCGTTCTTAGTATCGAAGATGATGAGGCCTCCCTGCTTCATATAAGCGTCGATCTTGGCGAGAACCTTGTCCGGCATAGGCTCGGCATTCGGCAGGACCGGCCAATAGATGAGCGGAAAGAAGACCAGCTCATCGCGGGCGGGGTCGACGCCCATGGGCTCGCCGGGCTCAACGGCGGTCCGTGCGCTCAAGACCTTCGACAAGCCGGAGAGGCCGGCACGGCTAATCCTGTCCGCTTCCGCGTCCCCTGTCAGCACATAAGCAAGCCGCGTGTCGAGAGAGGCCTGGAGGGCGAAGGCGGCTGCATTGGCGCTGTTATCCTGCGCTGGCGCCTCGGCCCGCGCATCCGGGGATGGCCAGCTCAGGAAAAGGGAGAGGCCAATCGCAGCGGCGGCAGCCTTCCGCCACGAGATCGCTCCGCGGCCGAGTATGAGCGCGCAGATGGCGCCATCGGCGAGGAAAAGGCCAAGCGCGGCAAGAAACAGCCACGGCGCCAGTGCAATTCTTTTTGCTTCCGCAAAGACCCTAACTCTTGCGTTGGCTGGTAGGCCAAGCGGCGCAAGCGTGTCCCCATCCTTCATCACGTTAATGGCGCGAAGCGCGTTTTGCGGCCCGTAAAACCCAGCAGGGTTCGATGCGCTCACAGGGGTTGCATCGATCTTCAGAGCCGCGACGGCTTGGGCGCGTTCTCCTGGTTCGGCAAGCCTGCCAAAGCCGTCCAGAATCCGCCACGGCTTCAAAAGGGTGTCCTCGCCGGAAGCAGCGGCGGGTATGGCGGCAGCGGTTGCTGCGCCTCTTGCCTGCGCCAGTTGCAACGAAGACAGATCCAGGATCTTACGCATCATCTCCACGAACAGGCCCGATAAAGGTAGATTAGACCAATCCGGGTTGGCCGTAACATGAAAAAAGACAAGTAGGCCGGCGCCGCGCCTTGTTGCGGTCACAAGCGGGGTGCCGTCGGCGAGCCGCGCCCAAACCTGAGTCTCGCGCGGCATCGCTGCCGGGTCGGTGAGGACCTGGCGCGAGATCGTGACGTCCTTCGGAACCACCATGCCTTCGAAGGGCGAGCCTTGCTCGAAGGGTGCGGGCGTTTGCGGCGAGGTCCAGGTCATGGTTCCGCCGAGCGTCCTGCCGCCCTGGCGCAAGGGAGCGGGCAGCAAATTATCGCCTCCCTGCTCAAGCCGGGGGCCGGCGAAGCGAAGCAGCATGCCACCTTTTTCGACAAAAGCGCGGAGCCGGTTGGCCGGGGGACCCGCAAGGCGGCCCACATCGCTCAGTATGATGATCGATGGCGAACGGCCAGCCATATCCGCCGTGGCTTGATCGAGATTTGCCGTGCGCGCCCGCGTGATTTCAGCGAAGGGCTTCAAAGCGCGCTCGAGATAGTAATCCGGAGAGAGAAGAGGTTGTGCCCGCTCGGTTTCTTCGCTTCCGATAAGGCCAACGCGCCGGCGCTGCGAGCGGCTGTCGATAAGAAACACCGCACCGGCGGACTCTTCGCCAGGAATTTCAAGACGGGCCACCTGATTGCGTAGCTCAAGGGGAAGATCGAGTGAGACATCCGCGGAAACATTCTGGCCGCCGATTTCGAACGGCGCCACCGCCAGGCGCTCTCCCCGCGCGGTCACGGCGGCAACTTGCCCCCGCCGGGCAACAGGTTCGGATTTGTAAACACGGGCGCGGATTACGCCGCCTTCGGCTTGAGCTTTCGTGATGGCCAGCGCGCCCATCCCGGCGGCGTCTGTGTAAATATCGGCACCGTCCGGGGCTAACGCGTTCAAAGCTTTGCGCAGGGCATCCGCTCCGGCATCTTCGACGCCATCCGAAAGCCAGGCTACGCGCATCTTACCGTGCTCCGGGCCAAGCTCCTTTGCGATCTGCTGCGCTGCCGCGGCCCTGCCGCCTGGGAATGGCTGCGGGCTCAGCGACGCGAACCGCTGGCGGAACTCCGCCGGCGTCAACGGCTGCAGCGGCGCCGCCGGACCGGCCGTTGGAAGAAGGAAAAGGGTCTGCCCGCTGTCTTCGGCCATTGAAGCCAGCTCGTTCGCGAAAGCTTGCCGCGCCGCCCAGCGGCTGCCTGCTGCCCAGCCATTGTCAACCACGGCAAGCAGCGGCTGCGAGACGGCCGGCGCGGCGCCCGTTCGCGGCTTGATGATGGGTCCAGCCAGGGCCGCGATCACCGCCGCTACAACAAGCATGCGCAACAAAGTGAGCCACCATGGACTTCGAACTGGTGTTCTTTCGCGGGGCTTCAGTCCGAGCAGAAGCGATGCCGGTGGAAATGGCACCGTCTCCGGACGGGGCGGCGTCAGGCGCAAGAGCCACCAGATAAGAGGAAGAGCGGCCAGGCCTGCCAGCATCCAGGGCGAAGTAAATTGCAAGGCGCCAAGGAGTCCCATCATGACAGGCTGTTCCCGCGCGCTGGCTGGCTTTTGAGCGCGCCCTTGGCGCGATAGGCCTTCTCAAGGCCCGACAGGTGCATATGAAGCGAAAGAAGCGCCTCGACAGCGGGGCGGCTGGTGTGATGGAGAAAAGGCGTCCAGCCCAGCTCGGCTGCATGGCTGGCAACCGCTGCTTTATGCGTGGCAAGCTTCTGTTGGTAATCCTCGCGCAAGGTCTCCGCGCGTTCGGCAATATAGCGCGTGCCGGCCTCCTCATCGAAAAATTCCACCCGGCCTTGGTAGGGTAGGCTCTCCTCGGCAGGATCGAGAATTTGCAGGACGTGTCCGCGCACGCATTGGCGGGCGATGGCGCTGAATAGTGCGCCGATAGCCGGCTCGGGCTCGAGAAAGTCGCTGAGAATCACGATTTCGGAATGGCGGCTCAGGCGGGTTTTGGCATCGGGCAGGCATTTAAGGCTAGCAAGGGAACCGGCAAGCGTCTCCATCATCGCGGCGGCCGTGTTGTGCCTCGATTTCGGCTCCATCAGGCCGGGAATGCCCACGCCAGCATCCGAAAGGAGCGATGCCAAGGCGAGCGCGAGCACCACCGCGCGCTCGGCCTTCGAAGCTGGAGCCAGATGCGACCGGAAATACATCGACGGTGACAGATCGATCCAGATCCACACCGTGTGTGCGGCCTCCCATTCGCGCTCGCGCACGAAAAGGTGGCTCGACCCTGCCGAACGCCGCCAATCGATGAGGCTAGCCGAATCGCCCGCTTCGAAGCTCCGGTACTGCCAGAAGGTCTCGCCCGGACCGGCGCGCCGCCTGCCATGGGTTCCCTGCGACACCGTCGCCGCCACGCGCCGCGCTTCCACGAGCAGCGAAGGGAGTTTTCCCGCTAAGTCCTGGGACGCGCCTTCAAGGGCGAGAACCGGCTGCTTGGCTTTGATGTCGAGCGGCTTCAAGGGTGCGGCTACCTCAACGCAAGCGGGCGGTAAGCTCGTCGATGACCTGATCGACAGTGACGTTTTCGGTTCGCGCGGTGAAGGTCAGCGCCATGCGGTGGCGAAGCACCGGCTTCGCGAGCGCGATCACATCGTCGATGGAAGGCGCAAAGCGTCCATCGAGCAGCGCGCGCGCCCGGACGGTGAGCATCAAGGCTTGGCTTGCGCGCGGGCCAGGCCCCCACGCCACAAGCTCATTCACACGCGGCGCCGCCTCCGCCGTTTGCGGACGTGCGGACCGGACCAGCTTCAAGATGGCATCGACGACGCTGTCGCCTGCGGGGATTTGGCGGACGAAACGCTGGGCGGCAGTGACTTCATCCGCCGTGAGCACCGGCTGCACGCGCCGGTCTTCGACGCCGGTTGTCGAATACAGCATTCGCCGCTCGGCTGCAGCGTCGGGATAAGTCACGTCCACCTGCAATAGAAACCGGTCGAGCTGCGCCTCGGGCAAGGGATATGTGCCTTCCTGCTCGAGCGGATTCTGGGTTGCGAGCACGAAGAACGGCGAAGGCAGTCCATAGGTCTGCCCCGCATAGGTCACCTGACGCTCCTGCATCGCCTGCAGGAGAGCGGATTGGGTTTTCGGGCTGGCACGGTTGATCTCGTCAGCCATCAGGAGCTGGGTGAACACCGGCCCTTCGATGAAACGGAAGGAGCGCGACCCGGCCTTCTCTTCGAGCACCTCCGTACCCACAATATCGGATGGCATCAGGTCGGGCGTGAACTGAATCCGCTTCGTATTCAATCCCAGCGCGCCGCCAAGCGCCTCGACGAGCGATGTCTTCGCAAGGCCGGGCACGCCGATTAGCAATGCGTGGCCGCCGGAAAGAATGTTAACAAGGACAAGCTCGATAACGGTATCTTGTCCGAAGATGACGCGCGATATTGAGTCTCTGGCGCGAGCCACTTTCGACCGGATGTCATCGGCGCGGGTTACGATATCGGGCTCGGAGGAATAGCGCATATGATGAGAAACCTGCTTGATGACCGTTTGCCCGGCTGCCTGCGCGGTTGAATTTTAGAGTATATGCGGACGCATCATGTGGATACAACGCCAGGCAGCAAGATTTGCGCCACGTGGCGGAAACGGGATGATGGCAAATCCAGATGGCGCATCCATGTTCAAACGGAGGCTTCATTTTTCCGGCATTGTGGAGGGATACCGGTGCCAAGCCGATAGGTTGACGGCGGAAGCGATACTAAGCCCTTTTTCTCCAAGAGGTTTTGCCGAGAGGGCGCGGTTGCGCGGCCTTGGGCTGGAAAAAGCCACATGGATGGCGGCGCAGCCTTCCTCTTACGGAATAGATGCGGGACGCCGGGTAGACGCCTGCGGGAAGGCTAACGAAAATTTAAGGCTTGACCATCTCGTGGACGCCGGTGCCTGGAAGATGGCTTCGGTACTTGTGCCGGTACTGGCACGGGAACCTGAGGCAACCGTGCTGCTCACGCTTCGTACCTCGCATCTCAACTCCCATGGCGGGCAGATTGCCTTTCCCGGCGGCAAGATCGAGGCGGCCGACGCCACACCCGTCGAGACTGCGCTGAGAGAGGCGGAAGAGGAAGTCGGCATCCCGCCTGCGCTCGTGACACCGTTGAGCTTGCTCGATCTGCATAACACCGGTACCGGCTTCCGCATCATTCCTGTGCTTGCGCTGGCCGATCCGTCTTGCGAGCCGGTCCCGCATCCAGGCGAAGTGGCGGAGATTTTTGAGGTGCCGCTCTCGTTTCTGATGGCGGAACAGAACCACATCCAGCATCTTCGCGAATGGAACGGCAGGCCAATCCTCTTTCATGCCATGGACTATGAGGGGCGCTTTATCTGGGGAGCAACCGCCGCTATCTTACGCAATCTTTACGAGCGGCTTTATGCGCCCGAGGCGAAGTAAGTCATTAGCCGCAGAGGATCGCAGCCTTCTATGGAAGCTCTCAGCGTTGCAACAGCGGATTGGTTCTTGAAGCCGGAAACGCAGGCCGTGTTCGCCTGCCTCAACCGCGAGGGCTTCGAGACGCGCGCAGTTGGCGGCGCCGTCAGGATTGCGCTGCTTGGCTGGGGCACCGTGAACGAGGTCGATTTCGCCACGCCGGCGAAGCCCGAGGATGTGATCAGACTGGCGGGAGAGGCCGGCATCAAGGCGCTGCCCACCGGCATCGCGCATGGCACGGTGACGCTCATTACCAATAGCGTCCCCTTCGAGGTTACGACGCTTCGCCAGGACGTTGCCACCGATGGGCGCCGCGCGACCGTTGCCTTCGGCATGGATTGGGAGGCCGACGCGCGCCGGCGCGATTTCACGATGAATGCGCTTTATGCGGACGCGAAAGGCGAGGTCTACGATCCGCTGGGCACCGGCTTGAGCGATCTTCGCGCCGGACGCGTGCGCTTTATCGGCAGCGCGGAGGAGCGCATCCGCGAGGACTATTTGCGCATCCTTAGGTTTTTCCGGTTCAGCGCCGGCTATGCCGAAGGAGAGTTCGATCGCGAGGGCATTGCCGCCGCCATCCGCGAGCGTATCGGGCTATTGCGCCTCTCGCGCGAACGCGTGCGCACGGAACTCTTGCGTATCCTGGTTGCGCGCCGTGCCCGTGACGCCGTTGAAATTATGGACGAAATCGGCATCCTGCTTCTTCTGCTTGGCGGCGTCGCACGGCGGACCCGCTTCGAGCGGCTTTGCCAGATTGAGGCCGCGCTGAAGCTTGTGCCCGACCCCATCTTCCGCCTGGCGTCGCTCGGCCTCTTCGTCGAGGAGGATGCTGGCCGCCTCGCGGAAAGGCTGCGCCTGTCATGTGCGGAGGCGCGGGACTTGGAGGGTCTTTCAGCGATTCACCCGCATATCTCAGCGGCCGTTAGCAAAACAGGGCTGGAGGTGCTTCTCTACCGGCTCGGGACGCGTCTTTATCTCGGGCGCCTCCTGCTCGCATGGGCTGCTTCGGATGCCACGCCGGACGACGCAGCATGGCACTTCGCCGCCCATCTCGCCGGTTCTTGGCAGCGGCCGGTTTTTCCAGTCAGCGGGGCCGATCTGATCGGGATGGGGTGGCAGCCGGGCCCGGCTTTAGGTGCGGTCTTGAAGGGCTCCGAGGAGGAGTGGGCAGCCGCCGGGTTCACAATATCCCGTGAAGAGCTTCTCGATCGCGCACGCAAAACAAGGCGCTGCGATTGACGCTCAAACTTATCGAAGGTATATGCAATTCAAGATTTGCTGCCTACGGGCAGGCCGGGTATCTTTTCATCCAACATTGAATCTTGCAGCGCGGGCCGCCCGCCCGCGAAAGGAACGCGTAACATGGCAAATACCAAATCGGCAAAGAAAGCTGCGCGCCAAGCGGAACGGCGCACTATGATCAACAAGTCCCGGCGCAGCCGGATGAGGACCTTCGTCCGCAAGGTTGAGGAGGCAATCGCCTCGGGCGATAAGGACGCCGCGAATCTGGCCCTTCGCGAAGCACAGCCGGAAATCATGCGGTCCGCCTCGAAAGGCATCCTTCATAAGAATACCGCATCGCGGAAAATCTCCCGGTTGTCGGCGCGTATCAAGGCGCTCGGGGAGGCTGCGTAAATTTGCATCCGCTGATGCGAATTTACATCATTGCTGTGTCTATGTGCATTTCAGCTCTCTTGCACTTTTTTAAAAGCCCAGAAGTTTCAATGGCTTAATGAACGAGCAAGTCTTGGCTCCGCGGAATTGGCCGCGGGGAATGAGTGCGTGCAACAAAATTTTTCAATTTTTGCGTGCGGTCATATTTTAAATTAAGTGTTAATAATTCGTTAATTTGTTCAATGGCTTGAGCCAAAATTTCCGGCGCAAGCTTCCTTTTCTACCTCCCCTCTTGCGCTCCCGCTACCCTTCCGCCTCCCCTTGCGCGAAGCGGCCTGCCTTTGTATGCTGCCACTTCCGAACGGGGATTATTCCCCTCCTGATTATGTTTTCCGTAATGCGTACCGGGCTCCTTTTGTGGGGTGGCCTCCACATATGCGAGCACCGTTGTCCACATCAGGCGACGGATGAACGGTGCGCGCGCCAAGAGCCTTGGCGCCAGCTACACCTTTTGTCCGTCATGCATTGGGCAGGAGGAAGACGATGCGAAGTGAATGCATGGCGGCATCGCCGCAAACGGTCTGTTCTTATACTTGGAAAGTGCCGCCAGCGCGGCCAGCTTTGTTCAAGCGCGCTCAAAGCATTATCGCCCGCAGCGAGGAAAACAGCGGGCGCGCGGCCGCAAGGGCCGGGCATCCTTCCATCACCTGGAAGGCTTATCTCGCAACGAGAGAGTTTCAAAACTTGGCATCCGATCTTGCCGACGCCTTCTTTGCGGGCGCCAGCGGCGCGGATCCGGGTGGTGCCGCTGTCCGTCCCGCAAGCTTCCTGCTGGAAGGGCGTGCAACGCGCAGAGCTGCGGAAAAACCTGCCTCCGGGATGCTTGTTCCTGCCTTGCGGACGGACGAAAAGGCTGCACCGCAAGAACCCGTGCCAGGCAAGCAGGCGCTCGATCTCCCTATTGCTGCATAGCGCCAAAGACGCGCTACCCCTAAACGATTTAACGCTGATGCCCCTACGGGCGGCGAGGAATGTTTCAATGGAAGCCTTGGATCTCCCGGCATCTTCAAAATCTTCAATCGAAAATAAATGGCGGCGCATTCAGAGCCGCCTGCGGGCCGAGCTTGGTGAGGATGTGTTCACGAGCTGGTTTGGCCGGGTCGAGTTGGAGAACTATGATGGCCGCGTCGTGCAAGTCTCCGTTCCAACCAAGTTCTTGCGCAATTGGCTGCAATCCCATTATTCGGAAAAGCTGCTCGCATGCTGCGGCACAGAGCTGAGCGGCGTTAACAGGCTCGAGTTCCGGGTTCGTCAGCCTCATCTCGCCCCGGTCGAGAAACATAAGGCTATGCCGGCGCCGAAAGAGGCGGTCATACCCAGGCCGCAAGCCACGCCGGTCTCTCCCGTGCCGCTGCGCATCGTGAGCACGGCTCCGCGCGACGCACGGACAGGCCTCGAAGGCTTTGAGGGATCGCCGCTCGATTCGCGCTATACGTTCCAATCCTTCGTTGTCGGAGCGCCGAACCGGCTTGCGCATGCGGCAGCGTTGCAGGTCGCCGAAAGCACCGGCGAGCAGCCGCTGAGATATAATCCGCTTTACATCCACGCGCGTGTCGGGATGGGCAAAACGCACCTTCTCCACGCAATCGCCTGGGACGTGAAGCAGCGCGACCCGAACGCCAAGGTTTTGTATCTCACCGCCGAACGCTTCATGTACAGCTTCGCTGAGGCTCTTCAGACCCGCGATGCTCCGGCTTTCAAGGAAAAGCTCCGCACCATCGACCTCCTGCTCATCGACGATATGGAGTTCCTGCAGGGCCGCACGTTCCAGCAGGAGTTCTGCCATACGCTGAATTCCATGATCGATGGCGGCAAGCAGGTTGTGGTCGCCGCCGATTGCGCTCCGCTCTTGCTGGAAAGCTTCGACGCGAGAATGCGCTCAAGGCTTTCGGGCGGCTTGGTCGCCGAGCTTGGGGCGCTCGACTATGATTTGCGATTGAAAATCCTGGAAAGGCGGGCGGCGGAGAAGATGGCTGCTTCGCCGGGCTTCGAGGTTCCAGCTGACGTGCTGGACTATCTCGCCACCCAGCTCACCGAAAATGGCCGGGAGCTCGAAGGCGCCATCACCCGCCTGCACGCGGCCTATCAACTGACCGGCGAGCGGGTAACCTGCGATGCCGCCGAGAACACGATCGGAGACCTCATCCGGTCGAAAGAGCCGAAGCGGGTCAAGATCGACGATATTCTGCGCATTGTCGCCAAGCATTATGGCGTCCAGCGCGGCGATCTTCTTTCGAGCCGCCGGAATCAGTCTATTGTCCGCCCGCGCCAAATTGGCATGTATCTCGCGAAAACGCTCACATCCCGTTCGCTGCCGGAGATCGGGCGCCGCTTTGGAGGCCGGGACCACACAACGGTCCTGCACGCGATCCGTAAGATCGAGACGCTGAAGCAGCAGGATGGCACGCTGAAGGAGGAACTGAATTCGCTTTCGCGGATGCTCAAAGACGGCGCCATCTAAAGCGGCCGTCCGGAACCACCGGACTTGACGGGAAGCGGTCCGGCGGCCAATCTGCCGTGACAACCAGAACACCGCCCGAGCGGGGTAACTTCAACTATGCGCTTCGTTGTAGACCGGAATATGCTGCTCCGCGCCCTCGGCCATATTACGGGTATCGTGGAGCGGCGCAACACCATCCCTATCCTCAGCAACATCCTGACAGGCGCCGAGGCATCCGGCGCCTTGACGCTCAAGGCGACGGATCTCGATATGGAGGCGATCGAAACCGTCCCCGCGAAGGTAGAGATGCCAGGCGCGGTGACGATCCCCGCGCATACGCTGCACGATATTGTCCGCAAGCTTCCGGAAGGCGCCGAAATCCAGATCGCGCGCAAGGAGCCGGAAGGACGGCTGAAGGTCACTGCGGGACGCGCGAGCTTCGAGCTTGCGGTGCTGCCCGCCAGCGAGTTTCCCGACATGGGACAGGCCGAGTTGCCCTACCGCTTCACCCTCGAATGCGGCGAACTCAAGCGGCTCTTCGAAAAGGCCCGCTTCGCCATCTCGACCGAGGAAACCCGGTACTACCTCAACGGGATCTACCTGCATCGCATGGAAGGCGGCGAGCCGAAGCTCCGGGCGGTTGCGACAGATGGCCACCGCCTTGCCCTGGTGGAGACCTCGTGCCCAGAGGGCACCGAGGGAATGCCCGGCGTGATCGTGCCTAGGAAAGCCGTGGCCGAGGTGATCAAGCTTCTGGACGATGGCCAGGCCCCCGTCGAGGTCTCCCTGTCTCAAGCCAAGATCCGGTTTGCGGTTGGAGATGTAGTGCTCACCTCGAAGCTCATCGATGGCTCCTTCCCGGATTACGCGCGCGTTATCCCCACCGGCAACAAGAAGGTCCTGCTCCTTGAGAACGCGGACCTTGTCAAAGCCGTCGACCGCGTCTCGACCCTCTCCTCGGAGAAAGGGCGCGCGGTGAAGCTCAACGTGAGTGAAGGCCGCCTCATCGTATCCGCCAATAACCCGGAATCGGGCTCGGCGACGGAAGAGATTTCGGCAGATTACCGGAACGAACCCATCGAAATCGGCTTCAACGCACGCTATCTTCTCGACATCGCGGCGCAGATCGACGGCGCCCAGGCGCTCTTCAAGCTCGCCGATGGCTCTTCGCCAACGCTTGTCTCGGATGAAAGCGACGCGTCTGCGCTCTATGTTCTGATGCCGATGCGCGTTTAGGCTCGAAAGCTTCCGAACGTCTGCATTTTCTTATGCCAAATCGTAAAAACCTTCGCTCCATACCCCTCACCCCAGCCCTCTCCAAATGGGAGAGGGGGCGTTGTTGCACGCTCCGGGTTTTGTTCTGGCGTTGCTTCTCCTCAGGGGAGAAGGACAGGTTGAGGGGTGGTGCCTCCGATCATTACGCGGCGCGGGAGGTATGACCCGGATCGAAGACCCCCCAGAGAGGGGTGACGGGAGCCGCATCTGGATTGGCAAGCTGACACTGACGGATTTCCGCAATTACCGGGCAGCAACCCTTGTCACTGGGCCGGATCCTGTTGTTCTCACTGGCGCTAATGGCGCGGGCAAGACGAACTGCCTCGAAGCGATATCCTTATTGACCGCTGGACGGGGCTTGCGCTCGCTGCCCTTTCCAGAGCTTGCGCGAAGCGGAGGCAGTGGCAGCTGGGCTGTCGCGGCAAGAGTATTCACCGGCGGCGAGGAAACACAGATCGGAACGGGCGTTCAATTGCCGCCTGACGGCGTTTTGGGGGTCCGCGCCCCGCGCATCGTGAAGATTGACGGCGCGGCGGCGAAGGGATCTGGCGCTCTGGCCAGGATACGGATGTTGTGGCTGACGCCTGCGATGGACAGCCTGTTCACCGGACCCGCTAGCGAACGGCGGCGCTTCATCGACCGGCTCGCGCTCAGCCTCGAACCTTCCTATGCCAGCGCGGCGGCAACATTCGACCGGGCTATGCGCCAGCGCAACAAGGCGTTGGAAGCCTTCAGCCCGCCGCGACTTCTCGATAGTATCGAGGTACAAATGGCGGATACCGCCGTGATCTTGGCCGCGGCACGCCACCGCGCCATTCAAAGCCTCGGCTCCGGGATCATCGACGAAAGAGACCGCGACCCGGACTCCGTCTTCCCCTGGGCAGGTCTCACCCTCCAAGGACATCTTGAAGGGCAAATAGACCAGTCAGCGCCGAACGGATTACGGGATGCTTACCGGACCCTGCTTGCTCAATCCCGCGACCGCGACCGCGCGGCGGGGCGGGCGCTTACTGGGCCGCACCGGAGCGATCTTGAGGTGATCCACGGCCCGAAAAATATGCCTGCCAAGATGTGCTCGACCGGGGAACAGAAGGCGCTTCTCGCCGGACTTGTGCTGGCCCAGGCGCGGCTCGTCAAGAAGACTTCCGGAGGCATAGCGCCATTGATTTTACTCGACGAGATCGCGGCTCACCTCGATTCCGGGCGTCGCCTCGCGTTGTTTTCATCTATCGCGAGCCTAGGTGCGCAGGTTTGGATGACGGGGACGGACGCCGGGACCTTTGCGCCTTTGAGTGACGTCTCTGCGGCGCAGTTTTTTCTTGTCTCAAACGGGGCTTTCGTCCATGCGGCTGATGCAAAATCGGGTTCGAGACACTAAATATATGATATTAAAGTGCCGCCATGCGGGCGGTGAATCAGGTGTCATTTATGGAAGCAGCAAGACGCATAGACGCGGCGGCGGAAGCCTATGGCGCGGACAGCATTAAGGTCTTAAAGGGCCTCGATGCTGTCCGCAAGCGCCCGGGCATGTATATCGGCGATACGGACGACGGCTCCGGCCTGCACCATATGGTGTATGAGGTCGTAGACAACGCCATCGACGAGGCGCTGGCTGGCTATGCCAATCTGGTCTCCGTCTTTCTCAATGCCGATGGGTCTGTAACCGTTGAGGACAACGGCCGCGGTATTCCAACAGAAATTCACTCTCAAGAGGGAGTTTCCGCCGCTGAGGTCATCATGACCCAGCTTCATGCCGGCGGCAAATTCGACCAGAATTCCTATAAGGTTTCGGGCGGTTTGCACGGCGTTGGCGTGTCGGTGGTGAACGCTCTTTCGACGCGGCTCGAACTCACCATTTGGCGCGGCGGGCAAGAGCATTTCATGGCCTTTGCCGATGGCGTGCCCGAAGCGCCGCTCAAAGTAGTAGGCAGCGCACCGGGCAGAACCGGCACGCGCGTGACCTTTACGCCGAGCCCCGCGACCTTCACCATGGTCGAGTTCGATTACACGACGCTGGAGCACAGGCTGCGCGAGCTTGCCTTCCTCAATTCGGGTGTAAGGATCGTCCTTTCGGACCTGCGCGGCGTCGAACCCGTCAAGAGCGAGTTCAAATATGAAGGCGGCCTCAAAGCGTTCGTTCAATATCTGGACCGCGCGCGCACGCCGCTTTTCGCGGAGCCGATTTTCATCAAGACGGAGCGCGAGGGCGTTGCTGTCGAGGCGGCGCTGTGGTGGAACGATGGTTATCACGAAGGCGTCTTCTGCTTCACGAACAATATCCCGCAGCGCGACGGCGGCACGCACCTTGCGGGCTTCCGGGCGGCGCTGACGCGCACGATCAACAATTATGCGGCTTCTTCCGGTGTCGCGAAAAAGGAGAAGGTGCAACTCACGGGCGACGATGCGCGCGAGGGCCTGACCTGCGTGCTGTCGGTCAAAGTCGCCGATCCAAAATTTTCGAGCCAAACCAAGGATAAGCTCGTGTCGTCCGAGGTGCGCCCCGCCGTGGAAAGCATCATGGCGGACACGCTTGGAGCCTGGTTCGAGGAGCATCCGGCCGAAGGCAAGCTCATCCTTATGAAGGTTGCCGAAGCGGCAGCCGCGCGCGAAGCGGCCCGCAAGGCGCGTGAGCTGACGCGCCGGAAAGGCGTGCTCGATGTCGCCAACCTGCCCGGCAAACTCGCCGACTGTCAGGAACGCGATCCTGCTAAATCCGAGGTGTTCCTCGTCGAGGGCGATAGCGCCGGCGGCTCTGCAAAGCAAGGCCGCGACCGCTCCAATCAAGCAGTGCTTCCATTGCGGGGCAAAATCTTGAATGTAGAGCGCGCACGCTTCGACAAAATGCTGTCGAGCCAGGAGATCGGCACGCTTATCACGGCGCTCGGCACCGGAATCGGGCGCGATGACTTCGATATCTCGAAGCTACGCTATCATCGCATCATCATCATGACCGATGCCGACGTTGACGGCGCACATATCCGCACGCTTCTGCTGACGTTCTTCTACCGCCAGATGCCGGCTCTGATCGAGGCCGGGCACCTCTATATTGCGCAGCCGCCGCTTTATAAGGTCAAGCGCGGCCATTCCGAAAACTACCTAAAGGATCAACGCGCCTTTGAGGACTTCCTGATCGATGGCGGACTCGATGGAGCCGTTTTGATCCCCAGCGATGGCGAGCGCCGCTCAGGGCGCGACTTGCGTTCCGCGGTCGAGCGGTCGCGGTTGTTTTCGCATGTGCTGGATGGGCTTCACATGCGGTACTCGCGCACAGTTGTGGAGCAGGCGGCCATCGCCGGGCTTCTCAATTCCAAGCTAGCGGACCATGAGGAGGAAGCCGGGCAGCTGGCTTCAAAAGTGGTGGAGCGCCTGAAAGCGCTGTCCGAGGAGACCGAGCAAGGCTGGACCTTTAGCCGCAGTGCTGACGGCGGTTTCGTGTTCGCCCGCGAGGTGCGCGGCGTCAGGGAAGCGCACAGTATCGATTGGGCTCTCATCCAATCGGCTGACGCGCGGAAGCTTCACCAATATCATGCGGAGTTTTCCGGCCTGTTTGGCGATAAGATGGCCCTCGAAAGGAAAGCGGTGCAAACGCCCGTCTTTGGGCCGCGCGGCCTCCTCGATGCCGTTTTCGCGGCTGGCCGGGCTGGGCTGACGATGCAGCGTTACAAAGGTCTTGGCGAAATGAATCCGGAGCAGCTTCGGGAGACGACGCTCGACCCGAATGTCCGCACGCTGATGCAGGTCAAGCTTGGCGATTTGAACGATGCCGA